>NZ_JBDIVG010000004.1:0-135072 GCF_039631275.1 Janibacter sp. LM
CAACGGCCACGACGTGTCCGACCGCGGCCGGATCAGCCAGAAGGTCCGCGACGCCTACGCCAAGGCCAACGGCTGAGCGGGTCACCCACGGTCGTCGAGCTGCGCGAGGGCCTCGCGCAGCTCGACCGACACCTCGCCTTCCTCACGGTCCGGGTCGCCGACGTCGGTGACCCGGACCTCGGCGTCCCCCTCGCCGAGGCGCTCGAGATCGCCCCGGAGTGGATCGCGCGCTACGAGCGGCTGACGGTCGCGCAGTCCGGGGTCGCGCCGCCCGGCATGCCGGCAGCCTTCGTCCTGCAGTACCTGCTCGACCCGCTCGCGACGGTCGTCGCGACGGCGGCGATGCGCACCCCCTTCGCGCTGTCCGCCGAGACCCGGCTGTGGTCCCTCGACCTGGACCCGGTGTACGCCTACCCGGTGGCGGTGCAGGTGCGTGCCGGCGGTCACCGGCGCATCGCCGACGACTTGGAGCGCCACGAGGCCGCGTGGCGGTCCTACCGCGCCGCCGCGACCGGGCTCGCGACCGGCCTGCCGACCCCGACGAAGATGAGCAGCCGCCAGCGCCTCGGCATGGTCGAGGACATGTGGGAGCAGGCGCTCGCCCGCACCATCGGCCGCACCCCACCGCGCCGGCTCTCGTGCTGCCTGATGTACGCCCTCCCGGGCTGCCTGCCCTGCGCCGGCTGCCCGCGGACCGCCGGGGCCTGACCCGCTGCCCCCCCCGCATTGCCCTAGGGCAATGCGACCTCTTCCGACCGTTCGTCTGCATTGCCCTAGGGCAATGCAGACGAGTGGCCGACGGGCGGGAAGGGGGAGGGGAGACCGCATGGGATACGGTTCGTTGGTCAGCGGGCACGATCAGCGATGATCTCGCTCCGATTGTCTTGATCTTGTATCGAGGAGGAGCCGTGCGCATCGCCGTCGTCGGGTGCGGGGAGGTCGGGACGACCTATGCCCGCGCTCTGGTCGACGGGGGCGCCCACGAGCTCGTGCTGTGCGACCCGGCGCCGGGAGAGGCCCTCGCGAAGTGGGCCCGCGAGCACCACGTCCCGCTCCACGAGTCCCTCGGGCCGTGGCTCGCGCAGGTCCAGCGCGCCTGGGTCTGCGTCGCCGGCGACCTCGCCCACGACGTCGTCCGCGGACTCGTCGACCACCTGCCCGTCGGGGCCGTCGTCGTCGACCTCACGACCGCCTCCCCGGCCGACAAGCGCCGCTCCGCCGACGCGGCGGCGGGCCGGACCGGCTACGCCGATGCCGTCATCATGGGAGCCGTGGGCCTGACCGGCGCCGCGACCCCGCTCCTCGTCGCCGGCCCACCCGCCGGCCTCGAGGGGCTCGAGGACCTCGGCGCGCCCGTGCGGCACCTCCCCGCCGCGGGGCCTGGGGACGCGGCGGCGCTCAAGCTGCTGCGCAGCGTCCTCACCAAGGGGCTCGAGGCGCTCGGTGTCGAGTGCCTCCTCGCGGCCGAGGAGCTCGGGGTCCGCCACGAGCTCGCCTCTGTCTTGGCCGACATCGACGAGGGTGGTCTGACCCCCTTCGTCGAGGCGGTCGTGCGCTCCCACCCGCAGCACGCCGCACGACGTCGCCACGAGGTCGCCCGCGCGGCCCTCCAGCTCGCCGACAGCGGTCGTCCGTCACCGCTGCTCCGGGAGGTGGAGGCGCGCTTCGCCGGCACGGCGGAGGCCGCCGCCGGCGACCCGCCCACGACCACGAGCCTCGACGACGCACTCGCCTGGCTCGCGACGACCACCCGCACGACCGACAGGAGCTGACATGGATCTCGGGATCACCGGCAGGACCGCACTCGTCCTCGGCGGAGGTGGTGGGCTCGGCGGGGCCATCGCCCGCGAGCTCGCCGCGGAGGGCGCGACCGTCGTCGTCGCGGGCCGCAGCCGCGAGCGCCTCGACGCGACCGTCGCCGACATCACCGCCGCCGGCGGCCGGGCTCATGCGCTCGTCTGGGACCTCGGCGAGCTCGACGTCGTCGACGCCCGCATCGGCTGGATCGAGGAGACCGTCGGCGGTGTCGACATCCTCGTGGGCAACACCGGCGGGCCGCCGCCGGGGGCCGTCACCGCCGCCGACGCGTCGGTGTGGGAGACCCAGTTCCGCTCGATGGTCCTCTCCGTCATCACCATCACCAACCGCGTGCTGCCCGGCATGCGCGAGCGCGGGTGGGGGCGGGTCATCACCTCGACGAGCTCGGGTGTCGTCGCGCCCATCCCCGGGCTCGGGCTGTCCAACGCCCTGCGCAGCACGCTGCTCGGCTGGTCCAAGACCCTCGCCGGCGAGGTCGCCGCCGACGGCATCACGGCCAATGTCGTCGTGCCGGGCCGGATCGCGACCGACCGCGTCGCCTTCCTCGACGCGGCCAAGGCCGAGCGCGAGGGCCGCACCGCCGAGCAGGTCACCGCCGCGAGCCTCGCGACGATCCCCGCCGGCCGCTACGGCGATCCCCGCGAGTACGCCCAGACCGTCGCCTTCCTCGCCGGCGTGCCCGCCGGCTACATCACCGGGTCGGTCGTCCGCGTCGACGGCGGCTACGTCCCGGCGATCTGAACCACCCACCACACCAGGAGCCACGATGACCCTCTCCCGCACCACGGCCGGCGTCTACGCGATCGCGCCGACCCCCTTCGCCCCCGACGGCAGCGTCGACCACGCCTCCCTCGACCGGCTCGTCGACTTCTACGGCGAGGTCGGCGTCGACGGGCTCACCGTCCTCGGCCAGCTCGGCGAGGCGCCCAAGCTCGACCAGGACGAGGCCGTCGAGATCGCGCGCCGGGTCATCGAGCGGACCGACGTGCCGGTCGTCGTCGGGGTCTCCGCACCCGGCTTCGCCGCGATGCGCTCGCTCACCGCCGCGGTCATGGACGCCGGTGCCGTCGGCGTGATGATCGCCCCGCCCAACACCCTGCGGACCGACGACCAGGTCGTCGGGTACTACGCCGGCGCGGCGGACGCGATCGGGGAGGGGACCCCCTTCGTCATCCAGGACTACCCGCTCACCTTCAGCGTGCAGATGTCGCCGGGCACCATCGCGCGCATCGCCCGCGACAACCCGGGTGCCGTGATGCTCAAGCACGAGGACTGGCCGGGGCTGGAGAAGATCACCGCCCTGCGTGACCTCGAGGCGAAGGGGGAGATGCCGCGCCTGTCCGTCCTGACGGGCAACGGCGGGCTCTTCCTCGACTACGAGATGGAGCGCGGCGCGGACGGGGCGATGACCGGCTACTGCTTCCCCGACCTGCTCGTCGACGTCGTGCGGATGTCGCGGGCGGGGGAGCGGGAGGCGGCGCACGACCTCTTCGACGCGCACCTGCCGCTGATGCGCTACGAGCAGCAGCCGGGCGTCGGTCTCGCGGTGCGCAAGTACGTCCTGCAGCGCCGCGGGGTCCTCGCCTCCGACGCGCAGCGCTCGCCCTCGCGCGGCCTGACGCCGACCGCCCGCGCCGAGGTCGACCACCTGCTGCAGCGGCTCGCGCGGCACGACGCGCGCGCGGCCTTCTGAGCCGGTGGCCCGCGCCGACGGCGTCTACGAGAGCCTGCGCAGCCGGATCCTCTCCGGCGAGCACCCGCCGGGCAGCCGCCTGCCCGAGGAGGCCCTGAGCGAGGCGCTCGGGGTGAGCCGCACCCCCGTGCGCTCGGCCTTGCACCGCCTCGCCGACGAGGGGCTGGTGACCCTCGAGCCACGACGGGGCGCCTTCGTCGCGGAGTTCACCCGGGCGGACGTGGACGAGGTCTTCGAGCTGCGGGGGCTGCTCGAGCGCCGCGCGGCCGCCCGGGCGGCGGTGCACCGCAGCGCCGACCACGTCGCGCGGCTGTCCGAGCTCGTCGAGGAGATGAGCGCCCTTGCGGCCCAGGGGGGCAGCAGCCGGCTCGACGACCTGCACCACAACAACCGGGACTTCCACGAGCTCGTCCTCGCGGCCGCCGAGTCGCCGCGCCAGTTCAGGATCACGACGGCCCTCGCGCGCACCTCGCTCACCCCGGGCAGCTTCTTCGACTACGAGGACGAGGACATCGACCGCAGCGTGCAGTTCCACCGGATGATCTCCCGCGCCGTCGCCGACGGGCAGGCCGAGCTGGCCGGCGACCTCATGGCCGCGCACATCGGCATGGCCCACCGGTCCTTGGTCGGGCGCCGCTTCGCGGCCCCCTGAGGCTGCATTGCCCTAGGGGAATGCAGGTTCGGGGGACGGGGCGTCAGGGGAGGAGGGGGGCGAGGAGGTCGCCGTGCTCGGCGAGCCGGTCGAGGACCTGCTCACCGTCGAGCTGGACGAGCGCGTCCGGGTCCTCGGCGCCGGCCTCGACCTCGTCCCACGTGCGGGGCGCCGCGACCCAGGGGTCGTCACGTCCACGCATCGAGTAGGGGCAGATCGTCGTCTTCGCCGCGACGTTCTGGCTCCAGTCGAGGAAGACCTTGCCCGGGCGCAGGGTCTTGGTCATCTTCCACAGCACGAGGTCGGGGTGCTTCTTGGTCATCTCCTGGGCGAGCTGCTGCGCGAGGTCGCGGACCTGGTCGCTCGTGAGGTCGCCACCGAGCGCCGCGTAGAGCTGCATCCCCTTGCTGCCCGAGGTGACGGGGTGGAGGTCGAGCCCGAGGGAGCCGAGCCGCTCGCGCAGCAGCAGCGCCACGCGGGCGCACTCGTGCAGGCCGGCCGGCTTGCCGGGGTCGAGGTCGATGACGAGGCGGTCGGGGTTGATCCGCTGCCCGTCGGCGTCCACGCGCCACTGCGGCACGTGCAGCTCGACGCTGTTGAGGTTGACGAGGTAGGTCAGCTGCGCGAGATCCTGCACGAGCGGGTACGTCACGTCGTCGATCGTCACCCTCGGCAGCCACGAGGGCGCGCCGGAGGGCAGGTTCTTCTCGAAGAAGCTCTCCCCGCCCACACCGTGCGGCCACCGCACCCGCGTCACCGGCCGCTCGGCGAGGTGCGCGAGGAGGGTCTCTCCGGCGCGGGCGTAGTAGTCGAGGATCTCCCCCTTCGTCGTCTCGGTCGCGGGGTACATGACCTTGTCCAGCGAGGTCAGGCGCAGGGTGCGCCCCGCGACCTGGACCCGCGTCGCCGACGTCTCAGGCACCGCTCGTCTCCCTCAGGTCGGCGGCGGTCAGGTCCGACCGCACGCGCAGGTAGGACGGCTGGCGCAGCCGGCCACCGCTGCTGCGGCCCAGGCTCGCCACGTCGATGACGACCTCCGGCTCCACCCACGTGGTCCCGCGCGCGTCCTCGCGCGGCACCTCGGTGACGAAGGGGGGCCCCGCTCGCTCCAGCGGACGCAGCCGCGTGAGGAGACTCGCCCCCGCACGTCCAGCGAGCCCGGAGCCGACCCGGCCGGCGAACTCCCACCCGGAGCCGCCGGGCTCGCCGACGAGCACGGACCCCAGGGCGACGCCGCCGGTCTCGGGGCGCCAGCCGCAGACGACGACGGACTCGCTGGCGCGGTGGGGCAGCTTGAGCCAGTCCGTGGAGCGGCGGCCAGGGTGGTAGAGCGAGGTGCGGCGCTTGGAGACGATGCCCTCGAGGCCCTGCTCGGCGGTGGCGGCGAGCAGGCCGGCCCCGTCGTCGTGGACCGGCGGCGTCTGCCAGCGCGTGCCCTCGAGCTCGAGCTGCTCCAGGAGCGCCCGCCGCGCGGTCCACGGCTGCCCCGTGAGGTCCTGGCCGAGCAGGCGCAGGACGTCGAAGACCATGTACGTCACCGGCCGGGCGACCGCCGCCCGCGCGGCCCGGCGCGCGTCGGTCACGTGCATGCGCTCGGCGAGCGCGCCGAAGGAGGGCCGCCCGTCCTCGAGCGCGACGACCTCGCCGTCGAGGACCATGTCGTCGTAGAGGTCGGCGAGGGGGACGAGCTCGGGGAAGGAGACCGTGACGTCCCGGCCGGTGCGGCTCGTCAGCGTGAGGCCGCCGCCCTTCGCCTCGGCGATGACCCGCATCCCGTCCCACTTGACCTCGTGCGCCCAGCCGGGACCCGCGGGGACGGACTCGGTCGCGGTGGCGAGCATCGGGCGCATGGCCCCATCCTGCCGTGGGGATACCCACCCCGGGCGCGTGGGATGCTGGCGCGTATGCCCCCCGCCCGTCGCGCCGTGCTCGGCGCGGGCCTCGCCGCCCCGCTGCTCGGCACGCCCGCGCTCACGGCGTGCGGAGGACGCTCCTGGGACGACCTGCCCGACGCCCGGCTGACGATCGCGACCGGCAACCCCGGCGGGGTCTTCCACCGCTACGGCGAGGCGCTCGCGGAGGTCTTCGCCGAGCGGCTGGGCCTCACCGTCCGCACCCGCGGGACCAATGCGAGCATCGACAACGTCCGCGAGGTGTCGCAGCGGGTGAGCGACATCGGCTTCACCCTCGCCGACGTCGCGGCTGACGCCCGCCGCGGGCGCGGTGAGTTCCGTGAGCCGGTCGACATCGTCGCGATGGCCCGCGCGTACGACAGCTTCGTCCACCTCGTCGTGCGCGCAGACTCCGGCATCCGCTCGCTCGAGGACCTGCGCGGCCGCCGCGTGAGCCTCGGTGCGACCGGCTCGGGTACGCGCGGCATCGCCTGGCGGGTCGTGCGCGCGGCGGGTCTCGACGACGAGGACATCGAGCAGATCGCCGAGACCCTGCAGGAGTCCGCGGACGCGGTCGCCCAGGACACCCTCGACGCCTTCTTCTTCGTGAGCGGGCTGCCGAACACCGCGGTCCTGCGGCTGTCCGAGCAGGTACCGATCCGGCTCGTCCCGCTCGGCACGATGGCACCGCGCCTGGCCCGCGACCACGGCGCCGAGTTCTCCCGGTCCTCCATCCCCGCGTCGACCTACGGGCTCGAGCGCGCCGTCGACACGGTGAGCGTGCAGAACCACGTGCTCGTGCGGCCGGACCTCGACGACGACCTCGTCTACGCGCTCACCCGGGTGATGTTCGAGGAGCAGCCGGCGATCGAGGAGCTCGCGCCCGGCCTGCGCCAGCCCAACGTCGGCACGGCGATCTACACCAGCCCGCTGCCGCTGCACCCCGGCGCGCTGCGGTACTACCGCGAGCAGCGCTAGTCGGCGCCGGGCAGGGTGAGGTCCACGGTGAGCCCGCCCCCCGGGGTCTGCGAGACCTCGACGTCACCGCCGCACTCGGTGAGCCGAGCGCGCACGATGGCCAGCCCGAGGCCGGTGCCCTGCACGTTCTGGTGGGCGCGTCCGCGGAAGAACCGCGCCCCCACCCTGGCCAGGTCGTCGGGGTGGAGCCCCGGCCCGTGGTCGACGACCCGCACCCGCACCGGTCCGGCGAAGGGGGATCCCCCCGCCTGCGTCACCGTCACCTCGACCGGTGAGCCGGGCGCGAACTTCGCGGCATTGTCGAGCAGCGCGTCGAGGGCGGTGTCGAGGACCTCGACGGTCGCGAGGGCGGGCGCCTCGGGCGGGGCGTGGACCGTGAGCCGGTCGAAGACCGGTGCCCACATCTCGCAGCGATGGCGCACGACCACGGCGACGTCGACGCGGGTGCGGGCGACGGTCGCGGCACCGACCTGGGAGAGGTGGAGCAGCGACTCGACGGTCGCGCTGAGCCGGTCGGTCTCCTCGAGGACCGGCTCGACGTCGTCCCGGTCGACGCCCTCGGAGGCGAGGTTCTCCACCCGCAGGCGCAGCGCGGTGAGTGGGTTGCCGAGCTGGTGGGCCGCGTCGGCGACGAGCTCGCGCTGCTGGGCCTGGGAGGCCTGCACGCTGTCGGCCATCCCGTTGAAGGAGTGCGCCAGCTCGCGCAGCTCGGCCGGGCCGGTCTCGTTGGCGCGGGCGTCCATGTCCCCGGAGCTCAGCCGCCTGGCGGTGACGTCGAGGGCGTGGACCGGCCGCAGGACCCAGCCGACGGCGGGCACGACGACACCGTAGGCGGCGAGCAGCACGGTCGCGGCGCCGAGCCCACCGAGCACGAGCAGCCGCACGAGGACGTCGGAGCGCACCTCGTCGGTCGGGGCCACGACGACGACCGCTCCGAGCACCTGGGCGTCGCGGCCGACCGGCGAGCCGATGAGCATCTGCTCCTCGTGCCAGGGCCAGGCGGTCTCCGGCGGGTGCGTGGTGGCGCCGGTCAGGGCCCGGGTGATCGCCGCCTCGGTGCGCGGGCCGGCGGGGTCGGTCCCGGCACTCGTCACGACCTCACGGTTGGCGTCGGTGACGACGACCGAGCCGCCGTACACCTCGGTGTAGCGCCGCAGCTCGCTCTCGAGGCTGACGACGTCGTCGTCCTCGATGGCGTCCTCGGCGAGCACGGCGAAGCGGGCGACGTCACCGAGCCGACCGACGAACTGGTCCTGCGTGCGGTCCGCGGCGTAGGCGGCGAGGAGCGGGACCATGAGCGCCATGAGGAGCATCGCCAGGAGGGGCAGGGCGATGGCGAGCATGCGACGGCGCACGGATCAGCCCCGGTCCCGGATCCGGTAGCCGATGCCGCGCACGGTCTCGATGAGGCCCGGCCGGCCGAGCTTGGTGCGCAGGGCGGAGACGTGCACGTCGAGGGTGCGCGAGGCACCGATCCACGAGGTGTCCCAGATCGACTCCATGAGGGCCTCGCGGGTGATGGCGTCACCGCCGGCCTGCACGAGGGCCGCCAGCAGGTCGAACTCCTTGCGGGTCAACGAGACCTCGACCTCCCCGGCCCACACGCGGCGTGCGCCGTGGTCGAGCCGCACGTCGCCGACCTGCTCGACGGGCACCGGGACGGCATGGCCGGAGCGGCGCATCACCGCGTCGATGCGCGCCATGAGCTCGGCGAGGCGGTAGGGCTTGGTGACGTAGTCGTCGACGCCGGCGCGCAGCGCGGAGACGACGGAGGCCTCGTCCCGGCGGGCGGTCACGGCGATGATCGGCACCCCGGTGAGCTGGCGGATCTGGCGGGCCAGCGCCAGGCCGTCCTGGTCGGGCAGACCCATGTCGAGGAGCACGAGGTCGACGTCCTCGTAGCGGCCGATCGCCTCGGCCGCGGTCGCCGCTCGCGTGACGATCAGCTGGGCCCGGCGCAGCGCGGGTTCCAGGGCCGCGACGACCCGGTCATCGTCCTCGACGAGCAGGACTCGCACGGTCTCCCTCGTGGCAGCTGGGGGTGGGTCGAGCGTCAGATGTATGTAAAGTCCGACGCGATCCGCCCGGATGGGAGGTGGATCGCACCTACGTTACCCGCATGCCAACGGACAGCGTCGCCCGTGAGCACAAGCTCACCCCCGAGCCCGTCGACGTCGACAACCTTGTTGCCGACTACGACGAGGAGCGGCCCTCGCGCCAGCTCTCACCGCGCCTCGACCTCTTCGTCGGGGTCTGGTGCTTCCTGGTCGCCCTCTTCGTGCTCCGGCAGGTCTTCGACCCGCTCGAGCTGGGCAGCCAGTACTACCTCGTCTTCTTCCTCGCCACGACCCTCCCGCTCGTCTTCCTCACCTACCGCATGTGGGGGCGAAGGGAGGCAGCCGCCGACATCGACCCCGTCACCGACACCGCCGGTCGTCCCGCGCGATCGGACAACCCGGGGATCATCGACTGGGTCCTCGCGCTCGTCGCGCTCCTCGTCGGCCTCTACCCGGTGCTGCCGGTCCCGCTCAGCGACATCGGTTTCGGCGGCTACGAGGGCTTCCTGGACCGGCAGGGCTCGCTGCTCACGCTCGACGTCGTCGCCGGCCTGGTCCTCATGGTGCTCGTGCTCGAGGCGACCCGGCGCACGACGGGCCTCGTCCTGCCGATCGTCTGCCTGATCTTCTTCGCCTACGCCTACTACGGCGGGTTCCTCCCCGTCGGCTGGTCGATCAGCCACATCGGGCTCAACCTCGAGCAGATCATCAACGCGCTCTACAACGAGGCCTCCGGGTTCTTCGGCGTGCCGCTCGACGTCGCCGCGACGTACATCGTGCTCTTCACGATGTACGGCGCCGTCCTCGACCGGATGGGCGCGGGGCGCTTCTTCGTCGAGTTCAGCTTCTCGCTCTTCCGCAAGTCCGCCTCGGCCCCCGGCCGCACCGCCGCGACCTCGGGCTTCCTGCTCGGCACGGTCTCCGGGTCGGGCACCGCGACCGCGGTGACGCTCGGGTCCTTCGCCTGGCCGATCCTCAAGCGGGCCGGCTACCCCAAGGAGGCCGCCGGTGGCATGCTCGCCGCGGCCGGCATCGGCGCGATCCTCTCCCCGCCGACGATGGGTGCCGCGGCCTTCATCATCGCCGAGTACCTGAGCGTCTCCTACATCGAGGTGCTCATCTGGGCCATCGTCCCGACGCTGCTGTACTACCTCGGCATCTTCCTCGCCGTCGAGATCGACGCCCGGCGCTTCGGTGCCCGCCGCGTCGAGCTGGCCATCGGCAACCCCCTTCGCCTGCTGGCCCGCTCGGGCTACCACTTCATCAGCCTCGGCGTCATCGTCTTCTTCCTCGCGATCGACGTGCCGCCCTTCAAGGCGGTCGTCTACGCCACGGCCACCGCCGCGGTCTTCGGGCTCGCCGAGGCGGTGCTCTCCCGGCGCCGCGTCGTGAGCGGGTTCGACGACCACGACGTCGACCTCGAGCGCATGGAGCTCGGCGACTCGCTCAAGGACTACGGCACGCGCCTGTACTCGGCGCTGAGCTCGGGCATCCGCTCGGCGCTGCCGGTCATCGCGGTCTGCGCCGCGGCCGGCGTCATCACCTCGGTTATCGCCAAGACCGGCCTCGGGCAGATCCTCTCGGACGTGCTCATCCAGGCCGCCGACGCGCTGGCCTTCAACGACGCCTCGCTCATCGTGCTGTCGGCGCTCTTCTCCGCGATCGCGATCCTCATCCTCGGCCTCGCGGTGCCCGTCACCGCGTCCTTCATCCTCAGCTGGGTGATCATCGGGCCGGCGCTCATCGCGCTCGGCGTCGAGGCCCCGCAGGTCGCGATGTTCATCTTCTACTACGCCGTGCTCTCGGAGGTCTCGCCACCGACGGCCCTGGCCGCCGTGGCCTCGGCCGCCATCACCGGCGGCCGGGTCATCCCGACGATGATCCAGGCCTGCAAGTACACGCTGCCGGCCTTCCTCGCGCCGCTCGCCTTCGTCGTCACCGACAACGGTGCGCTGCTCATCGCGGAGGGCTCCTTCCGCGACGTCGCGTGGGCCTTCGTCGTCGCCGGCTTCGCCGTCGGCGCGCTGGCCGTCGCCACCACCGGCTGGATGTTCGGCCCGACCTCCCTGCTCGAGCGGGCGCTCTGCGTCCCGGCCGCGCTCCTGCTCCTCTACCTGGTGCCCACCTCGATCGCCATCGGCTTCGCCGTGCTGGCCGTCGCGGTGGTCCTCCACCTCGTCCGACGCCGGGTTCGCCGCGACGCGACCCCGGTCGAGGCGACCACCTGACCCACCCGAGCTCCACCCCCTTCGCCCGCCCGGGCACCGCACCACCCACACCGCAACCGAAAGGCTCGACGATGCGCCGCACCACAACCATCACCGGACTCTCCCTCGCCGCAGCACTCGCCCTGTCCGCCTGCGGCGGCCAGCAGGACCGCAGCGGAGGCGAGAGCGGGGCCGACGAGAGCAGCTGTGACGCCGGTCAGGGCCGCCTCAACATCGCCACCGGCAACTCCACCGGCGTCTACTACGTCGTCGGCGGAGGCCTCGCCAAGCTCGTCAACGACAAGACCGACCTGCAGGCCACCTCCGCCGAGACCGGCGCGTCCGTGCAGAACATCCAGCAGGTCGTGAGCGGCGACTACGACGCCGGCTTCTCGCTCGCCGACACCGCCTCTGACGCGGTGGCCGGCAAGGGCGACTTCAAGGACAAGAAGGCCGACGTCTCGACCCTCGGCCGGATCTACTCCAACTACACGCACGTCGTCGTCAGCAAGAAGTCCGGGATCAACTCGGTCAAGGACTTCAAGGGCAAGACGATCTCGACCGGTTCGCCGAAGTCCGGCACCGAGGTCATCGCCAACCGCCTCATCGAGACGAGCGGCCTGGACCTCAAGGACGTCAAGCGCCAGCGCCTCGACCTCACCAAGACCGTCGACGGGATGAAGGACGGCTCGATCGACGGGCTCGTGTGGTCCGGCGGCCTGCCGACCCCGGCGATCACCGACCTCTTCACCTCGATGGGTGACGACGTCGAGTTCGTCGACGTCACGCCCCAGCTGGGCAAGATGCAGGAGCTGAACGAGGTCTACGAGGAGTCGACGATCCCCAAGGCCACCTACGACCTCGACGCCGACGTCAAGACCATCGCCGTGCCCAATGTCATCGTCGTCCGCAACGACATGCCCGACAACGTCGCCTGCGCGATCACCAAGCTCATGATCGACGAGAAGGACGCGCTCGCGCAGGTCCACCCGGCGGCCAAGGAGATCGAGCCCGAGACGATGAAGGAGACCGGCCCCATCCCGCTGCACCCCGGCTCGGAGCGGGCCCTGGAGGAGACCAAGTGACGCCGCTCGAGCTCTTCGCGACCGACTCCCTGATCGGGGAGGAGGACCGCGCGATCCGCGACACCGTCCGCAAGTACGTCGAGTCCAAGATCAAGCCCCAGGTCGCCGATTGGTACGAGAGCGGCCAGGTCCCCGCCCGGGAGCTGGCGCGCGAGCTCGGCTCGCTCGGCGTCCTCGGGATGCACCTCGAGGGCTACGGGTGCGCGGGGACGTCGGCGACGGCCTACGGCCTGGCGTGCATGGAGCTGGAGGCCGGTGACTCCGGCCTGCGCTCCCTCGTCAGCGTCCAGGGGTCGCTTGCGATGTTCGCCATCTGGAAGCACGGGTCGGAGGAGCAGAAGCAGCAGTGGCTGCCGCGCATGGCCGCCGGTGAGGCGATCGGCTGCTTCGGGCTGACCGAGCCGGACTTCGGCTCCAACCCGGCGGGCATGCGCACGCGTGCCCGCCGGGACGGCGACGACTGGGTCCTCACCGGCAACAAGATGTGGATCACCAACGGCTCCGTCGCCGACGTGGCCGTCGTGTGGGCGCAGACCGAGGACAAGGTGCGCGGGTTCGTCGTGCCGACCGACACCCCCGGGTTCTCCGCGCCGCTCATCAAGCGCAAGGTCTCGCTGCGCGCCTCCGTGACGAGCGAGCTCGTGCTCGAGGACGTGCGGCTGCCCGCCGACGCCGTGCTGCCCGAGGTCGCGGGCCTCTCCGGCCCGCTGTCCTGCCTCAACGAGGCGCGCTTCGGGATCGTCTTCGGTGCGCTCGGCGCGGCACGCGACTGCCTGGAGACGGCGATCACGTACAGCCGGGAGCGGGAGATCTTCGACAAGCCGCTCGCGGGCTACCAGCTGACGCAGGCCAAGCTCGCTGACATGTCGCTCGAGCTGGGCAAGGGGATGCTGCTCGCGCTGCAGATCTCCCGGCTCAAGGACGAAGGGAGCCTGGTGCCCGAGCAGGTCTCGCTCGGCAAGCTCAACAACGTGCGAGAGGCGATCGCCATCGCGCGCGAGTGCCGCACGATCCTCGGGGCCGCGGGCATTACGCTCGAGTACCCGATCATGCGGCACGCCAACAACCTCGAGTCGGTCCTCACCTACGAGGGCACCAGCGAGGTGCACCAGCTCGTCATCGGGCGGGCGCTCACCGGAGAGGCCGCCTTCCGGTGATCGCCCCCGGTGCCCTCGCGGGCGTGCGGGTCGCGGACTTCAGCCGCGTCCTCGCCGCTCCGTACGCGACCATGCTCATGGCCGACCTCGGCGCGGAGGTGATCAAGGTCGAGCGCCCCGACGGGGGTGACGAGACGCGCGCCTGGGGTCCGCCCTGGTCCGACGACGGGGAGTCGACGTACTTCCTCTCGGTCAACCGCAACAAGGAGTCGCGGGTGCTCGACCTGCGCTCCGAGGTCGACCGGGCGGAGGCGCTCGACCTCGTCGCCGGGTGCGACGTCGTCGTCGAGAACTTCCGCGCCGGGACCATGGAGCGTCTCGGTCTCGGCTGGGAGGAGCTGTCCGCGAGGGACCCGGGGCTCGTCTACTGCTCGATCACGGGGTTCGGCTCGGGGGCCGGCGCCGACCTGCCCGGCTACGACCTCGTCGCGCAGGCCGTCGGCGGGCTCATGTCGGTCACCGGCTCGCCGGAGTCCGGCCCGCTCAAGTCCGGGGTCGCGCTCGTCGACATCATCACCGGCCTGCACGCGACCATCGGCATCCTCGCCGCGCTGCGGCACCGGGAGCGCACCGGCGAGGGGCAGCGGGTCGAGGTCAACCTGCTCTCCTCGCTGCTCTCGGCGCTCGCCAACCAGGCGTCGACCCACGTCGTCACGGGAGCGGTCCCGCAGGCCATGGGCAACCTCCACCCGAGCATCGCGCCCTACGAGGTCTTCGCCACGGCCGACCGCCCCGTGGCGATCGCCGCGGCCAACGACAAGCTCTTCCGGCTCCTCGCCGAGGGCATCGGGCGGCCGGAGCTGGTCGACGACCCGCGCTTCGCGAGCAATGCCGAGCGCGTGGCCCACCGGGCCGTGCTCACGGCGGAGCTCGAGGACGCGCTGGCCGGTCACGGCGCGGACCACTGGTTCGACCTGCTCTCGTCCAAGGGCGTGCCCTGCGGCCCGATCAACGACCTCGACCAGGCCTTCGAGCTGGCCCGTACGCTGGGCCTCGACCCGGTCCACGAGGTGCCGGGGGAGGACGGTCGGGCACCCGTGCCCACCGTGTCCCACCCGATCTCGATGTCGCGGACGCCGGCGACCTACCGCACGGCGCCACCCCCCTTCGTCCCCTGAGGAGACCCGACCATGACCCTGCGCGTGGCCGTCATCGGCGGCGGCATCATCGGTACGGCCGTGGCGCGCCTGCTCGCCCGCGAGCACGGCGCCACGGTGACCCTGCTCGACAAGGAGGGGCACCTCGCAGCCCACCAGACCGGGCACAACAGCGGGGTCGTCCACGCGGGCCTGTACTACGAGCCCGGCAGCCTCAAGGCGACGTTGTGCCGCAGGGGTGTCGGGCTGCTGCGGGAGTTCGTCGACGAGCACGACATCGCCTACGACGAGTGCGGCAAGGTCGTCGTCGCGCTCGACGAGGTCCAGGCCGGGCGCCTCGACGCGCTCCACGCCCGCGCAGTCGCCAACGGCGTGCCCGGGGCGCGGCTCGTCGACGGCGACGGTCTGCGCGAGATCGAGCCCGGCGCCACGGGGGTGCGCGCCCTGCACTCGCCCACGACGGCGATCGTCGACTACCCGGCCGTGACGCGGGCGCTCGGCGCGCAGCTCACGGACGCCGGGGGAGAGGTGCGGCTCGGCCACGAGGTGACCGGCCTCGTCGACCGCGGCACCGGGGTGCGGGTCGAGACGGTGACGAAGGGGGCAGCCGACGGCGCCGAGTACGACCTCGTCATCGCGTGCGGCGGTCTGCAGAGCGACCGGCTCGCCGCGATGCTCGGCGAGTCCCGCAGCCCGCGGATCGTGCCCTTCTACGGGGACTACTTCGTGCTGCCGCGCGAGCAGCGCGCGGCTGTGCGGGGGATGGTCTACCCGGTGCCGGACCCGCGCTACCCCTTCCTCGGCGTGCACGTCACTCCGCGCGTCGACGGTGTGCTGACGCTCGGCCCCAATGCCTTCCTCTCGCTCGGGCGCGAGTCCTACGGGCGGCGCGCGCCGGTGCCCGCGGACGTCCTCGACGTCGTGGGGTTCTCGGGGTTCTGGCGCTTCGCCGCGGCGAACCTGCCTGCGGCAGTGCGGGAGTCGCGCACCGCGCTCAGCTCGCGACAGTTCGTCGCCGAGGCGCGCAAGTACGTGCCCGGGCTCGACACCTCGGGTGCCGTCCGCGGCACGAGGGGTGTGCGTGCGCAGGCGATGGGCGAGGACGGACACCTCGTCGACGACTTCGTCATCACCGGGACCGACCGGGTCGTCCTCGTGCGCAACGCGCCCTCGCCCGGCGCGACCTCGGCGCTCGCGATCGCCGAGCACGTCGTGGCCGAGGCCATGGCCCGTCGCTCGGGGCGCTGAGGACGGTCAGTAGGTCCGGTGGCGCCAGGAGCCGATCCGACCGCCGCTGAACGATGCCCTCGCGTCGGTGCGGTCGGGGTCGTAGTAGCCGTAGACCCCTCCGATCCGCGTCACCCCCAGGTACGCGCCCGCCCGCGGTCGTTCGATGCAGCGCCCTGACGCGAAGGTCACGAAGTTCTGGTAGCCGGTGCGGCGCAGGGTCGTGCGCGTCACCGTCGCCGTGCTGTCCCGGCGGACCTTGACCTGGAGGAGCTCTCCCTTCGTCGTCGTCGCGATGACCGTGTCGGCCCAGGGCGTGCTGCGGTCCAGGCTCATCGTCTTGACGTCGGCGAGGGTCGACCACCTGATGACCCGGCCCCTGACAGGGGCACCTCCGGGAGCGATCTCGTAGCGGACCAGGTGCCGCCCGGCGAGGCGGTAGTAGTACGTCCGGCTCGCGGTGAGGGCACGGGTGCTCGACCAGTCGCCCGGGACCCGTCGCATCGCGTAGCGGCCGGTGTCGTCCTGGTCGCTGAGCCACTGGGTCCACACGAAGACGCGACCTCGGTCGTCGACGGCGAGCTGCTTGGTCGTCGTGCCGTCGCCGGTCCACGTCGCCGAGGACTGCGCGACATGCCGGGGCCAGACGGACAGCGGTCGTTGCTCGATGTCCCACGTGCGCAGGTAGCCGGAGCGCATGACCACCCTGTAGAGGCGTCCGGCGGAGCTGACGGAGTAGGACCTCGCCGCGCAGTTGACCGGGATCCCGTGCGGGGGTTCGGTGGCCGGCGCAGCGGCCCCGGCGAGGGCCGGCCCGGGTCCGAGAGCGGTCGTCGCGATGGCTGCGGCGAGGGTGGCGAGGCGTCGACCGATCATGGTGTCCTCCGTGCACGAGGGGGTGCGCCCGACGAGCGTGTGACGACGCTACTCCCGGCGCCGCGAGACCGCCAGACCCGTCGGCGGTCTCGACCGTGACGTCGTCGACCCGAACGGGCATGCTGGACCCATGCGTGCAATCTGGAAGGGTGCCGTCTCCTTCGGCCTGGTCAACGTCCCGGTCCGCCTGTACTCGGCGACGGAGAACCACGACGTCCAGTTCCGGCAGGTGCACCGCACCGACGGCGGCCGGATCAAGTACAAGCGGTTCTGCACCAAGGACGGCGAAGAGGTCGCCTACGACGACATCGCCAAGGGCTACGAGACCGAGGACGGCGCGATGATCGTCCTCACGGACGAGGACATGGCCGAGCTGCCGACGCGCTCCAGCAAGGAGATCAGCGTCGAGAAGTTCGTCCCCGAGGACCAAATCGACCCGATGCTCCTCGACAAGAGCTACTACCTCGAGCCGGACAAGGCCGCGACCAAGCCCTACGTCCTGCTCCGCGAGGCCCTCGAGGCGCAGGGGCGCATGGCGATCGTCACCGTCTCGATCCGCACGCGCATGACGATGGCGGTGCTGCGCGTGCGCGAGGGTGTCATCGTCATGCAGACGATGCTGTGGCCCGACGAGATCCGGGCGGCGGACTTCGCCGACATCGAGGACCAGGACCTCTCCGAGCGCGAGATGTCGATGGCGCGCATGCTCATCGACGAGCTCGCCGGCGACTACGACCCCGACGAGTACGAGGACGACTACGCGCAGGCCGTCGAGGCCCTCGTCCGCGCCAAGGTCGAAGGGGGAGAGGTCCAGGCGGTCGAGGAGGACGAGGAGGAGTCCGGCGAGGTCGTCGACCTGCTGGCCGCGCTCGCCCGCTCGGTCGAGAAGGCCAAGGCCTCGCGTGGCGAGGCACCCGCCCCGGCGAAGGCGAGCGCGAAGAAGGCCCCGGCCAAGAAGGCGGTGGCGAAGTCCACGACGAAGAAGACGGCGGCCAAGAAGACCGCGGCCAAGCAGGCCGCGGCCACGAAGTCGACCGCGAAGAAGTCTGCCGCGAAGAAGAAGGCGAGTTGAGCCCCCTTCGCCATGCCTGAAGGCCACACGCTCCACCGCATCGCCCGCGACCTGCACGCCACCTTTGCCGGCCAGGTCGTCGAGGTGACCTCCCCGCAGGGCCGGTTCGCCGCGGGCGCAGCGCTGCTCACCGGCCACGAGCTCCTCGAGGCCCGCGCCCACGGCAAGCACCTCTTCGTCGAGCTCGAGGGTGAGCGGGTGCTGCACGTGCACCTGGGGCTCATCGGGACCTTCACCATCGACGCCGCCGCGTACGTCGGCGAGCGCCCGGTCATCGGCCAGGTGCGCTGCCGCATCGCGACCGAAGAGCACGTCGCCGACCTGCGCGGCCCGATGACGTGCGCGGTCATCACCCCGGAGCAGGAGGACGCCGTCCACGCCAAGCTCGGCCCGGACCCTCTGCGGGACACCGACGGTGGGCTCGCCTGGGAGCGGATCCACCGCTCCCGCAAGTCGATCGCCGCGCTCCTGATGGAGCAGGACGTGCTCGCCGGCGTGGGCAACGTCTACCGCTGCGAGGTGCTCTTCCGGCACCGGATCAACCCGATGACGCCGGGGGAGCGACTCAAGCGCGCGTCGTGGGAGCTCGTCTGGGCGGACCTGCGCCGCCTGCTCCCGCTCGGCGTCGCGACGAGCCGCATCGTCACCGTCGACGACCAGGTCGAGGAGGTCGAGTCCGCCCTGGCGAAGGGGGAGGACGTGCACCTGACCGAGCGGACGAGCTATGTCTACAAGCGCACCGACCAGGCGTGCGTCGTGTGCGGGTCGACCGTGCGTGCCAAGGACATCGCGGGCCGCACGCTCTACTGGTGCGGCAACTGCCAGCGGCGCAGCTGATCCACGCGCGCCGGCGAGCCGGAACGGCAAGGGTCGGCTTGGTCCACATCCCGGACCCATTCCTGACCGTCTCTTGACACTTCGTGATCCACGTCGCATCCTCTACCAAAGTGTATGCAAAGGTGCGTGCACATGGAGAAAGGTCCTCAGATGGGTGTTGCCCCCGGGGAGCCGCAGGCCGATGTCCTGCCGCTGTCCGTGCGTCAGCTGGAGCTGTCCGGTTCGGACGACCCACGCGTCATCGACGACCAACGTCACGACGACTACGCCAACCACGTCGTTCCCATCACGATGCGTCTGGGCAAGTGGCAGCTGGCCATGTCCTTCTGGTCGCTGCTCTCCGCCATGGTCTGGCTCTTCTACGGAGCCCTGGCCTCCAGCCTCTTCGGCAGCGTCAACGCGATCATCGCGATGGTGCTCGCCGTGGTCACCTACTCGGTCGGCACCGCGGTCTTCTCCCCGGTGCTCAACGAGGACCGCAGCTTCCCGCTCGAGCTCACCCGGCGACCGCGCGAGGTGGCCGTCGTCGGCGGTGGTGTGGCCGGCATGCGCAGCGCAGCCCTGCTGCACGACCGCGGTCACCGGGTCACGCTCTTCGAGCCCGAGGGCCTCGGGGGCGTCCTGCGCTTCACCCGCCACTGGGAGAGCAAGGTCGACCTGCGGGCGCTTGTCGACCACCTCGAGCACGAGGTGGTCCGTCGGGGCATCCCGGTGGTTACCCAGCGCGCCGGCGTCGACGAGCTCGAGAGCTTCGAGACCGTCGTGCTGGCGACCGGGGCGCAGGACCGGGAGGCCGGTCCGGAGGTCGCGCCGGGGGTCACGACGACGACCCCGGCCAGCGTGCGGCCCGAGGACGTCGGGTCCTCCGTGGTGGTCGTCGGCGGCGGGTTCCAGGGCTGCGAGTGCGCGCTGCGCATCGCCCGCGAGCTGCCAGGTGCGTCGGTGACGCTCGTCGAGCAGGGCGACGCGCTCCAGCAGGGCGACGAGGTCTTCACCGACCTCATGGCGCTGCCCCGACTCCTGGTCGAGGCGGGGGTCGACGTGCGCACCGGCACGCGGGCGACCGTGGTCACGGCCACCGGCGTCGAGCTCGCCGCCGGCAGCACCCTCACCGCTGACACCGTCGTCCTGGCGCTCGGTCGACGACGCGCGGACAACCCCCTTCGTCCCGTCCTCGAGGACCGCGGCCAGCAGGTCGTCGTCGTCGGGTCCGCGGACCGACCCGGCCGCGTCTTCGACGCCATCCACACCGCCTTCTTCGCGGGGAGGCAGCTGTGACCGCCCCCGCCCTGACCTCCCCACCCCGAGAGAGAGCCGAGATGACCACCCGCCCCCTGAGCATCACCAGTCCCGAGCACGCCGCCGCGGTCGACTTCCTCATGTACGAGGCCGAGCTGCTCGATGACCTCCAGGAACGTCGCTGGCTCGTCGAGATGGTCAGCCGTGACGTCGTCTACCAGCTCCCCCTGCGGCAGACCGTCGAGCGGTCGCGCGGCAACGGCGTCGCGGAAGGCATGTACCACCTCAACGAGGACTACGGGTCGCTGGGCTCGAAGGTCAAGCGCAACGAGACCGCCTACGCGTGGGCCGAGGACCCGCCCTCCCGGGTGCGCCACTTCGTGACGAATGTCCGCGTGCGGCCCGGCGAGCGGGACGGTGACCTCGACGTGCGGTCCAACGTCCTCATCTACCGCACCCGCCAGGACCAGACGACCCCACAGCTGCTCGCCGGCGAGCGGCACGACCTCCTGCGGGACGAAGGGGAGGGCCTGCGCCTGCTGAAGCGCTCCACCGTCCTCGACCTGACCGTGATCGGCACCCACAACCTGTCGATCTTCTTCTGACCCGCGCCGGACGAGAGAAAAGAGAACTGTCATGACCCAGGACACCAACGAGCCTGTCCGCGTGCGGCCTCCGCTCACGAACCGGGCCACCGAGCTCCTCGACCAGCTCGACGCCAACCTGCCCGAGGGCTACGTGCCCGCGTCGATCTTCGGCGACCCGGGGATCTATCAGGCGGAGCTGCGCCGGATCTTCGGCCGCGCCTGGGTCTTCCTGGCACACGAGTCCGAGATCGCCGCGAACGGTGACTACGTCGTCCGTGCCATCGGTGAGGACAACTTCATCGTCTCGCGCGACGAGCAGGGCGAGATCAACGTGCTGCTCGACGCCTGCCGGCACCGCGGGGTGCAGGTCTGCCGCTCCGACGCGGGCAACTCGAGCCACTTCCGGTGCCCGTACCACGGTTGGACCTACGCCTCCGACGGCAAGCTCATCGGTGCGCCGCTGTGGAAGCACGCGCTCGAGGGCATGGACAAGGAGGCCAACGGACTGCTCAAGGCACCCAAGGTCGAGAGCTTCCTCGGTCTCGTCTTCGCCAGCCTCGACGACACCGCGCCACCACTGAAGGAGTACCTCGGCGGCATGGGCTGGTACCTGTCGCTCCTCTTCGGTCTGGACGAGGACGGGGTCGAGGTGCTCGGCCCGCCGCAGCGGTTCGTCGTCGAGGCCAACTGGAAGTCCGGCGCGGACAACTTCTCCGGCGACGACTACCACCTCGGCACCCTCCACCGCTCGGTGTGGGACATCGGCGCCTTCCCGGTGGCCTTCCAGGACAACATGATGGGGTACCACGTCCAGGCGGCGCCCGGTCACTCCCTGTCCTTCTCGATGGCCGAGGACCCGGACGAGCCCGGACCCAACTTCTTCGGGTTCCCCGAGTCGCTGGCCGAGCACTTCGACACGACCAACATCTCCGAGCACCAGCTGGAGATCGCTCGGCGAGCGCGGGTCTTCGTCGGCAACGTCTTCCCGAACTTCTCCGTGCTGGCCCTGCCGATGAGCGAGGACGGCGAGAAGCACGCGCCCACCGGCATCCTCACGATGCGCACCTGGCAGCCGAAGGGGCCGGGCAAGATCGAGATCTGGAACTGGTTCCTCGCCTACAAGAACCTCAGCGACGAGCAGAAGGAGCGCACGTACAAGGCGGGCCTGGGCACCTTCTCCGTCGGTGGTTCCTTCGAGATGGACGACACCGAGCCGTGGATCACCGTGGGTCGCACGGGCCGCTCGGTGGCCGCGGAGCTCATGGACCTGCAGCTCAACTACAAGATGGGCCTGCCCGGCGTCGGCATCGCCCGCGAGGTCGACGACTGGCCCGGGCCCGGCAAGGCCTACTGGTCGCGCTACGAGGAGGGCGTCCAGCGCAACCTCTACCGCTACTACTCCGCGCTGATGCGTGCCGAGGACGGGGAGTGGCCCGTCACCCCGCTGGAGTGATGACGATGACCACTCCCACCTCCACCGACCACGTCTCGGTCCTCGACCGGTATGCCGAAGGGGGGCTGGCCGGCGCCCTCGAGCCCGGCGGCCGCCCGGCGCTGCTCGTCGTCGACCTGCAGCGCGGGTTCACGGACCCGGCGTGCGGCCCCGGCTTCGAGATGCCGGACGTCGTCGCCGAGACCGCCCGACTCGTCGACGCGGCGCACGCCGCCGGAGTGCCGGTCGTCTTCACGACGATCGCCTTCGCGGCCGACGAGGAGCCCGTGTGGCTGACGAAGATGCCGGCGATGCTCGAGCTGCGCGAGGGCTCGACCTGGGTCGAGATCGACCCGGCGTCGGGGATCGTCGACGCCGACCACGTCGTCGTCAAGCAGGCCGCCTCCGCCTTCAGCGGGACCGACCTCGGCGAGCGGTTGGCGGCCGACGGCATCGACACCGTCGTCGTCTGCGGCGCGACGACCTCAGGGTGCGTCCGCGCGAGTGTCGTGGACGCCATCTCGCTCGGGCTGCGTCCCTTCGTCGTCGCCTCGGCCGTCGGTGACCGTGAGCGGTCACCGCACGACGCCGCCCTCGTCGACATCCAGGCCAAGTACGGAGAGGTCGTGTCGCTCGACACGGCCCTGTCCATCATCGAGGAGCACCGATGACCACTCAGTTCCCCCTCCTGCGCAGCGTCCCCGATGAGCTGCCGACGGCTCGGGTGGCTCCGTGCATGGAGCCACGACTCGTGCAGACGCGCGACGACGGCTCACCCCTCGGGCTCGTCGGCGAGCAGCAGCTGGGCCACCTGCAGGTGGCACCGAGCACGGACTCGACCTCCGGCCTCATCGACGTGCTCACCCGGGCCCGGCTGCAGGGGCGCGGCGGCGCAGGCTTCCCAGCCCACGTCAAGTGGCGCTCGGTCGCCGCGGCGGACGGTGATCGCGTCGTCGTGGCGAACGGCCACGAGGGCGAACCGGCATCGGGGAAGGACCGCTGGTTGCTGCTCAACCGGCCACACCTCGTCCTCGAGGGCCTGCTCCTGGCCGGGAGAGCCCTTCGCGCTGCCCGCACCATCGTGTGCGTGAGCCGGGAGGACACCCGGGCCTCCGTGGAGGCGGCGATCGCCGACCTCGTGGACGCGGCGCTCGTCCCCGAGGGCGTGAGCATCGAGGTCGTCGTCCTCGACCACCGGTACGTCACGGGGGAGGAGAGCGCGCTCGTCCAGGGGATCAACGGCAAGGTCGCACTCCCGACCTTCAAGCCGCCCCGTCCCTTCGAGGAGGGCGTCGGTGGGCAGCCGACCCTGATCCAGAACGTCGAGACCCTCGCGCACGTCGCGTGGATCCACCACCACGGTCCGGCGGCGTTCGGCGAGCTCGGGACGCACACCTCGCCGGGCAGCGCCCTCTTCACGATCATGGGCGGCCCGGAGGGCTGCGCGGTCATCGAGGCGCCGCTCGGCATCGAGATCCACGAGCTGCTGTCCTTCGTGGGCGTGCAACCGGAGGACGTCTCCCGGCTGCTGCTCGGGGGGTGGTTCGGAGGCGTCCACGCCTCCGAGGTGCTCGGGCTCGAGTGCGACTACACGACGCTGCGGGTCGCGGGGACCGGTCTCGGCTGCGCCTCGCTCACCGTCATCGGGCCCGACGAGGACGTCGCCGCCATCGTGGGGCAGCTCGGAGCCTGGTACGCCTCCGAGAGTGCCCAGCAGTGCGGTGTCTGCCGCAACGGCACGCGGGCGATCGGCAAGGTACTGGCCAAGAATGCCGCCGGCCTGGCCGACGAGGACGACCTCGCCGACCTCTCTCGGTGGGGCGTGACCCTGCCGGGACGTGGCGCGTGCGGCTTCCTCGACGGCGCCGCCACCCTTGCGCGCACGACGGTGTCGGTGATCAGTGCCAAGGAGTTCGTCAGCGCCAAGGCCGTCCGGGCCGGCGCCCCCACCCCCTCCCAGGAGCAGTCATGAAGGCACGCATCGACGCCATCAAGTGCCAGGGCTACGGCACCTGTGTCGACCGGTGTCCGGAGCTCTTCGAGCTCGACGAATGGGGCTTCGCCGCCGTCATCGGCGACGGCGACGTCCCCGAGGCCCTCGAGGAGGCAGCACGGTCCGCCCAGCGGGCCTGCCCCGAGGACGCCGTGCACCTCGCAACCTGACCCACAGCGTGGGCCACGCTGTGGCGACCAGAGAAATGTATGCAAAGATGAATGCAAAACGACTGAGGGGATTGACGTGGATCTGGCACTGAACGGCAAGGTCGCGCTCGTGACCGCCGCCTCCCGCGGGATCGGCCGCGCCACGGCCGAGCGGCTCGCGAGCGAGGGCGCGACCGTGATCGCGGCCGCCCGGACCGAGGGGCGCGAGGTCGAGGAGCTCGGCACCGGTCGCATCGTCCCGCTGACGGTGGACCTCGGTGAGGCGGGAGCCGCGGCGGACCTCGTGGAGCGGGTGCGTGCCGAGCACGGGTCGGTCGACGTCCTCGTCGCCAACACCCCGGGCCCGAAGCTGTCGCCGGCCCTCGAGCTCACCTGGCAGGACTGGTCCGCGGCGCACGACGCCCTGCTGCGCCCGGTCGTCGAGATGATGACCGCCGCCGGCAAGGTCATGGTCGAGCAGGGCCGTGGCTCGATGGTGCTCGTCTCCTCGTCCTGGGTCCGCCAGCCGTCGCCCGCCGGGGTGCTCTCCGCCGCCTACCGCTCGGCGCAGTCCTCCTTCGTCAAGTCGCTCGCGGCCGAGATCGCTCCGCGTGGGGTCCGCGTCAACCAGGTCCTCGTGGGCGCCACCGGCACCGAGCGGATGGAGAAGATCCTGCGCGGCAAGGCCGAGGTCAACGGTACGGACCGTCAGACCGAGCTCGACCGCGTCGTCGCCGACATCCCGCTCGGCCGCTGGGGCGAGGCGCACGAGATCGGCGACCTCATCGCCTTCCTCGCGTCCGACCTGCCCGGCTTCTCCACCGGGTCCTCCTTCGTCATCGACGGCGGCGCGATCCGCGCTGCCCACTGAACCCCACCGATAAGGAACAACAACCATGTCCCGATCGCTCACCGAGAACTTCGTCAAGCAGTTCGAGCTGTGCAAGGTCACCTCTGGCGAGGTCGTCGCCGTCATCGCCGAGCTGGGCGAGAAGGAGGCGTACGTCGCGGCGTCCGTCGCTGCCGCCCGACAGCTGGGTGCGAGCGCCCTCGTGCTGCACGCCTCGAGCCTGTCCAGCCCGATGCTGCCGCCCTACGAGGCCGATGGTCGCGAGGTCGCTGCCCTGCTCGCCGCCGCGGGGGAGGCCGACTTCGTCGTCGACTGCACCGTGGGTGGGCTCATCCACTCCGACGTGCGCACGCGCATCACGGGCAACGGCAAACGGATGCTCTTCGTCGCCGAGCCCAACGACGTCCTCGAGCGCCTCATGGGCGGCGAGGAGCTCAAGGCCAGCGTCTCCGCGGCCGGTGACGTCCTGCGCGACGGCCGCACCCTGCACGTGGTGAGCGACGCCGGTACCGACCTCACCGCCGACGTGTCGGGTGAGGACCTGCCGATCACCATGCAGTGGGGCTACGTCGACGTGCCCGGCCGCTGGGACCACTGGCCGAGCGGTTTCGCCGCCTGCTTCCCCAAGGACCGCAGCGCCCAGGGTCGGATCGTCCTGCAGCCGGGCGACGCGCTCATCCCGTGGCAGCGCTACGTGCGCGACGAGGTGACGATCGAGGTCAAGGACGGCTTCATCACCTCGATCACCGGTGGTGCGGACGCCCACCTGCTCAACGACTACTTCGAGTCGTGGGAGGACCCTGAGGTGTGGGCGCTCAGCCACATGGGCTGGGGCCTGCTGCCGCAGGCCCGCTGGTCCGCCTTCGACGTCTACGACCCGCGCAGCCTCTACGGCCAGGAGCTGCGCTCGACGGCCGGCAACTTCATGTGGTCGACCGGGTCCAACCGGTTCGCCGACCGGGAGACCCCCGCCCACCTCGACGTGCCGATGCGGAGCTGCACGGTGAGCGTCGACGAGCAGGTCGTCGTGCGCGACGGGAAGCTGGTCTGACATGAGTGACGGCTCCCTCGAGCAGGCCATCCTCGCCATGGCCCGGGACGGCGCGCTCCTCGAGCGGGTCCGGCAGGACCCGGAGGGAGGGGCCGCCGAGCTCGGGATCACCCAGGCCTGGGTCGAGACGATCATCCGCGGCGACCGGGACCGGCTGCGGTCGGCCGGGGTCAACGACGGTGTGACGATCCTCGTCAGCCGGTGGTTCCAGGACGACATCGCGGACAGCCAGAGCCAGGGCAAGCTCCACGTCGACACGGAGACCCCGCTGCCGCCCAAGGACCTGCCGAGCGGACTCGTCTTCGCCGGCGGCGCCTCGCACGTGCCGGACCTGCTCGCCCGCCCCGAGATCGACCCTGACGACGGGGTCCAGCGCCTGCTGGCGGGCTACGAGCGGATGGCGACCGACCTGCGGGCGGCCGACCCCGACGTCATCCTCGTGACGGCCGACTGCCACTTCCAGAGCTTCGAGACCCACCACTACGTCGTCGGTACCGCTGCGACGCACGGGGGCTCGATGGAGTTCTTCAAGCGGCCGGACCTGGACCTGCAGCTCACCGGCAGCCCCGAGATGGCCAAGCACATCACCGACGCCGTGCGACTGGCCGGGCTCGAGGTCGAGGAGGCCCCGCGGGTCGACCTCGACCACGGGCTCATCGTCCCCCTTCGCCTCATGCTGCCGCGGCCGGACGTCCCCGTCGTGCCGATCATCACCCAGCCCCACCGCAGCTTCTCGCCCTACGGCGCTCGGGCCTTCGGCGCCGCGATGCGCTCGGCGGTCGAGCGCTCGGGGCTCAAGGTCGCGATGGTCGCCACCGGGGGCCTGAGTCACTGGCTCGACCCCGGCAAGTTCGGCAGCGTGGACGTCGAGTTCGACACCTACCTGCTGGAGATGCTCCAGGCCGGGCGCGGCACGGACATCGCCAACCTCGAGCCGTACCCGCTGCTCGACCACGGGCAGTACGAGTTCCCCAACTGGCTGATCATGCTGGGCCTGGTCGGTCCCGGGGTGCGCGGCGAGGTGTACGCCTACGAGCCCATGGACGCCTCCGGCGGCGGCTGGACCGTCGTGCGGATGGACCTCGAGGAGGAGCCGGCATGAGCGAGCGCACCCTGCGGGTCGGCCTGACCCAGTGGCATGCCACGCGGGACGTCGCGGCCAACGTCGAGCTGGCGCTGCGCGCCATCCGCGGCTGCGCGGCGGAGGAGGCCGACCTCGTCGTCCTCCCCGAGAACGGCCTGATGCTCGGGACCAACGTCGAGATGCGGGAGGCGGCCTTCAGCGAAGGGGGCGACCCCCACCTCGAGCGCATCGCAGAGGCCGCACGGGAAAACGACGTCGTAGTGGTCGTCGGCGGGTTGAAGAACCGGACCGACGAGGGCACCTTCAACTCCGCCCTCGTCTACGACCGCTCGGGCGCCGTCGTGGGTCGCTACGACAAGATCCACCTCTTCGATGCGCGCATCGGTGGGCAGTCCTTCGAGGCCAGCTCGGTCGAGCAGGCCGGGGCGGCCCCCGTCATCGTCGACGTCGACGGCGTCGCCGTGGGGATCACCGTCTGCTACGACGTCCGCTTCCCCGAGCTGTACCGGACCCTGGCCCTCGAAGGGGCCGAGGTGATCCTCGTCCCGGCGGCGTTCACCCGGGTCACCGGCGCCGCCCACTGGGAGGTGCTCCTGCGCTCCCGGGCGATCGAGTCCGCCGCCTTCGTCATCGCCAGCGCCACGGTCCACGGTGACGGCGAGGTGCCCGACGCCTTCGAGACGTGGGGCCACGCGCTCGCGGTCGGTCCGTGGGGCGAGGTGCTGGCCGACCTCGGCGAGGAGCCCTTCGCGACGACCGTGCTCGACCTCGACCTGGGTGAGGTCTCGGCCGCGCGGGACAGGCTCCCGGTGCTGCGCGGGGTCCGCCCCGACGCCTACCGTGCTGAGACCCGACGATTCACGACGACAGGAGTGACGACATGAGCGACAAGATCCACCCCGACCTGGGCGACGCGCAGCCCGGCCCGGACGTCAAGGACGAGCCGGACCCGGTGCCCGGTGTCATCAGCACGGAGGAGTGGCAGGGGATCGGCAACGAGTTCACCGGCGTGCTCTTCCGCAAGGTGCGCACCAACAACGGCGAACGGCTGCAGCTCTTCGTCCCCCGTCGGGGGCACAGCGTCACCCTCGACCCGATGCAGCTCGAGATCGTCGCGGCGCAGGACCCGGCGTTCTTCAGCCACCTGCACGCGAAGGAGCTCGGCGCGGTGTCGCAGGACGCGCCCGATGCCTGAGCAGGAGAGCAGCGTGGGGCGGGCGGGCAATGTCGTCGAGGAGGTCGCGGAGGCATTGCGGGAGCAGATCGTCTCCGGGGCCCTGCCGCCGGGCATGCGCCTGAGCCAGGCCGACGTGGCGCGGCAGCTCGACGTGTCGCGGACCCCCCTTCGCGAGGCCCTGCACAAGCTGCAGGCCGAGGGGCTCGTGGTCACCCAGGCCAACCGGGGCATGTCGGTCGCGCCGGCACCGCTCCACCAGGTGGAGGACGCCTACGCCCTGCGCCTGCTCACTGAGCCGCCCATGGTCAGGGCCATCGTCGCGACGATCGAGGACGAGGGGCTCGCCGACATGGGGGACCAATTGGCCTTCATGGAGCAGGACCGCCTGAGCACGCGCGACTTCCAAAACGCGCACTTCGCCTTCCACGACATCATCACCCGCCGCTACCCCAAGGCGGTCGCCCGCCTCGTCGATGCTCAGACGTCGCTCATCCAGCGCCACCAGCAGCTGTACTTCGCCAGGCCGAGGGCGCTGAGCAACTTCACCGACGTCGACCGCGCCTTCCTTCACGCCGTCGCCACCCGGGAGGGAGGCGCCGCGGCGCGGATTATGGAGTTCCACCTCCTCGACGCGGCGGTCGGAATGATCCGCGAGGTCGACCCCGACTACGTCTTCGACCCGCTGCTCGTCACCTGCGGTGCGCTCGACATCGACCTCGTCGAACGGCCGGACGGCCGGTTCGACGTCGCGTGGCTACACGACCACTACGACATCGAGTTCATTGAGACCTCCAACCTCGTCCCCTTGGCGGACCGCGGCTACTGCGGCTGAGGTTCCTCCCTTCCCAACCCCAGGAGCACCCATGCACAACCCCATACGTGTCGGCCTCATCGTCCCTAGCAGCAACGTGACGATGGAGACCGAGATTCCGGCCATGCTGCGCGCCCGGGAGCAGGTGGCGCCTGAGCGGTTCACCTTCCACTCCGCCCGCATGCGGATGAAACAGGTCACTCCTGAGGAGCTCGCCGCGATGGACGCCGAGGCCGAGCGCGCCGCTGCCGAGCTCGCCGACGCGCGGGTCGACGTCATGGGCTATGCCTGCCTCGTCGCGATCATGTCCCAGGGTCACGGCTACCACCGGACCTCCGAGACCACGCTCGGGCGGGTGGCCCTGGAGGAGACCGGCGCCGACCTCCCGATCGTCTCGTCGGCTGGGGCCCTCGTCCAGGCGCTGGAGCACCTTGGCGCCCGCAAGGTCGCCGTGCTCACCCCGTACATGAAGCCGCTCACCGCCACGGTCTGCAGCTACATCGACCATGAGGGCATCGAGGTCGTCGACTCGATCAGCCGCGAGGAGCCAGACAACCTCAAGGTCGGCGAGCTCGACCAGGATGAGTTGATCCGCCTCGCCGGCGAGGTCGACACCACCGGCGCCGACGCGCTGGTGATCAGCGCATGCGTCCAGATGCCCTCGCTGCGTGCCCTCGCCGAGGTGCAACGACGATCGCCCATCCCCGTCGTCAGCGCCGCCTCCGCAACCGTCTGGAAGATGCTGCACGAGCTGGGCCTCGACCCGCTCGTCCCCGAGGCGGGGGCCCTGCTCGGGCAGTCGCTGGGCGATCAGGCCGCGCGATGAGCCGAGACAACCACCCCTCGCCGAAGGACGACAAGGAGAGCAGCGTGAACAGCAGCCAAGGACGCCTGGCCGACAAGATCGTCGTTTTCACGGGAGCCGGTGGCGGCATCGGGCTCTCGGCGGTGCGCCGCTTCGTCGCCGAGGGCGCCCGCGTCGTCGCGGTCGACATCTCCGATCGTGTCGTCGAGGCGACCGCCGACCTCGGTGACGCAGTCATCTCAGTCGTCAGCGACGTCGCTACATGGGAGGGCAACCGGGAGGCCGTGTCCGCGGCCGTCCAGCAGTGGGGGCGGCTTGACTGCTTCGTGGGTAATGCCGGCATCACCGACGGCGCCCGCCCGCTCGAGGACATCGCGGGTGAGGACCTCGCCGGCGCCTTCCGCGAGCTTTTCGACGTCAACGTGCTCGCCCTGCTCCTCGGCTCGCGTGCAGCCCTGCCCGAGCTCGTCGAGAGCCGCGGCTCGATCGTCCTCACCGGTTCCTTCGCCAGCTCCAACGCCGGCGGCGGCGGCGCACTTTACACCGCGTCCAAGCACGCCGTTCTCGGTCTCGTGCGCCAGCTCGCCTACGAGCTGGCGCCCGACGTGCGGGTCAACGGCATCGCCCCGGGCGTCGCGCCCACCCGGCTGAAGGGCGTCTCCGCACTCGGTCAGACCGCCAGCGACTCCGTGCTCGACGGCACCGCGGCGATCCTGCCGCTGCAGCGGGTGCCCAACGTCGCCGACTTCGACGGAGCCTTCACCCTCCTGGCCTCCGACGAGGCTGCGATCATGACGGGGTCGATGCTGACCATCGACAGCGGACTCTCGATCCGCGGCTTGAGCCGGCCCGGCGGGCGGGTCCAGACCCCTTGACGCACAACCAATCCGTACTAGGGTGCATTAATGTATGCAAAGTCGCATGCACATACGAGGTGATGTCCCGCCGCCACGTGGGCAGCGTGGGTCAGTCGCCATGGATGGATCGAGGAGTACGTGAAACCACCCCCTTTCGCCTATGAGGCACCGCAGACGCTCGCCGAGGTCCTGGAGTTGCTCAGCCAGCACGAGGACGACATGTCGATCCTCGCCGGAGGGCAGAGCCTCGTGCCGTTGCTTAACATGCGCCTCGCGCGGCCCGAGGTGGTCGTGGACATCAACCGGGTGGCCGGCCTCGACGAAGTCACCATCTCCGACGACTCGGTGCACCTCGGCGCCACCGTCCGGCTGACGAGCATCGAGCACGACGCGCAGCTACAGCAGGTGCTCCCGGTGCTCCCACAGGCGGCCTCCTTGGTGGCGCATCCGCAGATCCGGTGCCGGACTACCGTCGGCGGAACCCTCTGCCACGCCGACCCGGCCGCCGAGATGCCGACCGTCGCCGTCGCGCTCGGTGCCACGATGCGGCTGCGCTCGGTGCGCGGGAAACGTACGGTGGCCGCGGAGGACTTCTTCGACACCGTCTTTATGACGAGCAAGGCCGCCGATGAGCTGCTCGTCGCTGTCGAGTTTCCGCGGTGGCAGGGCTGGACCTTCTGCTACGAGGAGATCGCCCAGCGCCATGGTGACTTCCCTTACGCCGGGTTGTGCCTCGGTGTGCAGGTCCGCGATGGGGTCGTCGTCGATTCCCGGGCGGCTGCCGCCGGCGTCTCTGACACGCCCCAGCGACTGTCCCAGCTGGAGGCCGTGCTGCGTGCCGGCGGGGCCTCTGTCGACGTCGAGGCCGCAGCACGGGCAGCGGCGGACGAGGTCGACCCATCCGATGACGCGGCCGGGACCCCGGCCTTCCGCCGTGGCCTGCTCCGCACCCTGGTCCGGCGCCAACTGACCCGACTCGAGGACGTGGACGCAGCATGAGTGAAGCAACCCGAGAACTTTCGACCACCGTCAACGGCGCCGAGGTCACGATGGACGTACCTGTGCGCATGTTGCTCAGCGACTTTCTACGCCACCAGGTCGCGCAGACCGGCACCCACGTCGGCTGCGAGCAGGGCGTGTGCGGTGCGTGCACGGTCTTGGTCGACGGCGAAGCTGTCCGCTCGTGCCTCATGCTTGCCGTCCAGATCGATGGCCGCAGCGTCGAGACCGTGGAGTCGCTCGCCGACGAGGAGGGCCTTTCCGACTTCCAGCAGGCAATGAAGGACCAGCATGGATTGCAGTGCGGCTTCTGCACGCCCGGCATCCTCATGAGCGTCAGCGGCGCGCGGCGCCGCGGGCTCTCGGCAGAGACGGCGGAGACCGAAGTCCTCGGTGGACACATCTGCCGCTGCACCGGCTACACGTCGATCAGGGCCGCCATCCGGCAGGCCTGGGAGGTGGGGACCGAATGAGCACGAACACCAGCACGACCGAGACCTGCGCGAGCCAGACGAGCGACGAGGAGCTCATCGGCCAGAGCCTGTCGCGCGTCCAGGACGACCGCATGCTGCGCGGCCAGGGATGGTACGTCGACGACGTGCCCGAGGCCGGGATGCTGCATGCAGCGATCCTGCGCAGTCCCTTCGCCGCCGGGCGCATCACCGAGGCCGACACGGCAGACGCCGAGAGCCTTCCCGGCGTCCACCTCGTCCTCGGGCCTGACCAGCTCGACGGAGCATTCGGGACGATCCCGTGCCCGTGGCTGCTGCCAGGCCAGCAGGAGGTCGATCTCAGCTTCTACAGCCGTGAGGTCCGCTACGTCGGCCAACCGCTCGCGATCGTCGTCGCGGACAGTCGTGCCCTCGCCGAGGATGCCCTCGAGCTCATCGACATCGACATCGACGAGGTGGCGGCCGTGGCCTCTCTGGAGGCCGCCCGGGCACCCGATGCGCCGCTGGTGCGTCCCGAGTACGGGTCCAACCAGATCGGTCAGATCCACTTCGGTGACCCGGTCGACGACCTCGAGGCGGTTATCTCCAGCGCCCCAGTCGTCGTCGACATGACGTTCACCCTCCCCCGGATCGGTCACAACTCGATGGAGCCCCGAGGCCTGATCGCGGACTGGAACTCCCGTCTCGAGCGGCTCGATGTCCACTCCTCGACCCAGGTGCCCCACATGGTCCGGCAGGAGGTCGCCCGAGCCCTCGACCTGAGGGTAGATCAGGTGTGCGTCGTCGCCACGGACGTCGGTGGGGCCTTCGGCTTGAAGACCCGGCTCTTCCCTGACGAGGCGCTCGTCTGCCTCACGGCGCGTCGCCTCGGTCGCAAGGTCAAGTGGATCGAGGACCGGGCCGAGTCCTTCGTCGCGAGCCACCACGGCCGCGGGCAGGAGAGCCGTGCCAGGATCGCCCTCGACGAGGACGGGACCTTCTTGGCCCTCCACGTCGACATGCACGGCGACCTAGGGGCGGAGGGCACCAGCGCCACCAGCGGCAGCGGTCCCTTCCAGGTCGCGGGCCTCATGGTTGAGGGCCCCTACCGGTACAGCCGTGCCGCTGGTGCCACGGTCACCGGTTGGTACACCAACCGAGTTCCCACGGGGGCCTTCCGCGGGTACGGCATGCCCGAGGCGACCTTCATCCGCGAGCGTCTCATCGACGAGGCGGCCCGGATCACCGGGCGCGCCCCCGCAGAACTGCGGCTGCACAACATGTACCAGTCGGACGAGCTCCCGGTGGTCACCCGATTGGCCATGCCCTACGACAGCGGCGACTACCCCAAGGCGCTGCAGGACGCAGTGACCCGCGGCCGCGACTTCGATAGCACGAGCACCGACCGGGTGCGCCGCGGCGTGGGCTACGCGTCCTCGACCGAGATTACCGGGTTCGCCCCGACCGGGCTCGCTCAGATGCTCCAGATCCACTGGAGCACGTGGGACTCGGCGAAGGTCAGGATCAATGAAGACGGGTCGGTCACTGTCTTCTCCGGTGTGACCACGATCGGGCAAGGGATCGAGACCTCCCTGACCCAGATCGCCGCCCAGACCCTCGGCGTGCCCGCCAGTTGGGTCTCGGTGCAGCTGGGCGACACGGATACGTCCGGCTACTCCAACATGGGATCCCAGGCCAGCCGCGGGCTGACGACGGCGGGCCCGGCATTGCTCTCCGCGGCCACTCGCCTGCGGCAACGGATGAACACGCTCGCGGGCAGCGCACTCGAGGTGCCGGCCGAGGAGGTGGTCCTCGACGGCGACGAGTTCACCACGGCCGACGGGGCGAAGCGGATCGCGTGGTCCGAGGTGGCCCACAACGGCTGGATGGGCTGGGGAAGAGGCCAGCAGGACGCCATCGCCTTGGAGGAAGTCGGCGAGTACGACCCCGCGAGCATTGCCTATGCCTATGCCACTCACGCGGCGCTCGTCGCCGTGAACCTGGACACCGGCAAGGTAGATCTCGAGGCCTACTGGATCGCCCACGACGCGGGTGTGCTCGTCAACCCGATGATCGTCGATGGGCAGATGATCGGTGGCGCCGTCCAGGGCATCGGTGCCGCTCTCTTGGAGGAAGCTACGTACTCCCCGGAGGGTCAGCCGACCGCCACGACCTACCTCGACTACGCCCTGCCGATGTCCGAGGACGTACCCGACGTGGTCGTCGACCACCTCGTGACGCCCAGCCCGATCACCCCCGGTGGGTTCAAGGGTGTCGGTGAAGGCGGCACGATCCCCGCCTCCGCGGCAGTCGCCAACGCCGTCGCGGCCGCGGTGCCGGAGATCGCCGAGCACGTGACCACCATCCCGCTCGTCCCCGGCCGCGTCTGGGGTCTGCTGGACGACGCCGGGCTCACCCGATGACCAAGACCGACCGACGAAAGCAGCTGCAGTGATTCTCGAGCACACCTTCACCGTCCCGACCGACCAGGACACCACGTGGCGGACCCTCCTCGACGTCGAGAGGGTGGCCCCGTGCATGCCCGGTGCCACCCTCGACTCGATCGACGGCGACGACTTCATAGGCCGGGTCAAGGTCAAGACCGGAGCGATCCAGATGGCCTACCGCATGCAAGGCCGCTTCGTCGAGACTGACGAGGCCGCTCGGGTCGCCGTCATTGAGGGCTCTGGCAAGGAGAGCAGGGGCGGCGGCAACGTCAGGGCGACGATCACCCTTCGCCTGAAGCCCGCCGGGTCGAGCACCGAGGTCGCGGTCGAGACCGACCTGGCGATCACCGGCAAGCCGGCTCAGTTCGGTCGCGGTGCCCTTGACGACATCGGGTCCAAGATTATCGGTCAGTTTGCCAACAACCTGTCCGAGATGGTGACCGCGGCCGACGAGTCCGCCCCTGCGGACGAGCCGAGCAAGCCCGAGGCGTCGTCGGCAGCGAACGCGGCGAGCCCGTCGGCTGCCGCCAGCACTGCCTCGCCGACGCGGTCGGCGTCGCGCGCCAAGGAGGCGGAGCCGCTCGACCTGATGAGCGTCATCGCGCCGAGCCCGGATCGCATCATCGCCGTAGCGAGTTCCCTGATGGCGCTCGTCCTTGCGCTGGTCCTGCTGCGTCGATCGGTCCGTCGCGACGCCTGACGAACGACCCTGCTGTCGCAGTCCCCGGGCCCCTCAAGGACGGCGAGGTCGCTCCAGCCGGAAGACCTCGGGCGAGTGTCCCCACTCGTCCCTACCGAGACGGCTCACCGGCCGCAGCGCCTCCATCGTCGGGCGGCCGTCGGTCAGGGCGTCACTGCGCACTGTGATCGCCTTGACCTCGCCGATGACGAGGTGGCTGTTGCCGAGCTTGATGCTCGAGTGCAGCCGGCACTCGATCGAGGTGGGCGAGCCGGCGACGCGGGGGACGGGCACGACCTCGCTCGGCTCGAGCCGGACGCCGACGCTGCTCGCCTCGTCGACCTCCGGACCGAACGGGGCGCTGCTGGCGTTGGCGAGCTCGGCGAGCTCCTCGCTCACGAGGTTGACGACGAAGAATTCCGTGGCGAGGACGTTGCGCAGGGTGTCCTTGCGGCCGACGGAGGTGAAGCTGATCATTGCGGGGCGCTGGCAGGCGACGTTGAAGAAGGAGTGCGGCGCGAGGTTGCCGATCCCGTCGGCGCCCAGGCTCGTGACCCATGCGATCGGTCGGGGAACGACGATGCTCGTCAGCAAGTCGTAGGCATTCGTGTCCGGGTCGGTGGGGTCGAAGACCGTGCGCATGGGTTTCTCCTAGGTCAAGCCGCGGCGAGGAGGCCGGTGCTTACGGGGGTTTGGTCGGTGGTCAGGTGGTGGAAGACGACGCGGGCCAGTCGTCGTTTGAGGCAGCGCAGGGCTTCGCGGTTGGACATGCCTTCGGCCTTCTTCTTGTAGTACGTCTGCCCCGAGGAGCCCTCGAGGCGGACCTGGGTGATCGCGATGTGGTGCAGCGCGGCGTTGAGCTGTCGTTTGCCTGAGCGAGTCATGCGCACCCGCCCGGCGGTGTTGCCCGACCAGACCGGGATCGGAGCGACGCCGGCGTGGCGAGCGAAAGCGGCCTCGGAGTGGAACCGGTCCGCTCCGGCGGACTCGCCGACGAGCTTGGCGGCGGTCAACGCCCCGACGGCGGGCATTGCCAGCAGTGTGGGCGCGGTCTGCTCGGTCAGCGCGGTGATGCGCTTCTCGTACGTCTTGGCGCGGGCGGTCAGGACGATGATTTCGTCGAGCTCGTCCAGCGCGAGGTCCGCCACGACGCCCTCGAGGGTGGTCAGCCATGCGCGCAGGGCCTGCTGGTGCTTGGCCAGGTCCAACGAGCGCGCCTTCGGCGCGCGGGCCGGGTCAAGCTCGTGCACCCGCCACAGCAGCGAGTTGATCGTCGCGGTGCGTTGCGCGACAAGCGTTTCGCGGCGGTCGACCAACAGTTTCAGCTCACGGGAGGCGTCGTCGTGCGAGGCCACCGGCAGGCTCGGCTCACGCAGGTATGCGCGGGCCACGGCCAGCGCGTCGATCGGGTCGGACTTGCCGCGGGTGCGCGCCACGCGACGCTGTTCGGCCATCATCTTCGGTGGAACTCGCACCACGTTCTGGCCACTGGTGAGGAGGTCCCGCTCCAGGCGAGCGGACAGGTGCCGGCAGTCCTCGATGGCCCAGACGATCTCCTCGCCGAACCGTTCGCGGGCCCACGCCAATGCCTTGTGGTGACCCGCGGTGACGGCTTCGACGGTGATCTGTCCGACCTGCTTGCCGACCGCATCGACCGCGACGAAGGTGTGCGTGCGCTTGTGGACATCGGCTCCAACAACAACCATGGTGGTTGCCTCCTTCACTGACGAGGTGATGGGACGGTTGGGCCGGTCGGCGGAAACATCTCAGTGGGGGCGATGCCACGCTCCTATCACGTCACGGCGGCCGGTCCTTCACACCAGGCGCCGGCCTAACGCATGCTCATCAACCCGAAGGCGACACAGAGGCTAAGAGCCAGACACCCAGTGCTCAAGATCCAACCACCGCAACAGCGGCGCCATCACCCTGACACTGAGGGCGAGCCTATGACGTCTCCATGGGCCTGCATCGAGCACCATGAGCAGCGCGGGTGAGACGGCCACCGGGACGGGCGCTGCGCGGTGACCTGATGTCGGCCCAAGATGTCGAGCACTGGGCCACCGGTCACCACGTGACCGGCTTCGTCAGGGCGCTCGCGCTGCTCGGCCGGCTCATGGCCGTGCGCTGGGCTACAGCGGCAGGGGCGGAGGGTTCACGACGACGGCCGCGATCCGCTGAGAGCGAACAAGGGGTGACCCTCTCCGTGTCATGGAACAGGGTTGGGGGTACCTGCGTTGTGACCCCATGAGAGGCTCGCCGCCCGGCTCAGGCAGCGGGCACGGTTAGCATCGAGGTCAGAGCACCACGTGAAGGGGAGATCCCATGTTCGAACGGTTCACCGACCGGGCCCGCCGGGTCGTCGTCCTCGCCCAGGAGGAGGCGCGCCTCCTCAACCACAACTACATCGGGACCGAGCACATCCTGCTCGGCCTGATCCACGAGGGCGAAGGGGTGGCCAGCAAGGCACTCGAGTCGCTCGGCATCTCCTTGGATGCCGTCCGTGAGCAGGTCCAGGACATCATCGGCCCCGGCCAGCAGGCACCGTCGGGGCACATCCCCTTCACCCCCCGTGCCAAGAAGGTCCTCGAGCTCTCCCTCCGTGAGGCGCTGCAGCTCGGCCACAACTACATCGGGACCGAGCACATCCTGCTCGGCCTGATCCGCGAGGGCGAGGGTGTCGCCACCCAGGTCCTCGTCAAGCTCGGTGCGGACCTCGGCCGCGTGCGCCAGACCGTCATCCAGCTCATCTCGGGCTACCAGGGTGGCAAGGAGGGGCAGGCGGCTGGCGTCGGCGCCGGCGCAGGCCCCGCCGAGGGCCAGCCCGCGGGCTCCCTGGTGCTCGACCAGTTCGGCCGCAACCTGACCCAGGCCGCCCGCGAGGGGCAGCTCGACCCGGTCATCGGGCGCTCGCAGGAGATCGAGCGCGTCATGCAGGTGCTTTCGCGACGCACCAAGAACAACCCGGTCCTCATCGGTGAGCCCGGCGTCGGCAAGTCGGCCGTCGTCGAGGGGCTGGCCCAGGACATCGTCGACGACAACGTGCCCGAGACGCTGAAGGACAAGCAGCTCTACACGCTCGACCTCGGCTCCCTCGTCGCCGGCAGCCGTTACCGCGGTGACTTCGAGGAGCGCCTGAAGAAGGTGCTCAAGGAGATCAAGACGCGCGGCGACATCATCCTCTTCATCGACGAGATCCACACCCTCGTCGGTGCGGGTGCTGCCGAGGGCGCGATCGACGCCGCGAGCATCCTCAAGCCGATGCTCGCCCGTGGTGAGCTGCAGACCATCGGTGCGACGACGCTCGACGAGTACCGCAAGCACATCGAGAAGGACTCGGCCCTGGAGCGTCGCTTCCAGCCGATCCAGGTCGCCGAGCCGTCGCTGGCCCACGCCATCGAGATGCTCAAGGGCCTGCGCGACCGCTACGAGGCCCACCACAAGGTCACCATCACCGACCCGGCGATCGTCGCCGCAGTCACGATGGCCGACCGCTACATCAACGACCGCTTCCTCCCGGACAAGGCGATCGACCTCATCGACGAGGCCGGCGCACGCCTGCGCATCCGTCGGATGACCGCGCCGCCGGAGCTGAAGGAGTTCGACGAGAAGATCGCCAAGGTCCGCCTCGAGAAGGAGTCGGCCATCGACGGCCAGGACTTCGAGAAGGCGGCCGGGCTGCGCGACGACGAGAAGAACCTGCTCAACGAGAAGGCCAAGCGCGAGGCGGAGTGGAAGGCCGGCGACATGGATGTCGTCGCCGAGGTCGACGAGGAGCTGATCGCCGAGGTGCTCGCCGCCTCGACCGGCATCCCCGTCTTCAAGCTCTCCGAGGAGGAGTCGACCCGACTGCTCAACATGGAAGCCGAGCTGCACAAGCGCGTCGTGGGCAACGACGACGCGATCAAGGCGCTCTCGCAGGCCATCCGTCGCACCCGCGCCGGCCTGAAGGACCCGCGTCGTCCGGGCGGCTCGTTCATCTTCGCCGGTCCGACCGGTGTCGGTAAGACCGAGCTGGCCAAGGCCCTCGCGGAGTTCCTCTTCGGTGACGAGGACAGCCTCATCACGCTCGACATGTCCGAGTACTCCGAGAAGCACACGGTCAGCCGTCTCTTCGGCTCGCCCCCCGGCTACGTCGGCTACGACGAGGGTGGCCAGCTGACGGAGAAGGTGCGCCGCAAGCCCTTCTCGGTGGTCCTCTTCGACGAGGTCGAGAAGGCCCACCCGGAGATCTTCAACTCGCTGCTGCAGGTGCTCGAGGACGGCCGCCTCACCGACTCCCAGGGTCGGATGGTCGACTTCAAGAACACGGTCATCATCATGACGACCAACCTCGGCACCCGGGACATCTCCAAGGGCTCGCTGGGCTTCACCTCGGGCAACGACCAGCGGTCCAGCTACGAGCGGATGAAGGCCAAGGTCACCGACGAGCTGAAGAACCACTTCCGCCCGGAGTTCCTCAACCGCGTGGACGACACCATCGTCTTCCCGCAGCTGAGCCCGGAGGAGATCGTCCAGATCGTCGACCTGGAGCTGGCCAAGCTCGACAAGCGGCTCAAGGACAAGGACATGGGCCTGGAGCTCACGACCGAGGCCAAGGAGCTGCTCGCCAAGCGCGGCTACGACCCGGTGCTCGGCGCCCGTCCGCTCAAGCGCACGATCCAGCGCGAGATCGAGGACGTGCTCTCGGAGAAGATCCTCTTCGGCGAGCTGGTCTCCGGCGACATCGTCGCGGTCGGCGTCGAGGGCGAGGGCAAGGAAGCCGTCTTCACCTTCACCGGTGCCCACAAGCCGGGCGAGCTCGACGTCCCCCTCGTGCAGGCGGGCGACGGCTCCGGCGACTGAGCCACGATGACGAGGGGAGGGCCCCACCAGCTGGTGGGGCCCTCCCTTCGTCGTGCCCGGTCGCGTCGTCAGGCCGGAGGCGACCACCTGGGGTCGCGGCCGATGAAGGCGAAGAAGCGCTCCTGCACCGTGGCGTCCGGCGGGAGCGGCTGAGCCTGCCCGAACTGCCCGGACCCCCGGATCATCTCGGCCTGCGCGGACATCCCCGCGAGCGCGCCGGCGATGAAGTCCTCGTCGAGCCGGTCGTCCTGCCCCGTGGCCCGGGCGAGGTCCCAGGTGTGGAAGACGACGTCACTGGTGAAGAGCTGGTCGAGCATCACCGGCAGCGCCAGCTCGCCGATGCGCTCGTGGGAGAAGGTGATCGACGCGCTCCGCGGGTCCACCAGGAGCTCGCGGACCTGGGCGTCGGTCCGCGACCACGCGCCGACCGGGTCCTCGTCCGCCGAGGGCACCGGGTCGAGGACGACCGGGCTCCCCGACGACACGAGCGCCGGCAGCCACGTCGTGAGGTGCCCGACGATGTCGCGGGCCTGCCACTCGACGACCGGGGTGGGGGCGTCCCAGTCACGGGTGCCGGCCACCCGCTCGGAGAAGGTGCCCGCCGCGGACCGGTAGCGGTCCGCGACGGACATGCTGGTCAGCGAGGTCACGCGACCTCGCCGGCCTCGAGCAGGCGGTCGAGCGCGGCGTAGCCCTCGTGGACGCCGACCTCCATGCCGGAGGCGAGCATCATCTCGCGGGCCTCGAAGGTGGCGACGAGCGAGTGGCCGTGCAGACGCGTCCAGCCGTCGCCGAGGTCCTCGAAGGTCATCGTCTCGAGCGAGACCCCTTCCGGGAACCCCTCGAAGGTGAAGGTCTGGACGATCCGCTCGGGGGAGACCTCGTGGAAGCTGCCGTGGAAGCCGTACTCCTCGTCCCCGCGGGTGTTGAGGAAGCGGTAGCTGCCGCCGGTGCGGGCGTCCCAGTGGTCGATGACGGTGCCCACGGAGTCGGGGCCGACCCACCTCGCGAAGACCGCGGGGTCGGTGTGGGCCGTGACGAGCTGCGCCGGGGTGGCCCGGAAGTCCCGCGTGATGCGGATGACGGGGACCTCGGGGTCGGCCTCGATGGTGGCGGTGGTGATGTGGTCGGTCGTGGTGTGATCGGTGGTCTGGTCCATGGTCCTGCTCCTCAGGTGTCGTGCGTGCCGGCCTGTGTGCCGGACGAAGGGAGGTCCGCCAGGACCTCCTCGAGGCGGGCCATGCGTGCCTCGGCCCGTCGTCGGTGGCGCTCGATCCAGTCGGTCATCAGGCCGAGGGCCCCTCGCTCGAGGTGGACCGGGCGTCGTTGGGCCTCCCTGCGCCGGGTGACGAGCCCGGCGTCCTCCAGCACCTTCAGGTGCTTGCTCACGGCCTGGAGGCTGACGTCGTAGGGAGCGGCGAGGTCGGAGACGGTGGCGTCCCCGACGGTGAGCCGGGCGACGATGTCGCGTCGGGTCGGGTCGGCGAGCGCCGCGAAGGCCTTGGACAGCTGGTCCTGCGTCGGGTCCGGCACGACGGTCACCTCTAATCAACCAATTGGTTGAATAGAAGGTTAGGCCTGTCGGCCGACGGACGTCAAGGGTGCCTCTCAGAGGCGGGTGCGCATGGCCTTCATCTGGTCGATCTGCTTGCTCTGGGTGACCGAGATGTCATCGCCGAGCTCGCTGGTCCGCTCGTCGGCCCCCTTCTCCCCCAAGGTCGTGCACATCGACAGGGCGCCCTGGTGGTGCTTGATCATCAGGTCGAGGTACAGGCGGTCGGCGGCGGCCCCCTTCGCCTCGCCGAGCTCGTCGAGCTGTGCCTGCGTCGCCATCCCCGGCATGTCCGCGTGCTGGCCGTGACCGGTGTGGGCGCCCGGGTTGGTCGCCTGGATCGGCACCTTCTCGCCCCAGGCCCGCAGCGTGGTCGCCATGCCCTTCATCTCCGGCTTCTGCTCCGCCTTGATGCGCTCGGCCATCTTCTTCACCCGTGCGTCCTGCAGGTCGCCGCCCACCAGCTCGCTCATGACGACCGCCTGCGCGTGGTGGACGACCATGTCCTGCAGGAACTCCACGTCCGCCGCGTTGTGGCCCGACGTGGGCGTCGCCACCGCCGACGTGCCGGAGAGCGAGGCATTGGGCTCACCGGGGGTGCCCGGCTGGAGCACCGGCGCGTCCGGGGAGGTGGCCGTGCCCTGCGGTGACCCGTCCGACGCGCACGCTCCCAGTCCCAGGGTGGCCACGAGGACGAAGGGGGCGAGGCGGCGGATCATCTGCCCGACGGTATCCCTCTTCGTCCGTGCTCGACGGGCGAACGGGTGACGACGCGGCGAGCTGACCAAGACCTGACCAACTCCGGGCAGTGACCGGGGTCACCAGGTCCCCGTGGCGCGGGAGGCTGGGCGGATCCCGCGCGGGGCACACCCGTCCCCGCCGGAAGCCACCTGGGAGGACACATGCGTAGACCCACACTGGCCCTGGCCGCGATCGCGGCGATGGCCATCTCCGGCGCCGGTATCGGCACGGCGAGCGCCTCCGGACCGGGCGACCGGATCGGCGTCTCGGGCACCGACCTGCAGACGGACGAGATCGGCCGCAGCGCCAACCTCAAGCACCTCGCCAACCTGGCTCCTTCGGGCGCGCTGGCCGAGGGCATCGGCACCGACATGGCCTTCCAGGACGACAAGGCCTTCGTCGGCAACTACGACGGGTTCTCGATCATCGACGTGAAGAACCCGCGCACGCCGCGCACCATCGTCCAGGTCAGGTGCCCCGGCAGCCAGAACGACATCTCCGTCTCCGGCGACCTGCTCTACCTCTCGACCGACTCCTCGCGCAGCGACGACTCGTGCGCCTCCACCCCGCAGTCGGCGACCGTCAAGGAGAGCTGGGAAGGCATCAAGATCTTCGACATCTCCGACCTGGAGAACCCGAAGTACATCCAGTCCGTCGAGACCGCCTGCGGTTCGCACACCCACACGCTCGTCCCGGGCAGGGGCGCCGACAAGGGCACCGACTACCTCTACGTCTCGAGCTACTCGCCCCGGGCGCAGTACCCGGACTGCCAGACCCCCCACGACCTGATCTCGATCGTCAAGGTCGACACGGCCGACCCGACCGCGTCCGAGGTCATCGCCACGCCCAACCTCTTCCCGGACGGCGGCAACCCCGGCGGTCCCGGCCCGACCCCGATCGCGGGTCGCTCGGCGACGACCGGCTGCCACGACATCACGGCCCTGCCGCACCAGGACCTCGCGGCCGGCGCCTGCATGGGTGACGGCATCATCATGGACATCTCCGACCCGGCAGCGCCGGAGGTCATCGAGCGGGTGCGGGACGACGAGAACTTCGCCTTCTGGCACTCGGCGACCTTCAACGCCGACGCGACCAAGGTCGTCTTCACCGACGAGCTCGGTGGCGGTGGCGCCGCGACCTGCGACGCCGAGACCGGGCCAAACCGCGGGGCCAACGCGATCTACGACCTGTCCTCCGACCACGAGCTCACCTTCCGCTCGTACTACAAGATCCCGCGGCACCAGACGTCGACGGAGAACTGCGTCGCGCACAACGGCTCGGTCATCCCGGTCGCGGGCCGCGACCTCATGGTCCAGTCCTGGTACCAGGGCGGCGTCAGCGTGTGGGACTTCACCGACTCGGACAGCCCGCGCGAGCTGGGCTACTTCGAGCGCGGTCCGCTGCCCGCGGACGAGGGCATCGGTGGCACGTGGTCGTCGTACTACTACAACGGCCACATCTACTCGTCGGACATCGCGCGGGGCTTCGACACGCTGAAGTTCCACGACCCGGCGGTCAAGCGAGCGGACACGATCCGCATGGGCGAGCTCAACGTCCAGTCGCAGCCGGAGTACCAGGTGCGCTGACCCCCTTCGCACCGCACGACCCAGCACCACCCCAGCAGCACCCCCGACCTGCGCCCTCGCCTCCCCGGCGGGGGCGTAGGTTTGTCCGGTGACCCTCACCATCCGCCGCGCGCGCACGAGCGACGTGCGGGAGATCCGTGCCCTCGTCACGCCGCTCGCCGAGCGCCGGGTCCTCGTCAGCAAGGACACCGTGGCCTACTTCGAGGCACTGCAGGAGTTCCGCGTCGCGGAGGTCGACGGCCGCGTCGTCGGGTGCGGCGCCCTGCACGTCATGTGGGAGGACCTCGCGGAGATCCGCACCCTCGCCGTCGCGGACGACGTGCTAGGCCGTGGCGTGGGCGGTCGCCTGCTCGAGGCGCTCACCGAGGAGGCCGTCGAGCTCGGCGTCCGGCGCCTGTTCTGCCTGACCTTCGAGGTCGACTTCTTCACCCGCCACGGCTTCACCGAGATCGAGGGCCAGGCCGTCGACCCGGACGTCTACGTCGAGCTGCTGCGCTCCTACGACGAAGGCGTCGCCGAGTTCCTCGACCTCGAGCGGGTCAAGCCCAACACCCTCGGCAACACCCGGATGCTCCGCCAGCTCTGAGCTAGCGGGGCAGGGCGAAGCCGCCCTCGACCGGCTCGACGAGACCGTCGTCGACGAGCCCGGCGAGGCAGCGCTCGACCTTGGCCGGGTCCTGCGGCCAGGCCGCGTCGAGATCGGAGCGGCGAAGGGGGTCGGCCGACTCCCGCAGCAGCTGCACGACCCGTCCGCGCACCTGGCGGTCCGTCCCGTGCCAGGCCTGCCCGCGTCGCGGCGGTCCCGCGTAGTCGGGGCGGCCGTCGAGCTGCCACGCGCACAGGTGCGCGACGGGGCACTCCTCGCAGCGCGGCGCCCGCGCGGTGCACACGAGCGCGCCGAGCTCCATCGACGCGGCATTCCAGGCGTTGGCGTCGTCACGGTCCGCGGGCATCGACGCCTCGGCGAGGCGCATCTCGGCGGCGGTGAGCGCCGGGGCCGGGTACTGGGTGCCGCTCACCGTGCGGGCGAGCACCCGCCGGACGTTGGTGTCGACGACCGTGCGCGGGTCACCGAAGGCGAAGGACGCCACGGCCGCGGCGGTGTACGGCCCGACGCCCGGCAGCGCCAGGAGGTCCTCGTGGTCGCGGGGGACCTCCCCTTCGTGCTGCTCGACCATGACGCGCGCCGACTCCCACAGCCGCAGCGCGCGGCGCGGGTAGCCGAGCCGGTCCCACATGCGCACCGCCTCGCCGGGGGAGTCCGCGGCGAGGTCGGCGGGGGTGGGCCAGCGCTCGAGCCACCGCTCCCACACCGGCTGCACCCGGGCGACGGGCGTCTGCTGCGACATCACCTCGGAGAGGTAGACCCCCCACGCCGAGCAGCCGGGGTCACGCCACGGCAGGTCGCGCCCCACGCGCTCGAACCACGCGAGGACCGTCGCGTGGAGCTGAGCGCTCGCGGCCGGGGACGAGGCAGCACTCACCCCTGCACCTCAGACGTAGCGCTCGAGGATCGAGGACTCGGCCAGGCGCGACAGCCCCTCCCGCACGGTGCGGGCGCGCAGCTCGCCGACGCCGTCGACGGTCATCAGGTCGTCGATGCCGGCGGCGAGCAGGCGCTGCAGCGAGCCGAACTGCCCGACGAGACGCTCGACGATCGCGCCCGGCAGGCGCGGGATCTTGCCGAGGATGCGCAGGCCGCGCGGGCTCACCGAGGCGTCGAGGGACTCGCCGACGATGGGGAACCCGAGGGACTTGGCGACGTGCCCGAGGTCGAGCAGCTCGGTGGCGTCCAGGGCCGAGAGGTTGTCGAGGACGCCCTGGCTCGAGGCGACCGGCCCCTCGGGGTCGAGGTAGTCGAGGATCACCGCGTGCAGGTCGTCGTCGAGACCGGCGGTCAGCTCCTCGAGCTGGAGCGTGAGCAGGCGCCCGTCGACGCCGAGCTCGAGCACGTACTCGGCGATCTCGGCGTGGATGCGGCGGACCATCTCGAGCCGCTGCAGGACGACGGCCACGTCGCGCACGGTGACGAGGTCCTCGATCTCCAGGGCGGAGAGCGACCCGGTCACCTCGTTGAGCCGGTTGGTGTAGCGCTCGAGGGTCTGCATGGCCTGGTTGGCCTGGGAGACGAGCTCGGGCGTGGTCCGCAGCACGTGGCGGCGGCCGTCGACGTACAGCGCGATGATGTGCATCGACTGGCTGACCGAGACGACGGGGTAGCCGGTCTGACGCGCGACCCGCTCGGCCGTGCGGTGCCGGGTGCCGCTCTCGAGGGTCTCGATGCTCGGGTCGGGCACGAGCTGCACGGCGGCCTTGATGATCCGCGAGACCGAGCCGTCGACGACGACGGCGCCGTCCATCTTGGCCAGCTCGCGCAGGCGGGTGGCGGAGAACTCGATGTTGATGTCGAACCCGCCGGTGCTCAGCGACTCGACGAGCTTGTCGTGGCCGAGGACCACGAGGGCACCGGTGTTGCCCCGCAGGATGCGCTCGAGCCCGTCGCGCAGCACCGTGCCCGGCGCGACCGCGGCGAGGGTCGTCCGGAAGAGTTCGTCGTCGGGCTCTGACACGAGGGTGAGTCTAGGTGGTGGAGCGCAGGTGACGGCCCGGTGCCGGGCGGCGACGTCGCATCTGCGCGATCGCCGAGGCCACGTCGGGCACCTCGACGACGTCCATGCCGCTCGGGGCGGCCGCGTCCGCGAGCACCCCCTTCGGCACGAGCGCCGTGCGGAAGCCCAACCTCGCGGCCTCGGTGAGCCGCCGGGAGACCCCGACGGCCGGACGCACCTCGCCGCTCAGGCCCACCTCGCCGAGGGCGAGGAGGTCGTGGGGGACCGGCTCGTCCAGGACGGCGCTCGCGATCGCGACGGCGACCGCGAGGTCGCTCGACGGCTCGGTGATCTTCACGCCGCCCACCGTCGAGACGTAGGTGTCCTGGTTGCCGATCGGGGCGCCGGCACGCTTGTCCAGGACGGCGATGACCATCGCCAGGCGCCCGCTGTCGAGGCCGACGTTGGCTCGTCGCGGCGTGGGGATCGCCGACGGCGCGACGAGCGCCTGGACCTCGACGACGAGCGGTCGCCTCCCTTCGAGCGTCACCGTGGCGCACGTGCCCGGGACGTTGATGTGGCGGCTGGAGAGGAAGAGGCCGCTCGGGTCGCTCAGCCCGACGATGCCCACGTCGGAGAGGTCGAAGCAGCCGACCTCGTCGGTCGGGCCGAAGCGGTTCTTGACCGCGCGCACCATCCGCAGGCGCGTGTGGCGGTCACCGTCGAAGGCGACGACGACGTCGACGAGGTGCTCGAGGACGCGCGGGCCGGCGATCGACCCGTCCTTGGTCACGTGGCCGACGAGGAGCATCGCGAACCCACCGGTCTTGGCGGCCTTGATGAGCGCACCGGCGACCTCGCGGACCTGGCCGACATTGCCCGGGGCGCCGTCGATCTCGCTCGAGGCGACGGTCTGCACGGAGTCCACGACGACGAGGTCGGGCTTCACCTGGGCGATCTGGGCGAGGACGCTCGCGAGGTCGGTCTCGGCCGCGAGGTAGAGGCCGTCGGTCACGGCGTCGATGCGCTCGGCCCGACCGCGCACCTGGGCGGCCGACTCCTCGCCGGAGACGTAGAGCACCCGCGAGGCCTCGCCGACGCGGGCGGCCACGTCCAGGAGCAGCGTCGACTTGCCGATCCCGGGCTCGCCGGCGACGAGGACGACCGACCCGGGCACGAGCCCGCCTCCGAGGACCCGGTCGAACTCCGGGACCCCCGTGCTGCGGTGGGTCGCCTGCGCGCCGTCGACCTCACGGATCGGGACGGCCGGTCGCTCGACGAAGGGAGCCGCCGTGGTCCGGGCGGTGACCCCGCCGATCTCCTCGATGGTGCCCCAGGCCTGGCACTCGCCGCAGCGGCCGACCCACTTGACGCTCGTCCAGCCGCACTCGCTGCAGCGGTAGCTCGGTCCGCCCTTCTTCGTCGCCATGGGTCAGAACCTACGTGGCGGGTCCGACAGCCCCGAGCTCACAGCGCGTCGAGCATCTTGCCCGGGTTGAGGATCCCCAGCGGGTCGAGCGCCGCCTTGACCGCGCGGTGCACCCGCCGGCTGCCCTCGTCGAGCTCGCGCGCCAGCCACTGCCGCTTGAGGTAGCCGACGCCGTGCTCGCCGGTGATCGTGCCGCCGAGCGCGAGCCCGACCTCCATGATCCGGTCGAAGGCGGCGTCGGCGCGCGCCACGTCCGCGGGGTCGGAGGCGTCGAAGAAGATCGACGGGTGGGTGTTGCCGTCACCCGCGTGCGCGACGACGGCGATCGTCAGGCCCGACCCGGCGGCGATCTCGTCCAGCCGGTCGTAGAACTCGGGCAGCCGGTGCCGCGGCAGGCAGACGTCGTCGAGCAGCTGCCCGCCGCCGTGGGTCTGGGCGTGGTGCTCGTACGCGGGCTGCGCCATGCGGCGGGCGGCGACGAGCGCCGCGCTGTCCGTGGGGTCCTCGGAGAAGACGACGTCGATCGCCTCGTGCGCCTCGGCGAAGCGGGCGAGGGCCTCCACCTCCGCCCGGGCCGCGTCCGGGCTGCCGCTCCCGTCGGACTGCACGAGCAGCATCGCCCCGGCCCGGTCGTCGAGCCCGACGTCGCGGTAGGCGTTGATCATCTGCAGCGTCGTGCGGTCCATCGACTCCACGAGCGAGGGCTGGGCGCCCGAGGCCATGAGGTCCGCGACGGTCGCCGCGGCGTGCCGCACGTCCGCGAAGGTCGCCACCGCAGTGAGCGGTTCCGGCAGCGCCGGCACGAGGCGCAGGGTGACCTCCACGACCACGCCGAGCGTCCCCTCCGACCCGACGAAGAGACCGCGCAGGTCGAGCCCGGCAACCCCCTTCGTCGTCGTCGTGCCGATCGTCGTCAGGGTGCCGTCCGCGAGCACGACCCTCAGCTGCCGCACGTAGTCACGGGTCACCCCGTACTTGACGCAGCACAGGCCACCGGCGTTGGTCGCGACGTTGCCGCCGATCGACGAGATCGCGACCGACCCCGGGTCCGGCGGGTAGGACAGTCCGTGGGGGGCGAGCGCGTCCTTGAGGTCCTGGTTGATGATCCCCGGCTCCACGGTGACCGTGCGCTCGGAGGTGTCGACGTCGAGCACCCGCGTCATCCGCTCGAGCGAGAGCAGCAGGCAGCCGGGCACGGCGTTGGCGCCGCCGGACAGCCCCGTCCGTGCGCCCTGCGGCACGACCGGCACGCGGTGGCGGGTGGCGAACCGCATCGTCTCCTGCACGTCCGCCACCGTCCGGGCCCGCACGAGCGCGACGGCGCCCTCGTCGGGGCACCACAGGGCCTGGTCCCGCGAGTGCCCGGCGACGACGTCCGGGTCGGTGGCGAGGACCCCCTCGCCGAGCAGCGGGCCCAGCTCGGCCCGCACCGTGTCGGCCGTGACGAAGGGGGACATGGTCAGGCCTCTCGAGCGGCGAGCGTGGCGGGGTGGACGAGGAGCGGCAGCAGCGCCCGGCCGGAGGGCGAAGGGCGGGACCTCCCCTTCGTCGTCGTGGCCGCCTCGACGAGGGCGAGGTGGGCCTCGCAGCGCGCGGCGAGCTCGTCGTAGCCCTCCTGGCCCATGAGCTCGACGAGCCCGGGGCCCTCGGTGACGTAGACGGGGTCGGCGGCGACGTGGGCGTCGGGGCTGCCCGAGCAGTACCAGTCCAGCTCGTGCCCGCCCGGCCCCCACCCGCGGCGGTCGTACTCGCCGATGCTGACCTCGAGGTAGCTGCTCTGGTCCGGCAGCTCGACCGTGCGGTAGGTGCGACGGATCGGCAGCTGCCAGCACACGTCGGGCTTGACCGTGTGCGGCTCGACGCCGGTGAGCACCGCGTGCTGGTGGAGGGCGCAGCCGGCGCCGGCGGGGAAGCCCGGGCGGTTCAAGAAGATGCAGGCGCCGTCGACGACCTTGGTCTTGAGGTCGCCGTCCTCCTTCTCGGTCCACGCGGACCTGCGGGTGGAGCCCGGGTGCAGCTCCCACTCGTCCTCGCCGAGCTCGTCGACGACCGCCTTGACGCGCGCGATGTCGTCCTTGTCGGTGAAGTGCGCGCCGAGGACGCAGCAGCCGAAGTCCGGCTTGTCCGCGTCGATGCCGTGGCAGCCGGAGCCGAAGACGCACGTCCAGCTCGACGTGAGCCAGGTCAGGTCGCACCGGAAGCGCTGGCCGTCGTCGGCCGGGTCCTCGAACTCGACCCACGTGCGGGCCACCTGCAGGCCGGTCTCGCCCTCGTGCCGCGGGGTCTCCTCACTCACGCACGCCAGCCTATGTCGCCGCCCGTGCGGCCGGGAGGCGGCGTGCGTCTACTGTTGCCCCGTGCGCCTTGGTGTCGTCGACGTCGGTTCCAACACCGTCCACCTGCTGATCGTGGACGCCCACCACGGTGCGGCGCCCATCCCGGCGACCTCCCACAAGATCCTGCTGCGGCTGTCCGAGCACGTCGACGACGAGGGCTGCATCGACGAGACGGGCGCCCGTGACCTCGCGCGCTTCGTCGCCGAGTGCCTCGAGGTCGCGGAGAACCAGGGCGCCGAGGAGATCCTCGCCTTCGCCACGAGCGCGGTCCGCGAGGCCCCCAACGGCGAGCAGGTGCTCGCCCGGGTCCGCGCGGAGACCGGGGTCGACCTGCGCGTCCTGAGCGGTGAGGACGAGGCGCGGCTGACCTTCCTCGCCGCCCGCCGCTGGGCCGGCTGGTCCGCGGGCAAGCTGCTCGTCATCGACATCGGCGGCGGCTCGCTCGAGCTGACCCTCGGCGACGACGAGGACCCCGACATCGCCAAGTCCCTGATGCTCGGCGCCGGCCGGGTGACCCGCGAGCTGCTCGCCGGCGACCCCCCGACGGCGAGGGAGATCAAGGAGGCGCGGCGCCACGTGCGGGCCACGCTCGCCAAGGAGATCCGGCCCTACGCCAAGGCGAGTGCCCCCGACACGGTGCTCGGCACGAGCAAGACGATGCGCTCGCTCGCGCGCGTGGCCGGCGCCGCGCCGAGCGCCGACGGTCCCTACGTCCCCCGGCGGCTGCGGCTGGCCGACGTCACCTCGACCATCGCGCGGATCACCCCGATGACCGCCCACGAGCGGGTCGAGCTGCCCGGGGTGTCCTCCTCGCGCGCCCACCAGCTGCTCGCCGGTGGCATCGTCGCCGAGGCCGCGATGGACCTCCTCGGGGTGCAGGAGCTGAAGATCTGCCCGTGGGCGCTGCGCGAGGGCGTGCTCCTGCGCTACCTCGACCTCATGAGCTGATCCCGGCCGGGGTCTACGCTCGTATCCATGCCTGCTCTGCGCCACGTCCCCGTGGCCCTGTCCTCGGCCTCGGTGTACCCCGAGGGGGCGGCGGCGGCCTTCGAGATCGCGGCGACCCTCGGCTACGACGGCGTCGAGATCATGGTGTGGACCGACCCGATCTCCCAGAACTCCCGTGCCCTGCGCGCCCTCGCCGACCACCACGGCCTCGACATCGTCTCGATCCACGCACCGACGCTGCTGCTCACCCAGCGCGTCCTCGGACCGGACCCGTGGGGCAAGGTCGACGGGTCGATCGAGCTCGCGCACGAGGTGGGCGCGCCGACGGTCGTGCTCCACCCGCCCTTCCGCTGGCAGAAGGAGTACGCCCGCACCTTCGCCGACGGCGTCGCGGAGCGCGAGCACGACAGCGGCATCGTCCTGGCGGTGGAGAACATGTTCCCCTGGGCGGCCCGCGGCCGGCAGGTGCAGGCCTACCTGCCGCACTGGGACCCGGTGGCCCAGCCCTACGACCACGTGACGATCGACCTGTCGCACACCGCGACGGCCGGCAGCGACGCGATGCAGATGGTCACCGACCTCGGCGACCGGCTCTCGCACGTCCACCTCGCCGACGGGCTGCCCACGACGCACAAGGACGACCACCTCGTCCCGGGCCGGGGGACCCAGCCGTGCGCGGAGGTCCTCGCGCATGTCGCAGCCAGCGGCTTCGCCGGGTCGGTCGTGCTGGAGGTCGGCACCCGCAAGCGGCCGCGCGAGCGCGAGGCCGACCTGCGGGAGTCGTTGGACTTCGCGCGTCGTCACCTCGGCCAGGCGGGCGACGAACCGGCCGCGGACGCCGACGACCCGGCGTCCTGATGGCTCGCGGCCGGCGCCCGGGCGACCGCGACACCCGGGCCGACATCCTCGCCGCCGCACGCGGTCTCTTCGCGACGAAGGGGTTCGACGGCACCTCCGTGCGCGCCGTGGCCCGCGAGGCGGAGGTCGACCCCGCACTCGTCCACCACTACTTCGCCGGCAAGGCCAGCCTCTTCGCGGAGGTCGTCGGGGTGCCGCCCGGCTTCGAGGACGAGATCGTCGCCGCCGTCGAGGGTCCGCGCGAGGGGGCGGGGGAACGCATCGTGCGCACCTTCCTCGGGGTCTGGGACAGCCCCCAGGGGCGCGCCCACTTCCAGGCGATGATCGGCGCGGTCGCGACGCACGAGGGAGCGGCCCGGCTGCTGCAGGACTTCGTCGTGCGCACCGTCTTCGTCCGGATCGCCACCCACTTCGCCGACGGGGAGGAGGTCGACGAGCTCGCGGTCGCCGCCGTCGGTGCGCAGGTGGTCGGCCTCGGGATGCTGCGCTACGTCGTCCGCCTGCCGGCGATGGTCGAGGCCGACCCGGAGGACCTCGTCGCCGTCGTCGGCCCCGCCGTCCAGCGCCTCCTCGAACCCCCGACCTGAATCCGCATTCCCCTAGGGCAATGCGCGCTCGGGCGACCGCTCGTCTGCATTGCCCTAGGGGAATGCGGGGTCCGGGGGCCGTTCGGCGCAGAGCGGGGCGAAGGGGGTTGCCGCCCGCTCGCGGCGAGGTCCACAATTCATCACATGGTGAATTCAGCGATCGAGATCACCGACCTCCGGGTCACGCGGGGCGGCCGCCTCGTCATCCCCGGCCTCGACCTGCACGTCCCGGAGGGGCAGGTCGTCGGGCTCCTCGGACCGAGTGGTGGGGGCAAGTCCACGGTCATGCGAGCTGTCGTCGGCGTCCAGCAGGTCGACTCCGGCCGCATCGAGGTCCTCGGGCTGCCGGCAGGGCACCGCGACCTGCGCCACCGGGTCGGTTACGTCACCCAGGCGCCGAGCATCTACGGCGACCTGACCGTGCGGGAGAACGTCGCGCACCTCGGCGCCCTCCTCGGCGTCCCGGACCTCGGTCCGGCGAGCGCCGCGGTGATCGAGCGGGTCGATCTCGCCCCCCAGGCGGACTCGCGCGCCGACACGCTCTCCGGTGGGCAGCTCAGCCGTGCCAGCCTGGCCGCGGCGCTCGTCGGGAGCCCCGACGTGCTCGTCCTCGACGAGCCGACCGTCGGCCTCGACCCGGTCCTGCGCCGTGACCTGTGGGACCTCTTCCGCCGCCTCGCCGCCGACGGCGTCACCCTGCTCGTGTCGAGCCACGTCATGGACGAGGCCTCCCGCTGCGACCGCCTCGTCCTGCTGCGCGAAGGGGAGGTCCTCGCCGACGACACCCCGACCCACCTCCTCGAGCTGACCGGTGCGGCCGACATCGAGGGCGCCTTCCTCGCCCTCGTGGAGGCTGACGCGGCATGAACCCCCGGCGCACCCTCCTCACCGCCGCCCGGGTGCTGCGGCGGGTGGCCCGCGACCACCGCACGCTCGCCCTGCTCCTCGCCATGCCCGTCGTGCTCATGGGCCTGCTCGCCTGGGTCTACGTCGACGGACCGCTCTTCCAGCGGGTCGGACCCGCGCTCCTGACGGTCTTCCCCTTCGTCATCATGTTCGTCGTCACCAGCGTCGCGACCCTGCGGGAGCGCACGAGCGGGACCCTCGAGCGGCTCCTCACCACGCCGCTCGGCAAGGGCGACCTCGTCGTGGGCTACGCGCTGGCCTTCGGGCTGCTCGCCGTCGTGCAGGGTGTCGTCGTCACGTCCGTCTCGGTGTGGCTGTACGGGCTCGACACCACGGCCTCGTCGGCCTGGCTCGTCCTCGTCGTCGTCGGCAGCGGGGTGCTCGGCACCTCCCTCGGGCTGCTGGCCTCGGCCTTCGCGCGGACCGAGTTCCAGGCGGTGCAGCTCATGCCGGCCACGGTGCTGCCGCAGTTCCTCCTGTGCGGCCTGCTCGTGCCGCGCGACCGCCTGCCCCGGCCCCTCGAGCTGCTCTCCGACGTGCTGCCCCTGTCCCATGTCGTCGACGCCGCGTCGTCGGTCGCCCGTCAGGCCGCCCCGTTCGACGACCTCGTCGTCCCGCTGCTCGTCATCGGGGTGTGGATCGTCGTCGCGCTGGTGCTCGGCAGTCTCACCCTGCGCCGACGGACACCATGAGCCGCCCCTGACCGTAGGCTGGCGATCGTGAGACGCCTGCTCTTCATCGCCAATGCCGCAGCGGGGACCTCGGACCGCGAGCGCCGCGACGCCGCGCTCGAGGTGCTGCGCGAGGAGGCGGACGTGCGGGTGGTCGAGACCGAGTCCGTCGAGGACCTCGTCGACGCCCTCGCCGAGCGCGACGGCCGCGAGGTGGTCATCGCCGGCGGCGACGGCTCGCTCAACGCCTTCAACACCGCCCTCTGCCGCCTCGGCGACCTCGGGGAGGACCCGCCGACCGTCGGCCTGCTGCCGATGGGGACGGGCAACGACTTCGCCCGCACGGTCGAGCTGCCCAACGACCCGGCGCTCGCCGCCCGGGTCGTGCTGGACCAGCCCGCCCGCCCCGTCGACGTCCTCGTCGACGACGAAGGGATGCTCGTCGCCAACGCCGTGCACATCGGCGTGGGGGAGGAGGCCGGACGCATCGCTGCCCCGTGGAAGGAGCGTCTCGGCAAGGTGCACCTCGGTGTCCTCGGCTACGTGGTCGGGGGGATCGCCGCCGGGTTCGGCCAGCAGGGACGCCACCTCGAGGTCGTCGTCGACGGGGAGACCGTCGGTGACCCGTCCCGGCGGGTGCTGCAGGTCGCGGTGACCATCGGCCAGAGCGTCGGCGGTGGGACCCGCATCGCCCCCGACGCACGCCCGGGGGACGGGGCGGCCGAGGTCGTCATCTCCTACGCCGTCGCCCCCCTCAAGCGGCTGCGCTACGCCTTGCACCTCAGCAGCGGGACGCACACCCGCCTCGACGACGTCGTCAACGTGCGGGCGCGCGAGACGGTGACCGTGACCGGCGTCAACCACCAGGTCGCCGCCAACTCCGACGGCGAGCACCTCGGCCCCGCCCGGTCGCGCACGTGGCGCATCGTCCCCGACGCCTACCGCCTGCACACCCCGGAGGAGACCGAGTGATCTCCTGGCACCCCGACCGGGTGCGTACCCGGGTCCTCGACACCCTGCTGTCCGAGGGGCACCGGGACCGGGTCGCCGGCTCGCGGCTCGTCGACTCCGCCCGTGACCGGTTCGTCGCGGGGGAGGGCGTCGACGACGCCGTGGGGGTCGCGTCGTGGTTGCGCCGCACCAACCGCATGGCTGCGCTCCACCCGCTCCTGCCGGCGGCCACCGACCCGGCGGGGGTCGAGGCGACCGTCGCCGAGGCGGTCACGGCGATCGAGCAGATGGCGCCGGCGACCTCCGGCGGCGACTACCGCTCCGAGCTGTACCTCGCACCCGAGCAGCTGGGCCTCGCGCTCGACGCCGGCCGTGCCGCCGCCGCCCTCGCCCGCATCTGCGCCGTCGGCGACGACCGCAAGGTCGACATCACGCTGCGGTCCGGCCCGCACGACGTCGTCGACGACCTGCTCGAGCTCGTCGCCGCCATCCGCCCGGCCCACCCGCGCCTCACCACCTCGCTCGTCGCGCGCCGGCACCGCTCCGAGCGCGACGCGGCGACGCTCGCGACCGCCGGGGCCCGGGTCCGCCTCGTGCGCGGTGGCGCCGGCGAGCCCCGCGCCGTCGCGTGGCAGGACCAGCACGAGGTCAACCTCGCGTTCGCCCGGTGCCTCGCCACGCTGCTCGGCAGCGGTGTGCCGACCGTCGTGGCCACCCACGAGCCGGTGCTGCTCGACCTGGCCGACGGGCTCGCCGACCAGTCCGGCCGGGGCCCTGAGGGGCTGGAGTACCAGTTCTTCCTCGGCGCCGACCCCGACCTGCAGCTGCGCACCGCCGACGCCGGGCACCGCGTGCGCGTGCTCGTGCCCTACGGTCCGATGTGGATGGAGTACCTGCACGACCTCGCGCGCCGGCCCTACGGCCTGCGCCGGCTCGTCGAGACGCTCACCAACCGGACCTGACCACCGCTAGGAGTACACGGATGACAGTCGCGATCTACGGAGTCGGCGCCATGGGCGGCGCGATCCTCGAGGCCCTCGCGGGCGAAGGGGAGGTCCTCGCCGTCGAGGGTCACGCCCCCCGTGCCGAGGAGCTGCGGGTGGCGTACGCCGACCGTGGCGTCGAGGTGGTCGACGCGACGACCGCCGCCGGCCGTGCCGACGTGCACCTCGTCGTCGTCAAGCCGTACTCCGTGCCCGCGCTGCTGCAGGAGCTGGCGCCCTCCCTTCGTCCCGGCTCGATCGTGCTCAGCCTGGCCCTCGGCGTGTCGCTCGCCGACCTGGCCGCGGCCCTGCCGAGCGGCGTCGCCGCGATCCGCGGGATGCCCAACACCCCGGCCCGGGTCGGGCAGGGGATGACCGTGCTCAGCCCCGCCGACGACGTCACCGACGAGCAGCTCGAGCGGGTCCGCGAGCTGCTCGCCCCGACCGGCGGGACGCTCGTCCTGCCCGAGTCCCAGCAGGGCGTCGCGACCGCGCTCTCCGGCTCGGCGCCGGCGTACTTCTACCTCGTGGTCGAGGCGCTCGTCGACGCTGGGGTCGCGCGCGGGCTGACCCGCTCCGACGCCCTGGCTCTCGCCGCGCAGGCCGCCCGCGGGGCCGGCGCCATGCTCGTCGAGACCGGCGAGGAGGCCGCGCTGCTGCGGGCCTCGGTCACCTCGCCCGGAGGGTCGACGGCCGCCGCGCTCGCGCGGCTCGAGGCCCACGGTGTGCGGCACGCCTTCGCCGACGCGGTGGAGGCGTGCGCCGACAGGGCCGGCTGATGGTCGGTGGCTGGGCCGTGCGCCGCCTCACCCCCGACGAGTGGCAGCTGCACCGCGCCGTCCGCCTCGCGATGCTGCTCGACGAGCCGCGTGCCTACGGGAGCAGCTTCGGCCGCGAGGTCGGGTTCGACGAGGCGACGTGGCGTGAGCGGCTCGGCCACCCCGTCTTCCTCGCCGCCCGTGGGGACGGGCTGCCGCTCGGCGCGGCGACCCTGTACACCCAGCAGCCCGGGGGTGAGCCCGAGATCGTGGCGATGTGGGTCGCCGGTCACGCCCGGGGCAGCGGCGTCGCCGACGCGCTCGTCGAGGCCTGCGTCGCGGAGGCTGCGCGCCGGGGCGCCCCGCGGGTCCTGATGCACGTCATGGCGGACAACCCGCGGGCCGCGGCGATGTACGCCCGGGCCGGGTTCTCCTTCGACGGGGTGCGGGCCGAGGACGACGAGGCGTGCGAGCGGATGAGCCGCGACCTGCGGTCGACCGGGTGAACAATCCGTGACCCGGCAGGGCAATTCGGGCCCGGGGATGAGAGACTCGCGCCATGAGTGAGATCACCGTGCGCGCACTGACCGAGGACGAGTGGGCGACCTACCGCACCCTTCGGCTGGAAGCGCTGCAGGAATCTCCTGAGGCCTTCGTCGCCGACCACGCGACCGAGGCGGCCGAGCCGGAGGAGTTCTGGCGGACGCGGATGTCCCGCAGCGTCCGCCTCGTGGCAGAGGTCGACGACGAGCTGGTGGGCGTCGCGAGCCTCGGTACCGCCCACGGCGGCGACGACGCCACCGCCGGGCAGCTCTTCGGCCTCTGGGTCGCACCCGCCTGGCGGGGCAAGTCCGTCGCGGCCAACCTCGTGAGCCAGGGCGCCCGCATCGCCGAGCAGCGCGGCTTCGGCCAGCTCTTCTACTGGGTCGGCTCCGACAACGGTCGGGCCGTGGCCTTCGCGTCCAGCTTCGGGTTCCGTCCCACCGACGAGCGTCGGGCCATGCGCACCGCCTCCGATGCCGGAGGCGAGGAGGAGATCGCCCTGGTCCTCGCCCTCGGCGACGACCGCGGCTGATCCCTCACCGGAAGAGGGCGGCCGCCTCGACGAGGCCGTCGCGCACGAGCAGGAGCTCCTCGCGGGTGCCCCGGCTCACCGGCACGGTGGCGCACAGGGCGACCCTTTCCCGCCACCCCCGACCGGGCACCGGGACCGAGCAGCCGGCCAGCCCGGCCTCCGTCTGCTGGAAGTTCAGGACGTACCCCTGCTCGCGGATCGCCGGCAGCTCGGCGATGAGGGCGGACACCGAGTCGGTCGTCCACGGGGTCTCCTTGGGAAGTCGTTCGCCCGGGAACAGGGCGGCCACCTGGTCGTCCGAGTAGTCGGACAGCAGCAGCTTGCCGGCCGAGATCGCGTGCGCCGGACGGAAGTACCCCGCGGTCAGCTGGGCCCGGACCGCCCGGTCCGGCTCCTTGCCGTCGAAGAAGACGATGTGGGAGCCGACGAGTGCGCCGACGTGGACCGTCTCGCCGGTGAGCTCGACCGCCTTGTCGATGACGGGTCGGAAGCGCACCCGGTCGACGAGGTCGAGACCCCGGGGGCGCGCCAGGTCGACCAGGACCGGCCCGGGGTAGTACCCGCGGCCCCCCGGCCCGAGCATGACGATGCCGCGGTTGCGCAGGGTGTTGAGCACCCGGTACGCGGTCGAGCGCGAGCAGTCCAGGTGCTCGGCCACCTGGGTGACGTTGACGGACTGGTGGCTGCTGAACATCGTCATCACCTGCAGCCCGGAGTCCAGCGAGGACAGGTGCGGCCCGACGGGCCGCTGGATCGTGGTGTTCCGCATGGCGAACCAATATGTCCGATCCGGCCCCCGAGGATCTCCGGTTGTTCCGCAGGGAGACATTACCCAGCGGAAGTGTTGGTGCCTCGCGCCCGGTGATGGCGTACTGGTCGTCAGCCGGACCGGCTCGCCCCCTTCGCACCACCCACCCAGGAGCACACCCATGAGTCCAACCTGCCCGGATCGTTTCGCCGGCAAGGTCGTCGTCGTCACCGGATCCGCCCAGGGGATCGGTGCGCAGGTCGCCGAGCGGGCGGCTGCCGAAGGGGGGAGCGTCCTCCTCGTCGACCGCTCGCCCCTCGTCGCCGAGGTCGTCGAGCGCATCGTCGCCGCCGGCGGCACCGCCTCCTGCCTGGAGACCGACCTCGAGCAGTGGTCGGGCGCCGAGGAGCTGCTGGCGACCGCCGTCGAGCGGTATGGCCGCATCGACGTCCTCGTCAACAACGTGGGCGGGACGATCTGGACCCGGCCGTACGAGGAGTACGAGCCGGAGCACATCCAGCGGGAGATCAGCCGCTCGCTCTTCCCGACCCTCTGGTGCTGCCGCGCGGTGCTCCCGTCGATGGTCGAGCGGGGGAGCGGCGTCATCGTCAACGTCTCCTCGATCGCCACGCGCAGCATCAACCGTGTGCCCTACGCCGCGGCCAAGGGTGGCGTCAACGCGCTCACCGCCTCGCTGTCCTTCGAGGCCGCGTCGAAGGGGGTCCGCGTCGTCGCGACCGCCCCCGGCGGGACCGAGGCGCCGGCGCGCCGGGTCCCGCGCAACGACACCGAGCTCGGCGCCCGGGACGACGAGTGGTACCAGCAGATCGTCGACCAGACCGTCGACAGCACCCATGTCGGTCGCTACGGGACCCTCGCCGAGCAGGCCGCCCCGATCCTCTTCCTCGCCTCCGACGAGGCGTCCTACATCACCGGCAGCGTGCTGCCGGTCGGCGGCGGCGACCAGGGCTGACCGCCCCCACGCGTTCCTGCACCACCCCTTCCCCATCCCATCCCCAGAACAACGGAGTTCTCATCATGGACAACCTCCTGCGCGCCATCGGGCGCATCCCCGGGGCGCTGATGATCGTGCCCCTCTTCCTCGGCGCGCTCATCAACACCGTCGCCCCGGACGTGCTCGGCATCGGCTCCTTCACCACCGCCCTGTTCAAGGAGGGCGCGGCGGTCCTCATCGGTCTGTTCTTCATGTCGATCGGCTCGCAGATCAACGTCAAGGCGGCCCTGCCCTCGGTCGAGAAGGGCATCGTCATGCTCCTCGCCAAGTACGGCGTCGCGGTCGTCTTCGGCCTCGGGGTCGCGTGGGTCATGCCCGACGGCACCCTGTGGGGTCTGCTGCCGCTGGCGATCATCGCCGGCATGTCCAACTCCAACGGCTCCCTCTACGTGGCGCTCACCAGCCAGTTCGGCAACAAGACCGACAAGGGCGCCATCTCGATCCTCTCGATCAACGACGGGCCCTTCCTCACCATGGTCGCCATGGGCGCAGCCGGCCTGGCGAGCTTCCCGATGATGGCGCTGTTCGCCGCGATCTTCCCGATGCTCCTCGGCTTCATCCTCGGCAACACCAGCCAGATCGCGCGGGACTTCCTCGCGCCGGGCGAGAAGCTCATCATCCCCTTCGCCGCCTTCGCCCTGGGCGCGGGCATCGACTTCCGGGTGCTGGCCGGTGCCGGTGCCATCGGCGTCCTGCTCGGCCTGCTGACCGTCGTCCTCTCCGGCGGCGCGGCCGTCGGCGGCCTCTACCTGTGGCACCTGCTGCGTCGCCACCCCCAGCCCACGCGCAATGTCCTCGCGGGCTTCTGCGAGGCCTCGACGGCGGGCAACGCGATCGCCACGCCGCTGGCCGTCGCGACGATCGACCCGTCGCTGGCCGGGATCCAGGCGACGGCGACCGCGCAGGTCGCGGCGGCCGTGGTCACGACCGCCTTCACGATGCCCTTCGCCGTGGCCTACCTCGCCAAGTGGCAGCGCCGCCGCGGCATCACCCCGGAGGCCGAGGAGGCGCTGTACGAGGGCACCGCTCCCGCGAGCGTCCCCGCCCCGGCCACGGCCTGAGCGAGGGACCCGCACGAGGCGTCTCGTCCCCCTTCGACGAAGGGGGACGAGGCGCCTCGCCACGTCCGCGCCCTGCAGTGCAGTGCCACGGGCGGTCTCAGGGTCGTGCGGCCATCCGCTCGATGAGGGTGGTGGGGCCGCTGACGATGATCAGGTCGCCGCTGCGGACCTTCGTCTCCGGCCGGGCGTAGGTGAAGTCCTGGCCGGGCGACTTCACGCCGACGACCGTCACCCCGTACTTGCTGCGGATCGCGGACTGCTCGAGGGTGAACCCGATCGCCTCCGCCGGCGGGGTCATCTTGACGATCGCGAAGCCGTCGTCGAACTCGATGTAGTCCATCAGGCGGCTGCCGATGAGGTGGGCCAGGCGCTTGCCCGACTCGATCTCGGGGGAGAGCACGTGGTGCACGCCGATCCGGTTGAGGATCCGGGCGTGCTCCGGGCTGACCGCCTTGGCCCACACCTTGGGGGCCTCGCCGTCGATGAGGTTGACCGCGGCGAGGACGCTCGCCTCGATCGAGGACCCGATCCCGAGGACGCTGGCGGAGAACGTGTGCGGCTTGATCTCCTCGATGGCCTGGACGGAGGTGGCGTCGCCCTGCACGATGCGTCCGACCCGCCCGAGGTAGCTCTCCGCCAACGACGGGTCGAGCTCGAGCGCCGTGACGCGGTTGCCCAGCCGGTGCAGCTCGGTGGCGACGGCACCGCCGAATCGTCCGAGGCCGATGACGAGGACGTCCTCGTTGTGCAGACGCATGCGGGGCACGCGGTCCTCCGTTTCGTCGGGGTGGTCGTGGAGAAAACCCTATATCCGGGTAGCGTCCAACCCATGAGCACGCAGGTGTGCGCCATCTGGGGCGAGGACTTCACCAGATACGACTTCGGTCCCGGGCACCCGATGGCACCGGTGCGTCTCGACCTCACGGCGCGACTGTGCCGCGAGCTCGGGGTCTTCGACGACGTCGAGGTCGTCGACGTCGACGTGGCCACCGACGAGGTGCTCGCCACCGTCCACTCGCGCGCGTACGTCGACGCGGTCCGCGCCGGCTCCGCGGACCCCGCGAGCGCCGACGGGACGTGGGGCATCGGCACCGACGACGTCCCGGCCTTCGTGGGGATGCACGAGGCGAGCGCGCGGATCGTGGCCGGCTCGGTCGAGGCAGCGCGCCGGGTGTGGGTCGGCGAGGCCGAGCACGGGGTGAACTTCACCGGGGGCATGCACCACGCGATGCGCGAGCGGGCCGCAGGGTTCTGCGTCTACAACGACATCGCTGCCGCGATCCAGTGGCTGCTCGACCAGGGTGTCGAGCGCGTGGCCTACGTCGACGTCGACGTCCACCACGGCGACGGCGTGCAGGAGATCTTCTACGACGACCCCCGGGTGCTCACGGTCTCGATCCACGAGTCGGGACGCACCCTCTTCCCCGGGACCGGATGGCCGGGCGACACGGGTGGGCCCGGGGCCGAGGGCACCGCGGTCAACGTCGCCCTCCCGCCCGGGGTGACCGACGGCCCGTGGTTGCGCGCCATCACCGCGGTGGCGGCCCCGGTCGTGCGCGCCTTCGAGCCCCAGATCCTGCTCACCCAGCACGGATGCGACACCCACCGCGAGGACCCGCTCGCGCACATGTCCCTCACGACCGACGCCCAGCGCCAGGCCGCGGTCAACCTGCACCGCCTCGCCCACGAGGTCTGCGACGGACGGTGGGTCGCCTTCGGCGGGGGCGGCTACGACCTGGTCGGGGCGGTGCCCCGCGCCTGGACCCACCTCACCGCCATCGCCGCCCACAAGCCGATCCCGGCGGACACCCCGATCCCGGAGCCCTGGCGCGCGCACGTGGAGAAGATCTCGGGGGAGCGCGGCCCGGAGCGCATGGGCGACCTGGAGCCGCAGGACCTGCCGATCTGGGTGCAGCCGTGGAGCATGGGCTACAACCCGCACAGCGGCGTGGACCGGGCGATCATGGCCGCCCGCGAGGCGGTCTTCCCGCTCCACGGTCTCGACGTCTGGTACGAGTAGGACCGATTTTCCGCCGCTTCCCGGCGTGTCGGGTGGACGGCGGGGGGTGAATCTGCCCTCCAGTCTTCACAGTCGTCACATCTGCCCCTATGGTTGTCATCTGCGGGGCTCGTTGACGTCTGCCGACATGGGTCGGTGGTGCGGCCCTGCGGAGATGTCGAGGTGATCATGTCCAACGATCGACTGGGTGAGGTGCACTTCCTCACCGTGGCTGAGGTCGCGTCGATCATGCGGGTGTCGAAGATGACCGTCTACCGCATGGTCCACAACGGTGACCTGCCGGCCGTCCGCGTCGGTCGTAGCTTCCGAGTCCCCGAGGACGCGGTGCACACCTACCTCGAGACGTCGTTCATCGAGACGGCCTGAGAGCTCTGGCCCGACCCGTCCCGACTCCCCGGGCGCGAGCCTCCCGCGGGAGTCGGGTAAACTCTGCCGTCTGACTCGTACTCGGTGGGGCCTGCGCCGCAAGGCCGGCATCGCTCGAGCCACCACCGAAAGCACCGATCAACACCGAAGGACGTCCGCATGGGTTCTGTCATCAAGAAGCGTCGCAAGCGCATGGCGAAGAAGAAGCACCGCAAGCTGCTGCGCAAGACGCGCCACCAGCGTCGCAACAAGAAGTGACCCGCACGAAGGGGGCCCCGACCGGATGACCGGTGGGGCCCCCTTCGTCGTCCCCGTCGTGATCCCGATCTCTCCGCGCCCACCAGGCGGCTGAACGGCCCCCCGCGCAGGGCCGCGTGACTAGGCTGCCCACAGTGCCCCGACCCACGGGTCCATCTCCACAGGAAGGTGTCCCGGTGCCCGAGACCGTCCTCATCGCAGGCGTCTCCCGCCACCTCGGCGGTGCCTTCGCCCGACGGCTGAGCCGCGACGAGTCCGTCGGCCGGATCATCGGCGTCGACGTGGTGCCGCCACGCCACGGCATCGGCCGCGCCGAGTTCATGCGCGCCGACATCCGCAGCCCGCTCATCAGCCGGATCATCGCGGGCAACGACGTCGACACCGTCGTGCACATGGCGGTCATCGCCACGCCGCGCGCCGGCGGTGGTCGGGCGACGCAGAAGGAGATCAACGTCATCGGCACGATGCAGCTCCTCGCGGCGTGCCAGCGGGCCGAGTCGGTGAGCAAGCTGGTCGTGAAGTCGACCGCCGGGGTCTACGGCTCGAGCCCACGTGACCCCGCGATGTTCACCGAGGACATGTCCGCCAAGCGGATGCCCAGGTCGGGCTGGGCCCGCGACAGCGTCGAGGTCGAGGGCTACGTGCGCGGCCTGTCGCGACGGCGCCCGGACATCGAGATCACGACGCTGCGCTTCGCCAATGTCATCGGCCCACGCATCCGCACCGCCTTCACCGACCACTTCAGCCTCCCGGTGATCCCCATCCCGTTCGGGTACGACGCGCGCCTGCAGTTCGTCCACGAGGACGACTGCGTCGCGGCGATGGCCACGGCGGTCGGCCTCCCGGGGCTCGGCGCGGTCAACGTCGCCGGCGACGGGATCATCACCGCCAGCCAGGCCGCCAACCTCGCCGGCCGTCCCTATGCGCTCGTGCCGCGGGCCGCGACCGGCATGGTCACCGACCTGGCCAAGAAGTTCGGCCTCATCGACATCGGCTCCGACCAGCTCGACCTGCTGAGCTTCGGCCGGGGTCTGGACACCACCCGCATGCGCGAGCACCTCGGCTTCGAGCCGGCGTACACGACCCGGGCCGCCTACGAGGACTACGCCCGGGCGACGAAGGGCCGGGTCATGGACCGCCTGCCCTTCGCGCAGCCCGGCTGGTCCGCAGTCCAGGCCGCCGAGGCCGCGATGCGCGCCGTGGCGCCCACACCCGAGAGCGAGAAGTGATGGCCGACCGTACCGCCAAGAAGTCCACGGCCAGGAAGACCGCCACGAAGAAGAGTGCGACGGCTCCCGCGAAGAAGGCCGCCACGAAGAAGGCCGCCGCGAAGAAGACGACGGCGAAGAAGACGACGGCGAAGAAGACCACGGCAGCCTCCGCGCCGCGCTCCAGCGTCGCCCTCGCGGCCGACCGCGCCGGGGGCGAGCGGGCTCGTCGTCGCACCACGCCGCTGCTCACCGGTCCCTCGGCGGAGGTGCCGTCGGCCCCGGCCGCGCGCAGCACCACGCCCGCCCGGCCCAAGAAGCCCCGGCCGCCCCGCAAGCCCAACCTCACCGTCGTGCCCGGCCCGGACGGCGGGCCGCCCACCGTCCGGCGCACGACGGCGAAGCCCGCGGCCGGCCCCCGCCGACCGCCGGCCCGCAGGAGCACCTCCACCGCAGCCCGCCCGTCCGCCACGACCCCGCAGCAGCAGTCGCGGACCGCGTCGACCGGCACGCCCGACTCCGGCCAGACGATCGTGCCGGGCCTGGCGGAGCTGCTGTCGGTGCTGCTCTCCGCCGGTCAGCTCACCTCGCGCACGCTCGGCCAAGCGGCCGGCGCCGCGGCGGGTGAGGAGTGGGAGCGGCGCTTCGCCGAGACGCTGCACTTCCTCCAGCGTCGGGTCAGGGGCGACTACGCGGTCGACGACTTCGGCTTCGACGAGGACTTCACGATCCACACGGTCTTCCCCGTGCTGCGCCTGCTCAAGGACAAGTGGTTCCGCGTCGAGGTCCGGGGGATCGAGAACATCCCGGCCGACACCGGTGCGCTCCTCGTCTCCAACCACTCGGGCACCATCGCGATCGACTCGGTCATCACCCAGCTGGCGATCCACGACGCCCACCCCCAGCGCCGCTTCCTGCGGATGCTCGGCGCCGACCTCGTCTTCCAGCTGCCGGTCGTGGGCGACTTCGCCCGGAAGACGGGCGCGACCCTGGCCTCCAACGCCGACGCGGAGCGCCTGCTGCGCGGTGGTGAGCTCGTCGGCGTGTGGCCCGAGGGCTTCAAGGGCGTCGGCAAACCCTTCCGTGAGCGCTACAAGCTGCAGCGTTTCGGTCGGGGTGGCTTCGTCTCGGCGGCGATCCGCTCGGAGGTGCCGATCATCCCGTGCTCCGTCGTCGGGGCCGAGGAGGTCTACCCGATGATCGGCAACATGAAGACGGTCGCCCGCCTCGTCGGCGCCCCCTATGCCCCGATCACGCCCTTCTTCCCGCTGCTGGGCCCGCTCGGTCTGATCCCCCTGCCGAGCAAGTGGATCATCGAGTTCGGCGAGCCGATCGACACCGCCTCCCTCGGACCGGCGGCGGCGGACGACCCGATGCTCGTCTTCGAGCTGACCGACCAGGTGCGCGAGACGATCCAGCAGACCCTGTACTCGGTCCTCGTCACCCGTCGCTCGGTCTTCTTCTAGGAGCAGGTATGGATGCATTGCCCGGCGCCCGGGTCGTCATGATCGGCCGGCAGGGCTGCCACCTGTGCGAGATCGCACGGGGGGTCATCGAGGGGGTCGTCGCCGAGACCGGCGACAGCTTCGCCGAGGTCGACATCGACGCGGACCCGCGTCTGGCCCGGTACACCGAGGAGGTGCCGGTGACCTTCGTCGACGGCCGCCAGCACGACTACCACCGGGTCGACGAAGGGAGGCTGCGCGCCGCCCTTCGCCCCTGAGGGGACGCGTCCGCCCCCGCTGGTCTCGCCTGACGGCTGACTTTGTGCATTTGTTCACAAGAGCGTAATCTCGATCCTGTTCGGTCGTCAGGCGCCGCGCCCCCCGACCGGGAGAGGAGCCGAGGGCAACCGTGTCCGTCGATCAGACCGCCAAGCGGGACATCCCCGACGCAACGGTCGCGCGACTCCCCGGATACCTGCGGGCACTCGGCCAGATGACCTCTCAGGGCGTGCTGTCCGTCTCCTCCGAGGAGCTCGCCCACAGCGCCGGTGTCACCTCGGCCAAGCTGCGCAAGGACCTCAGCCACCTCGGCTCGTACGGCGTCCGCGGCGTCGGCTACGACGTGGCCCACCTCAACTACCAGATCTCCCGGGCGCTCGGCCTGACCCACGACTGGCCCGTGATCATCGTCGGGATGGGCAACCTGGGCCGCGCGCTCGCCTCCTACGGCGGGTTCGCCACCAAGGGGTTCAAGGTCGTCGCCCTGCTCGACCGCGACCCGCTCGTCGTCGGCGAGAGGCTCGACGACCTCGCGATCCAACCGATGGACGCGCTCGACGCGCTCGTCCGTCCCGGCGAGGCCTGCATCGGGGTCATCGCGACCCCCGCCGGCTCTGCCCAGGAGGTCGCCGACCTCCTCGTCGCCGCGGGGGTCAGCTCGATCCTCAACTTCGCCGCCACGGCCATCCAGGTCCCCGAGGGAGTCCACATGCGCAAGGTCGACCTGTCCACGGAGCTGCAGATCCTCGCCTTCCACGAGCAGCAGCGCTTCGGGGCCAGTCCAGAGGACTTCCTGGAAGGGGCCGCCAGATGAGTCTGCTCGCCTTCGGGCTCAACCATCGTCGGGCCCCGATCTCCGTCCTCGAGCGGGCGGCGCTCGACGAGTCCAGCCTCGCCGCGATCATCGCGGCGGCGACCGCCAGCCCCGACATCACCGAGCACCTCGTCGTCGCGACGTGCAACCGCACCGAGGTCTACGCCGAGGTCAGCGCCTTCCACGGGGCCGTGGCCGACCTCACCGAGGCGATGACGTCCTCGACGGGCATCACCCACGACGACCTCAAGGCCCACCTCGACCTGCACTACGGCGACGCCGCCGTCGCCCACGTCTTCAACGTCGCCGCCGGGCTCGACTCGATGGCGGTGGGGGAGTCGCAGATCCTCGGGCAGCTGAGGGACGCGCTCGGCCGCGGCCAGAGCGAGGGTCATGTCGGCCCGAGCCTGAACTCCCTCGTCCAGCAGGCCCTGCGCACCGGCAAGCGGGTGCACAGCGAGACCGCCATCGACGAGGTCTCCCGCTCGCTCGTCGGCGCCGGTCTCGACGCCGCCCGGGAGCACCTCGGCGACCTCGAGCAGGCGCACGTGCTCGTCGTCGGCGCCGGCGCCATGAGCGCCCTGGCGGCCACCAGCTGCGTGCGTCGCGGCGTCGCCGAGCTGACCGTCGTCAACCGCACCCACGAGCGGGGCGCGGCGCTGGCCGAGCGCCTCGGCGGGTCGGCCCGCCCCGCCCACGAGCTCGTCGACGCGCTCGCCGACGCGGACGTCGTCATCTCGTGCACCGGCTCGACCGGTCTGGCCATCACCCTGCCCGACGTCGCCGACGCGCAGGTCGCCCGCGGCGGTCGCCCGCAGGCCTTCATCGACCTCGCCCTCCCGCACGACGTGGCCCACGAGGTCGCCGACCTGCGTGGCGTCACCCGCCTCGGTCTCGCCGACCTCGGTGACCTGCTCGGCTCCGACGGCCGCCTGCCCGAGGTCGAGCAGGCGCGCGCGATCGTCGGTGACGCCGTCACCCAGCACCTCGGCAAGCGCGCGGCGAGCATCGCCGGACCCACGGTGCGTGCGCTGCGCACCGCCGCCCAGCAGGTCGTCGAGCGTGAGCTGACCCGCCTGGACCAGCGAACCCCGGACATGTCGGGGGCCGACCGTGCCGAGGTCGAGCTCGCCGTCCACCGCATCGTCGAGAAGCTCCTGCACCAGCCGACCGTGCGCGCCAAGGAGCTGGCGATCGACGGCCGCTTCGGCGAGTACGAGGACGCCCTGCGCCAGCTCTTCGACCTCCACGCCGAAGGGGGTGCCCTGTGACCGCGCTCCGCCTCGGCACGCGGCGCTCCGCGCTCGCGATGACCCAGTCCGGCCACGTCGCCGATGCCCTGCGGGCAGCCGGCCACGAGGTCGAGCTCGTCGAGGTCGTCACCGAGGGCGACACCAACCGCGCCTCGCTGGCCAGCATGGGCGGGACCGGTGTCTTCGCCAGCGCGCTCCGCGAGGCCCTGCACGCGGGTGAGATCGACCTCGCCGTGCACTCGCTCAAGGACCTGCCGGCCGTGCAGGAGCCCGGTCTCGTCGTCGCCGCGATCCCCCCGCGGGTCGACCCGCGCGACGCGCTCTGCGCCCGAGACGGACTGACCCTGGGCGAGCTCGGCGAGGGGTCGGTCGTCGGGACCGGGTCCCCGCGCCGTCGCGCCCAGCTGGCGGCCCTCGGGCTCGGGCTGGAGTTCCGCGACATCCGCGGCAACCTCGGCACCCGCCTCGACATGGTCGGTCCCGGCGAGGACCAGCTCGACGCCGTCGTGCTCGCGCACGCCGGGCTCACGCGGCTCGGCCTCACCGACCGGATCACCGAGCTGCTCGAGCCGATCCAGATGCTGCCCGCGCCCGGCCAGGGTGCCCTGGCCGTCGAGTGCCGCTCCGACGACGAGGTGGTGATCGCCTCCCTTCGCCCCCTCGACGACCCGGACACGCGCGCGGCCGTCACCGCGGAGCGCGCGATCCTCGCGGAGCTGAGCGCAGGGTGCGCCGCACCCGTCGGCGCGCTCGGCGAGGTCGTCGAGGACGTCGACGGCCCGGTCCTCTCGCTGCGGGCCGTGATCGCCGCGACCGACGGCACCGCGGACCTGCGCCGGTCGATCACCGGCCCCCTCACCGACGCGGAGGCCCTCGGCCGCCGCCTCGCCCGCACGCTGGTCGACGACGGCGCCCCCGCCATCGCCGACCTGTCAGCCACCCACCCCACCACCGCTTCGGAGCATGCCCAGTGACCCCCCAGCGCTCTGCCGCACCCGCCCACGTCGACGCCTCCCGCCGGCCGGCCCGCGTCGCCTTCGTCGGCGCCGGTCCCGGTGACGCGTCACTCATGACCGTCGCCGCCGTCGATCTGCTGGGTCGTGCTGACGCGGTCATCACCGACCAGCTGACCAACGAGGCGGTCGTCGGCTCGCTCACCTCGGGCGACGTCGAGATCGTCGATGCCAGCCACGGCGAGCACGGGCAGCAGCTGACCCACGCCTCCCGCGCCAAGCTCGTCGTCAAGACGGCCAAGGCGCACAAGGGCGGTCTCGTCGTGCGGCTCATGGACGGCGACCCCGCGACCTTCAACGGACTCGCCGAGGAGGCGCAGGCCCTCGTCAAGGCCGACATCGACTTCGACGTCGTCCCCGGCGTCTCGGCCGTGAGCGCCGTCCCGGCGTACGCCGGCATCCCGCTCACCGCGCGCTCCACCGGCGCGGTCCACGTCGTGAGCCTCACCGGGGCCAAGCGCGCGGACCTGTCCGCCTCGGTCGCCGACGACGTGACCCTGGTCCTGCTCGGCCTGCCCGACCACCTGGCCGCCGCCTTCGGCGACCTGCTCGCCGCCGGGCGCGCCGCGGACACCCCGGTCGCCGTGACCCGGGGCGGCACGACGACCGCGCAGACGACCCGGGCGACGACCCTGCAGGGGGCGGCCGACGCCGTCGCCGGGCTCGAGGTGCCCACGCTCGCGGTCGTCGGTTCGACGGTCGGGCTGCGCGACACCCTCTCGTGGTTCGAGAGCAAGCCGCTCTTCGGCTGGCGGGTGCTCATCCCGCGCACCAAGGACCAGGCCGGCCCGATGACCCGGCAGCTGCTCGGCCACGGCGCGACCAGCGAGGTCGTCCCGACGATCAGCGTCGAGCCGCCGCGCACGCCGCAGGCCGTCGAGCGCGCCGTGCGCGGGCTCGTCACCGGTCGCTACCAGTGGATCGGGTTCACCTCGGTCAACGCCGTCAAGGCCATCCGCGAGAAGTTCGAGGAGTTCGGTCTCGACGCCCGCGCGTTCTCCGGGTTGAAGATCGCCGCGGTGGGTGGGGTCACCGCCGACGCCCTGCGCGAGTGGGGCCTCGAGCCCGATCTCGTGCCCGACGGCGAGATGTCGGCCCGGGGGCTGCTCGAGGTCTGGCCGCCCTACGACGAGGTGCTCGACCCGATGGACCGGGTCTTCCTCCCGCGGGCCGACATCGCGACCGACACGCTCGTCGCCGGTCTGCAGGACATGGGTTGGCAGGTCGACGACGTCACGGCCTACCGCACGGTGCGGGCGACCCCGCCGCCGGCGCCGGTGCGCGACGCGATCAAGCAGGGCGCCTTCGACGCCGTCGTCTTCACCTCGTCCTCGACGGTGCGCAACCTCGTCGGCATCGCCGGCAAGCCGCACCCGTCGACGGTCATCGCCTGCATCGGTCCGGCCACGGTCAAGACCGCCGAGGAGGCCGGTCTGCGGGTCGACGTCATGGCGCCCGAGGCCACCGGCGAGAGCCTCGTCCAGGCCCTCGCCGACCACGGGCGCGAGCTGGCCGCCGCCGCCGTGGCCGCCGGTGAGGAGCCGACCCGCCCGAGCGCCCGCCGCAAGAAGTCGACGACCCGCCGCAAGGCGAAGGGGTGAGCGTGGGCGACGCAGCACCTCGCGGACCGGTCGTGCGACCGCGACGACTGCGGGGGAGCGTCCCCCTTCGTCGTCTCGTGGCGCAGACCCGCCTGCACCCGGCGGACCTCGTCCTGCCGGTCTTCGTGCGCGAGGGGATCCACGAGCCGGTCGAGATCTCCTCGATGCCCGGCGTCGTGCAGCACACGCTCGAGTCGCTCGTCGACGAGGCGCAGGCGTGCGTGGACGCGGGCATCGGCGGGATCATGCTCTTCGGCGTGCCGGTGGCCAAGGACGCCCGGGGCTCCGGCGCCGACGACCCGCAGGGCATCCTCAACCTGGCCACGAGGGCCGTCGTCGACGCGGTCGGGGACCGCCTCGTCGTCATGACCGACCTGTGCCTCGACGAGTTCACCGACCACGGCCACTGCGGGGTGCTCACGAGCACCCTCGACGGCCGCAGCGTCGTCGACAACGACGCGACCCTCGAGCGCTACGCCGCGATGGCGATCGCGCAGGCCGAGGCCGGCTCCCACGTGCTGGGGCTCTCCGGGATGATGGACGGCCAGGTCGCGCACGTGCGCGCCGCCCTGGACGCGGCCGGCCACACCGACACGCTCGTGCTGGCCTACGCCGCGAAGTACACCTCCGCCCTCTACGGGCCCTTCCGCGAGGCCGTCCAGTCCTCGCTGAGCGGTGACCGGGCGACGTACCAGCAGGACCCGGCCAACGCGACCGAGGCGCTGCGCGAGATCGACCTCGACCTCGCCGAGGGCGCCGACATCGTCATGGTCAAGCCGGCGCAGCCGCACCTCGACATCGTCGCGGCGGCCGCCGAGGTCTCGACCGTGCCCGTCGCGGCCTACCAGATCTCCGGCGAGTTCGCGCAGATCGTCGCTGCCGCCGAGCGCGGCTGGATCGACCGCGACGCGGCCGTCACGGAGTCGCTGCTGCACATCAAGCGGGCCGGCGCGCAGATCATCCTCACGTACTTCGCGCTCGAGGTGGCGGGGCGGCTGTGAGCGGGACGCGCTGGCTGGACGAGGACGAGCAGCAGCACTGGCGCGCGTACCTGCGCGGCGTGCGGCTGCTCGAGCGTGCCCTCGTCGACGACCTCGCGCCGCACAACATCCAGCTCACCGAGTACGAGCTGCTCTCGATGCTCTCGGAGTCGCCCGGGCAACGCATGCGCATGTCACGCCTGGCCGACGACATCATCCAGTCGCGCTCCCGCGTCACGCACACCGCCTCGCGCCTGGAGAAGCGCGGGTGGGTGGAGCGCTGCCGCTCCTCCGACGACGGCCGGGGGGTCGAGATCCTCATGACCGACGCCGGCCGGGACGCCCTGGGCGCGCTCGCCAGCGTGCACGTGGAGTCCGTGCGCCGGCACCTCGTCGACGCGCTCACGCCCGAGCAGTTCGCGGCGCTCGGTGAGGCGATGGCGGTCGTGCGCGACCGGCTCGCGCCGGGGCACCACGAGATCGGCCTCGACGACTGAACGCACCGGCGCCCGTGATGGCAGGTGGCCCCGCCCCGTGTGCCCTCGAGGACCGCGACCTTGGGAGGATGAGGGCATGACGCTCTCGACGACCCGCTCGCAGGCCCTCTTCGACCGCGCGCGCGAGGTGATCCCCGGTGGGGTCAACTCGCCGGTGCGCGCCTTCGGCGGCGTCGGCGGCGTCCCGCGGTTCATCGAGAGCGCGCAGGGCGCGACGCTCGTCGACGTCGACGGCAACCGCTATGTCGACCTCATCTGCTCGTGGGGGCCGATGATCCTCGGCCACGCGCACCCGGACGTCCTCGCGGCGGTCACCACGGCCGCAGGCAAGGGCTTCTCCTTCGGCACCCCGAGCGAGAACGAGGTGGCCCTGGCCGCCGAGATCGTCGACCGCGTCGAGCCGCTCGAGCAGGTTCGCCTGGTCTCGTCCGGGACCGAGGCGACGATGTCCGCCCTTCGCCTGGCGCGGGGCGCGACCGGGCGCTCGGTCATCGTGAAGTTCGCCGGCTGCTACCACGGGCATGTCGACGCACTGCTCGCGCAGGCGGGCTCGGGCGTCGCGACCTTCGCCCTGCCGGACTCGGCCGGCGTGCCCGCCTCCGCGGCGGGGGAGACGGTGGTCCTGCCGTACAACGACCTGGCGGCCGTCGAGGAGCTCTTCGCTCTGCGTGGCGAGGAGATCGCGGCGGTCATCACCGAGGCGGCCCCGGGCAACATGGGCGTCGTCCCGCCCGCGCCCGGGTTCACCGAGGGGCTGCGCCGGGTCACCGCCCGGCACGGGGCACTGCTCATCAGCGACGAGGTCATGACGGGCTTCCGTGCGAGCCGCTCGGGCTGGTACGGCCTCGAGACGGGGCCGCAGGGCGCGCACCCCGGCGGGTACGCGGGCGGGGCCCCGGACCTCTTCACCTTCGGCAAGGTCATGGGCGGCGGCTTCCCGGCCGCGGCCTTCGGCGGCCGCGCCGACCTCATGGCGCACCTCGCACCGGAGGGGCCGGTCTACCAGGCGGGCACGCTGTCGGGGAACCCTGTCGCGACCGCCGCCGGCCTGGCGACGCTGCGCGCCTGCACCGAGGACCTCTACCCGCGCCTGGAGACCACGGCCCGCACGATCGCCGACGCCGCGTCCGCGGCGCTGTCCGCCGAGGGCGTCGCGCACCGGGTGCAGTGGGCGGGCTCGATGTTCTCGATCTTCTTCCGCGAAGGGGAGGTCACCTCCTTCGCCGACGCGCAGGCCCAGGACACCGCGGCCTACGGCCGCTTCTTCCACGCCATGCTCGAGGCCGGCGTGCACCTCCCGCCGAGCGCCTTCGAGGTCTGGTTCGTGTCCGACGCCCTCGACGCCTCCGCCCTGGAGACGATCACGGCGGCGCTGCCGCTCGCTGCCCGGGCGGCGGCCTCCGCCTGACCGTTCGTCTGCATTGCCCTAGGGCAATGCAGAGGTCAGGTAGAGCGCGTACTCGAGGCGGCGGCCCTGGCGCTCGACCTCGAGGACGACCTCCTCGGTGGGGGCAAGGCGCTCGAGGCTCGTGAGGAGCTCCGGCTCGCGCTGGGCGGCCCAGATCGCGAGGGTCCCGCCGGGCGACACCTGCGCCAGGGCTGCGGCGAGGGCCTCGGGCCGGTACAGCCGCTCGTTGCCCTCGTGAAGGAGGAAGCTCGGTCCGTTGTCGACGTCCAGGAGGACCAGGTCCCACGCGCCGACCGGGGTGGCCTCGCCGCGCAGGACCCCGGCGACGTCCCCGGCGTGGACGCCCACACGGGGGTGACGAGCCACGAGCCCGAGGGTGGGGGCGAGGCCGAGGCGGGCCCACTGCACGAGGTCGGCCTCGATCTCGACGACGTCGACGTGCCGCACCCGCTTGTCCTTCAGGACCTGCCAGGTGGTGAACCCGAGACCGAGGCCGGCGACCAGCACGCGCTCGGGTGCCGCCGTGCGGGACAGCGACTCCTCGGGGAGCCTGGTCTCGGTGGAGGTGTCGAGGCTGTCCATCGCGAAGGTCCCCGCGATGATCAGCTCGTGCACGCCGCCCCCGTCGGGATCTGCTCGCTCGCGCAGCGCGATCTCCCCCCGGGGCGTGGTCGCCGAGACGATCGTCTCCGCGGCGGGTGAGTCGTCCATGAGGGCCTCCTCGGCGCGGTGTCCCGCGAGGTTATTGCGACGGACGTGTTGCCTATTACGGCACGGTAACCGGACCAAGGTCACATGGCGAAGGGCGGAACCGGTGGCGTGTGCCCGCTCACAAGGCGGTACCTTGACCCCGTGGCTACTACGACCCTCCCCGCGAAGAAGAAGGGGGTGGCGTCGTCCTCGATCGGGCTCAAATTGCTCATGGCAGGCACTGGCGTCATCTTCATCCTGTATGTGCTCCTGCACATGTACGGCAACCTGTTGGCCCTGGCCGGTCAGGAAGCCTTCGACGAGTACGCACACCACCTGAGGACCTTCGGGGAGCCGATGCTCCCGTACGAGGGCCTGCTGTGGATCGTGCGCATCGTCCTGGTCCTCGCGCTCGTCGGGCACGTCTACGCCGCGCTGAAGCTCATGGGGCGCAACAACGCCGCCCGCCCGGTCAGGTACCAGGTGAAGAAGAACGTCCACTCGACGCTCGCCTCGCGCACCATGCGCTGGGGTGGCCTCGCCCTCCTGGCCTTCGTGGTCTTCCACCTGATCCAGTTCACGATCGTCAAGCCGAACCTCTACGGTGCGGCCGACGCGGCGGCCATCAAGGAGTCGCCGTACGTGATGATCAGCGCGGCGTTCGCGACGTGGTGGGTCCTGCTCATCTACGTCATCGCCATGGTCGCGCTCGGCATGCACCTCTACCACGGCGTCTACAGCGCCTCGCAGACGATGGGTCTGAACAACACCGCCACGGCGCGTGCGCGCGCCCGGGTGATCGGCACCGTCATCGCTGCGGTGATCGTGGTCGGGTTCCTCGTCCCGCCCGTCTACATCTTCATCGACAGTCTCTGAGCAGGAGCCTCCTCACCATGACCGACACTCTCAGCGAGTACTTCTCCGAGGGCGCGCCCGTCGCGGACACCAAGGCGCCCGACGTCGACATCAACGCGATGTGGACGCAGCACCAGTTCGACTCCGCACTGGTCAACCCGTCCAACCGTCGCAAGCTCGACGTGATCATCGTCGGTACCGGCCTCGCCGGTGCCTCGGCCGCCGCCACGATGGGCGAGGCCGGCTACAACGTCAAGAGCTTCTTCTACCAGGACAGCGCCCGCCGCGCGCACTCCATCGCCGCGCAGGGTGGCATCAACGCCGCGAAGAACTACAACGACGACGGCGACTCCGTCTACCGCCTCTTCTACGACACGGTCAAGGGCGGCGACTACCGCAGCCGCGAGACCAACGTGTACCGACTGGCCCAGGTCAGCGCCAACATCATCGACCAGTGCGTCGCCCAGGGCGTCCCCTTCGCCCGCGAGTACGGCGGTCTCCTCGACAACCGCTCCTTCGGTGGCGTCCAGGTCGCCCGGACCTTCTACGCCGCCGGCCAGACCGGTCAGCAGCTGCTCATCGGCGCCTACCAGGCCATGGAGCGCCAGGTCGCCAAGGGCACGGTCACCGAGTACAGCCGCCACGAGATGCTCGAGGTCGTCATCGTCGACGGTGTCGCCCGCGGCATCATCGCCCGCGACATGGTCACCGGCGAGATCGAGACCCACCTGGCCGACGTCGTCGTGCTCGCCACCGGCGGCTACGGCAACGTCTTCTTCCTCTCCACCAACGCGATGGGCTGCAATGTCACGGCCGCGTGGCGGGCGCACCGCAAGGGCGCCTACTTCGCCAACCCGTGCTACACGCAGATCCACCCGACGTGCATCCCGGTCTCCGGCGACCACCAGTCGAAGCTGACCCTGATGTCGGAGTCGCTGCGCAACGACGGCCGCATCTGGGTGCCCAAGCGCGCCGAGGACTGCGACAAGGACCCGCGGCAGATCCCCGAGGAGGACCGCGACTACTACCTGGAGCGGATCTACCCCGCCTTCGGCAACCTCGTGCCCCGTGACATCGCCTCGCGCCAGGCCAAGAACATGTGCGACGAGGGACGCGGCGTCGGCCCGCTCGTCGACGAGGTCGACGCGGAGGGCAACCCGCGCCAGATGCGCCGGGGCGTCTACCTGGACTTCGCCGCCGCCATCGAGCGGCTGGGCCAGGCGGCCGTCGAGGAGAAGTACGGCAACCTCTTCGACATGTACGCCCGCATCACCGGCGAGAACCCCTACGAGGTGCCGATGCGGATCTACCCCGCCGTGCACTACACGATGGGTGGCCTGTGGGTCGACTACGACCTGCAGACGTCGGTCGAGGGCCTCTTCTCGATCGGTGAGTCCAACTTCTCCGACCACGGGGCCAACCGCCTGGGCGCCTCCTCGCTCATGCAGTGCCTCGCCGACGGCTACTTCGTCCTGCCCAACACCGTCCGGGACTACCTGGCCAAGGGCCCGTTCGACAAGATCGCCGAGGACCACCCGGCCGTCGTCGAGGCGAAGACCGCGGTCACCGACCGGATCGAGAAGTTCCTCTCGATCAACGGTGAGCGCAGCGTCGACTCCTTCCACCGCGAGCTCGGCAACATCATGTGGGAGTACTGCGGCATGGAGCGCACGGACGAGGGCCTGCGCAAGGCCATCGGCCTGATCCGCGCGCTCAAGGACGAGTTCTGGACCAACGTCCGGGTGCTCGGCAGCGCGGACTCGCTCAACCAGAGCCTCGAGAAGGCCGGCCGGGTGGCCGACTTCCTGGAGCTCGGTGAGCTCATGTGCATCGACGCGCTGCACCGCCGAGAGTCCTGCGGCGGTCACTTCCGTGCCGAGTCCGTGACCGAGGACGGCGAGGCCCTGCGCCACGACGACGAGTTCGCGTACGTCGCGGCCTGGGAGTTCGGCGAGGACGCACCCGTCCTGCACAAGGAAGACCTGAACTACAAGTTCATCGAGCTGAAGCAGCGGAGCTACAAGTGAGCATGGAACTGACCCTCAAGATCTGGCGCCAGGCCGGACCCACGGCGAAGGGCGAACTCGTCACCTACCAGGTCGCGGACATCTCCCCGGACATGTCCTTCCTGGAGATGCTCGACGTCCTCAACGAGCAGCTGATCGGCGAGGGCACCGAGCCGATCGCCTTCGACAGCGACTGCCGCGAGGGCATCTGCGGCATGTGCGGCCTGATGATCTCCGGTGAGGCCCACGGCCCCGAGCGGACGACCACCTGCCAGCTGCACATGCGCTCCTTCCGCAGCGGCGAGACCATCACGATCGAGCCGTGGCGGGCGAACGCCTTCCCGGTGATCCGTGACCTCGTCGTCGACCGCAGCGCCTTCGACCGGATCATCCAGTCCGGCGGCTACGTCTCCGTCAACACCGGTGCCGCCCCCGAGGCGCACTCGGTGCCGGTGCCGAAGGAGAAGGCCGACCGCGCCTTCGACTCCGCCAAGTGCATCGGCTGCGGCGCCTGCGTCGCGGCCTGCCCCAACGCCTCGGGCATGCTCTTCCTCGGCGCCAAGGTCACCCACCTGGGTGAGCTGCCGCAGGGTCAGCCCGAGCGTGGTGGCCGCGTCGTCAAGATGCTCGAGACGCACGACCTCGAGGGCTTCGGCGGGTGCACCAACATCGGCGAGTGCGCCGCTGCCTGCCCCAAGGAGATCCCGCTCGACGTCATCAGCACGCTCAACGCGGACCTGCGCACCGCAGCCCGCGGCGGCTTCTGAGCCGAACGGCCTGACGACCAGGGGGACCGTCATGACCACGCACCACCGCGCACGGCGCCGCGCCAGCATCCTGCTGGCCGGCGCCGTCGCGCTGTCCACGGCCGGCTGCTCGTTGGTCCAGGGGGAGCCGAGCGAGACCTCCTCGACCGCACACGTGCCGCTCACGACGACCTCGACCACGGAGCCGACGTCGAGCCCGTCGACGACCGCGGACCGGGACAAGCCGTCGCCGCCGCAGCCGGCTCCGGTGCTGACCGCCGTGCGCGACCGGATGGCCACCCACGCGAACGTCACGATCGACGGCACCCTGCGCGACGTCGAGCGCGACCTCGACATCACGATCCACGCCGAGGGCTCCACCGGGGGTGTGCGCTCGCGTGTCGAGGGGGGCGGGGGCATCTCGCGAACGACGCTCACGCTGGCCGACGGCGGGACCTTCGACTCCTACGCCATCGGGTGGGACCACTACCTCAAGGTCGACCAGAAATGGCTCGACGCCACCCGGGTCAGGCTCAAGAGCCCGCTGCGCAAGAACGTCGGCCGGTGGGTCAAGGTCCCCGGCAAGAAGGGCTCGCCCGTCGACGGGGTGCGCCCCTACACCTTCCTGCGGACCTTCTACGGCGACTCCCTGACCCAGTTCGACCAGCTCAAGAGCGATGTCACCGTCGAGGAGCTCGGTGGCGAGTGGACCTACCGGATCCCGCTCGCCCGGGCCGGCGACGACGGCGGGCGGGGTGTGCAGCGCACGGTGTGGGTCTCGAGCGACCCGCAGGCACCGGAGATGCTCAAGATGACCCTCGGCAGGTACCCGGACCGCACGACGCTCACCTTCTCCCGGTGGGGGCAGAGCCGCGAGGACTTCACCGCCCCTGCGGGGGCGAGGACCCTGAAGGACGCCGACCCGGCGGACCTGGGCGGCGTCGACTACAGCTGACCCAGCCAGTCGATCCTCGTGACGAGCAGGGCGTAGCCGACGAAGGCGACGACGTCGATCACCCAGTGCGCGATGAAGAGCGGCATCGTCCGGCGCACCCTGAGGTAGACGACGCCGAGGAGCAGGCCCATCGCGATGTTGCCGACGAAGCCGCCGAAGCCCTGGTAGAGGTGGTAGCTGCCGCGCACGAGCGCGCTCGCGACGACGACCACGACCGGGCTCCAGCCGGCCTCGCGCCAGCGGGTGAAGAGGTAGCCGACCATGACGACCTCCTCGAGCAGGGCGTTCTGCCCCGCGGCGAGGACCAGCACCGGCACGGTCCACCACGCCGAGGAGAGGTCGGAGGCGGCGATGGTCGTGTTGAGGCCGAGGGAGCGGGCAGCGAGGTAGAGGCCGAGCCCGGGGATGCCGATGACGGCGGCCAGGCCCAGGCCCATCGCGACGTCCCGTCCGGGCGCCCGACCGTCGAGACCGATGCGGCGGGTCGGCCGCTCGTGCTGCCGGGCGAGCAGGTGCAACGCCAGCCCCACGGGCACGAGGGCGAGCGCGATGCCCACGAGCTGGTGGGCGAGGTCGAGCCAGGGTTGGTCGGGCGTGACCGACTGGTTCATCGCCGTCACCTGGCCGGACAGTCCGCCCTGGGCACCGAGCTTGCGCACCAGCGCGAGGGCGGACCACAGCGCGGAGGCCCCGAGCGAGACGCCGAGGAGCAGGAAGGACTCGGTCAGGGCCGTCCGGCGGGGCAGGTGCTCGGGGGCTGCGGCCATGGCACCAGCCTAGGTGTGCCAGCAGACCGCGTGCCCTACCAGGCAGGCCGCTCACGGCGCCGGCGCAGCCGTCGCCACAGCAGCAGCACCTGCACCAGCAGGGCCGCGAGCAGCACGAGCACGAGGACCACGAGGAGTGGCAGGAAGACCGCGATCAGCGAGATGCCGATCGACGCCCCGTCCTCGACGGTCGAGACCACCGGCGCCGCGAACCCGGCGGTGCCCGCGTTGACCACCGGACGTGACGCGGCCTTGCCCGCGTGCACGAGTCCCGAGACCACGACGCCGAGCAGGACTCCGACCCACGCGTGCTCCTGCATCCACGTGGACTCGTCGAGGGTGCTCGCCCCGGCCGTCGCGGCGCCCATGAGGCCGCCCATGCTCGGCCGGATGAAGGTCTGGACCGCGTCGTTGATGCTGTCCACCGCGGGCACCTTGTCGAGGGTCATCTCGGTGAGGAGCAGGACCGCGCCGATCCCGATGGCCCACCACGACTCCATCCACTCGAACCCCGTCGGCAGGACGAAGACGTCGCTGAAGCGGGCGAGCAGCGCGACGACGAGGAAGGGGATGTACGCGTTGAGGCCCGCAGCGGCGCTCAGGCCCATCCCGGTGAGTGCGGCGATCACGGGGGCGCCCCCCTTCGTCGGTGCGGGCGGAGCCCACGTGGTCGCAGCAGGTTAGCGCTGACGGGGCGGCGTGGCCGGGAACCTAGGATGAGCCGCATGAAGGTTCTCTCCGCTGTCGCCTGGCCGTACGCCAACGGCCCCCGCCACCTCGGTCACGTCGCCGGGATCGGGGTCCCCTCGGACGTCTTCAGCCGGTACATGCGGATGGCCGGCCACGACGTGCTCGTCGTGAGCGGCTCGGACGAGCACGGGACGCCGATCCTCGTGCAGGCCGACAAGGAGGGCATCTCGGCGCGCGAGTTCGCCGACCGCAACCACCGCATCATCGCCCAAGAGCTCGCCGACCTCGGCTGCTCGTACGACCTGTACACGCGCACGACCTCGCGCAACCACTACCGGGTCGTCCAGGACCTCTTCGAGCAGTGCCTGGCCAACGGCTACTTCGTCGAGCAGACCCAGCAGGTCGCGCTCGACCCGCGCACCGGCCGGACGCTGCCCGACCGCTACATCGAGGGCACCTGCCCGATCTGCGGCTACCAGGACGCCCGCGGCGACCAGTGTGACAACTGCGGCAACCAGCTCGAGCCGACGGACCTGCTGGACCCGCGCAGCAAGATCGACGGCGCCACCCCGCAGTTCGGCGAGACCGAGCACTTCTTCCTCGACCTGCCCGCCCTGGCCGACGCGCTGCGCGAGTACCTCGAGGGGCGCGAGGCGACCGGTACCTGGCGGCCCAATGTCATCAACTTCAGCCTGAACATCCTCGACGACATCCGGCCGCGGGCGATGACCCGTGACATCGACTGGGGCATCCCGCTCCCGGGCGAGCTCGGCGCCAAGTACCCGACCAAGCGCTTCTACGTGTGGTTCGACGCGGTCATCGGGTACCTGTCCGCGTCGATCGAGTGGGCCCGCCGCTCCGGCGACCCCGACCGCTGGCGCGAGTGGTGGAACGACGAGCGGGCCCGCTCGTACTACTTCATGGGCAAGGACAACATCACCTTCCACAGCCAGATCTGGCCGGCGGAGCTGCTCGCGTACTCCGGCAAGGGGGCGAAGGGGGGAGAGCCCGGCCCGTACGGCGAGCTCAACCTCCCGACCGAGGTCGTGGCGAGCGAGTTCCTCACGATGGAGTCCAAGCAGTTCTCCTCCAGCCGCGGTCACGTCATCGGCCTGCGCCACGTCCTGCAGACCTACGGACCGGACCCGTTGCGCTACTACATCTGCGCGGCCGGCCCGGAGAACCAGGACTCGGACTTCACCTGGCCCGACTTCGTCCAGCGCAACAACTCCGAGCTCGTCGCCGGCTGGGGCAACCTGGTCAACCGCACCGCCTCGATGGTCGCGAAGAGCTTCGGCGAGATCCCGCAGCCGGGCACGCTCGAGCCGGTCGACGACGCGGTCCTCGCCCGGGTGCGCGGTGCCTTCGACGAGGTGGGCGACCTGCTCTCGCGCAACCGCCAGAAGGCCGCGCTCGCGGAGGCCATGCGCGTCGTGGGCGACGTCAACAAGTACGTGACCGACACCGAGCCCTTCCGGCTCAAGGGCGAGGACGAGCGCGAGCGCCTGGCGACGGTCCTGCACACGCTCACCCAGTGCGTCAGCGACTGCAACGTGCTGCTCGCCCCCTTCGTCCCGCACGCGGCCAACCGGGTCCACGTGGTCCTCGGGGGCCAGGGCCAGCTCGTCCCGATGCCCCGGGTCGAGGACGTCGAGGACCTCGACGGCGGTCCCGGGTACCCCGTGATCACCGGCGACTACTCGACCTTCCCCGCGTGGGCGAGCGCGCCCGTCACCGTGGGCACGCCGATCGCCAAGCCCACCCCGGTCTTCGTCAAGCTCGACCCCGAGGAGGTCGTCGCCACCGAGCGCGCGGCCATGGCGGACGACTGATGGGGGACCGGGACAAGGTCGCGCCGCGGCCGGACCCCTTGCCGGTCGCGGTCGTCGACAACCACACGCACCTCGACATCCGTCGCCGGGACGTCCCCGACGCCATCGCGCCCGAAGGGGGTGACGAGCGCAGCACCGAGGACGTCGCCGGCGCGCTCGCCGCCGCCGCGTCGGTCGGGGTCGACCGGGTCGTCCAGGTCGGTTGTGACCTCGAGAGTGCGTGGTTCACCGTCGATCAGGTCGAGCGCCACCCGAGCATGCTCGGCGCAATTGCCTTGCACCCCAACGAGATCCCCGCGCTCGCCGAGGCCGGCGACCTGCAAGCGGCCTGGGACGAGATCGAGCGGCTCGCCGCGCACCCGCGGGTGCGGGCGATCGGCGAGAGCGGCCTCGACTACTTCCGCACCGGGCCGGAGGGGCACGCGGCGCAGCAGGAGTCCTTCCGCTGGCACATCGACCTGGCCAAGCGCACCGGCAAGGCCCTGCAGATCCACGACCGTGACAGCCACGACGACGTGCTGCGGGTCCTCGCGGAGGAGGGGGCGCCGGAGACGACGGTGCTGCACTGCTTCAGCGGTGACCTCGCGATGGCCCGCGAGTGCGTCGAGCGCGGCTACTACCTCTCCTTCGCCGGGACCGTGACCTTCAAGAGCGCGGCCGCCCTGCGCGAGGCGCTCGTCCACACCCCGATCGAGCAGGTGCTCGCCGAGACCGACGCGCCCTACCTCACGCCGACGCCCGAGCGCGGTCGCGCCAACGCCCCGTACCTGCTGCCGCACACGGTGCGGGTCATGGCCCGAGCCCTCGGGGTCGACGTGCCGTCGATGTGCGCGGCGATCTCGGACAACAGCGAGCGCGTGTACGGCCCCTGGGCGTGATCCCGCCGGCCCCGTGACGGAGGTCATGGTCACGGACCGCGGCCGCACCTGCAGCCCCGGATCCTCGGGAGTTGTCGCGAGCTGCGTCCCCGTCAGCGGGCGATGCCCTCCACAGGCTCCGTTACCAAAACTTGACCTGTGGGGGGCGCGTCGTGCAGGGTGGTCCGCTGTTGGCCGGAGCCGGTTTCCCCTGATCTGCCGCTGACACCGGGTCCGGCACCTCGTGGGCCCGTGTGTCCGTGGCCACCGGTGCCCGGGAAGCACAATCATCGGAGCACTGTGAGTTCACCCGCGATCCGCCGCATCACCCAGGCCGGCGTCGTCGGCGCCCTCGCCCTCGGAGTCTCGGGCGTCGTCGTCATGGACAAGTCCGTCGCCCTCTCCGTCGACGGCGACACGTCCACCGTCCACGCCTTCGGCGGCACCGTCGGTGACGTCCTGGACAAGCAGGGCATCGAGGTCGGTCCCCACGACGTCGTCACCCCCTCGGCCGAGAGCCCGGTCGACGACGGCCAGACCATCGTCGTGCGCTACGGCCGCAAGCTGACCCTGACGGTGGACGGCAAGGAGCGGGAGTACTGGACCACGGCGACGACCGTCGGCGACGCGCTCAAGCAGCTCGACATCCGGGGCGGCGAGGACGCCGTCCTGTCCGCCTCCCGCAGCCAGTCGATCGGCCGCAACGGCCTCGACCTCGACGTCAGCACTCCCAAGGACATCACGCTCCTCGTGGGCGGCAAGCGCTCCACCGAGACCGTGACCGCCACGACCGTCAAGGCCGCGCTCGCGCAGGCCGAGGTCCGCTACGACTCCAACGACCTCGTGAAGCCGGGTGCCTCGACCACCGTCAAGGACGGCATGACGATCCGCCTCGACCGCGTCAACCGCAAGACGACGACGCGCACCCAGGCCATCCCCTTCGACACGATCATCAAGAAGGACGCCTCCCTCTACGAGGGCACGACCGAGGTCGAGCAGGAGGGCCGCGCCGGCTCCCGCAGCACGACCTACACGATCACCTACAAGAACGGTGACGTCGTCTACACCCGCAAGGGCACGAGCACGGTGACCCAGCAGCCGGTCAAGAAGGTCGTCGTCGAGGGCACCAAGGTCAAGCCGGCCCCCAAGCCGGCCCCCGAGCCGGCCCCCGAGCCCGAGCCCGCGCCGGAGCCGGCCCCCGAGCCCACCGCGCCGAAGACCACCCCGAAGACCACGGCCCCCAAGCCGCCGTCCTCGACCAACACCTCCACGAGCAGCTCCGGTCTCAACACGTCCAACGCGGCGATGTGGGACCGCATCGCGCAGTGCGAGTCGACCGGCAACTGGTCGATCAACACGGGCAACGGCTACTACGGCGGGCTGCAGTTCGACCTGCAGACCTGGCTGGGCGCCGGCGGGGGCGACTTCGCCGCCCGCCCGGACCTCGCCAGCCGCGAGCAGCAGATCACCGTGGCCAACCGCGTCTACGCCGACCGCGGCCTCCAGCCGTGGGGCTGCGCGCACGCCGCCTGACCCTCCGGGACGGTCGCTGGCGCGACCTCCTCACGGGCCCCCGTGACCTCCGGGTCGCGGGGGCCCGAGCGTGTCCCGGTCCCGTCCGGGACGACATAGAGTCCCCTCATGACGTCCGACCCAGCCGGTGCCCGCAGCGACGGGAGCGGCGTCGGCCTGCTCGGCGCCACCAAGGTGCGCGAGCTCGCCGACCGCCTCGGGGTGCGCCCGACGAAGCAGTGGGGCCAGAACTTCGTCGTCGACGCCAACACGGTGCGGCGCATCGTGCGTGCCGGTGGCGTGACGGCGCAGGACCACGTCGTGGAGATCGGCCCCGGCCTCGGGTCGCTGACCCTCGCCCTGCTCGAGTCCGCCGGGCGCGTCACTGCGGTGGAGGTCGACCCGGTGCTCGCGCAGGCCCTGCCGGGCACCGTCGCCGAGCTCGCACCCGCCGCGGCCGACCGCCTCGAGGTCGTCCACGGTGACGCGATGACGGTCACCGACCTGCCGGGCCCGCCCCCCACCGCACTCGTCGCCAACCTGCCCTACAACGTCTCCGTGCCGGTCGTGCTGCGCTTCCTCGAGCTCTTCCCGAGCATCGAGCGGGTGCTCGTCATGGTCCAGCTCGAGGTCGCCGAGCGCCTCGCCGCCGAGCCGGGCAGCAAGGTCTACGGCGTGCCGAGCGTCAAGGCCGCGTGGTGGACGCAGGTCAGCCTCGCCGGCCGCGTCTCCCGGAGCATCTTCTGGCCGGTCCCGAACGTCGACTCCGGCCTCGTGCGGCTCCAGCGGCGCGAGCCACCGGAGACGAGCGCGACCCGGGAGCAGGTCTTCCGGGTCGTCGACGCCGCCTTCGCCCAGCGTCGCAAGACCCTGCGGGCGGCCCTGCGGGGCATCGCCGGGTCGGGCGAGGTCGCGCAGGAGGCTCTCTCCGCGGCAGGGGTGGACCCGAGGACCCGGGGCGAGCAGCTCGACGTCGTCGCCTTCGCGCGGATCACCGAGGAACTCATGGCTAGGGTGACCACATGACCTCAGTGCTCGAGACGCCCGCCGCCGTCACGGTGCGCGCGCCGGCCAAGGTCAACCTCGAGCTCTTCGTCGGACCGCTGCGCGAGGACGGGTACCACGCGCTCTCGACCGTCTACCAGGCGGTGGGCGTCCACGACGAGGTCACCGCTGCGTACGCGGACGAGTGGGGCTGCTCGGTCCGCGGCCGCGACGCGGACAAGGTGCCGACCGACGAGTCCAACCTCGCGCTGCGCGCGGCCCGTGCCCTCGCCGAGCACACCGGCACCCAGGACCCCGTGCACCTGTCGATCCACAAGGAGATCCCCGTCGCAGGCGGCATGGCCGGCGGCTCGGCCGACGCCGCGGCCGCGCTCGTCGCGTGCGACGCGCTCTGGGGCACGGACCTGCCCAGGGAGGAGCTCGAGGAGGTCGCCGCCGGCATCGGGAGCGACGTCCCCTTCCTCCTCCACGGCGGCACCGCCGTCGGCTCCGGCCGCGGCGAGGTCGTCACGGCCGTCCTGGCGAAGGGGGTCTACCACTGGGTCTTCGTGCCCTCCGCCGCGAGCGGCCTGTCGACCCCGCTCGTCTACTCCGCCTTCGACCAGCGCACCGCGGGCACCGAGATCCACGACCCGCAGCCGCGCAGCGAGCTGATGAGCGCGCTGCGCGCGGGTGACCCGCTCGCGCTCGCACCGGTCCTCGACAACGACCTGCAGCCCGACGCGGTGGCGCTGCAGCCGGCGATCGGCGAGGTCATCGAGGCCGCCATGGGCTTCGGCGCGCTGGCCGCGATCGTCTCGGGCTCGGGGCCGACCGTCGCGATCCTCGCCGAGTCCGCCGAGGGCGCGATCGACCTCGCCGTGGCGCTCACCGCCTCCGGCGTCGCCGGCGACGTCCTGCGCGCCACCGGCCCGGTCCAGGGTGCCCACATCCTGCCGACGGTGCGCACGCGCTGATGGCCACACCGCTCCTGGGCGCGGAGGCGCTCCACCTCGAGTACCCCACGCGCGTCGTCTTCGACTCGGTGAGCATCGGCATCGAGGAGGGCGACCGCATCGGCCTCGTCGGCCGCAACGGTGACGGCAAGTCCAGCCTGCTGGGCCTGCTCGCCGGCACGATCGAGCCGCAGTCGGGACGCGTGACGCGGCGCGGCGGTGTGCGGTTCGGCGTCCTGGGCCAGACCGACGACCTCGACCCCGCGTCGAGCGTGGGGCACTGCATCGTCGGCGACCGACCCGAGCACGAGTGGGCCGGCGACCCCGCCGTCCGCGACGTCATCGCCGGGCTGGTCTCGGACGTGCCGTGGGAGGCCCGCGTCGGCGAGCTCTCCGGTGGGCAGCGACGCCGGGTCGCGCTCGCCGCCCTCCTCGTGGGCGAGTGGGACCTCATCGCGCTCGACGAGCCGACCAACCACCTCGACGTCGAGGGCATCGCCTGGCTCGCGGACCACCTCACCCGCCGCTGGGCGAAGGGGGCCGGTGGCCTCCTCGTCATCACCCACGACCGGTGGTTCCTCGACGAGGTGTGCACCGAGACGTGGGAGGTGCACGACGGGATCGTCGAGCCCTTCGAGGGCGGTTACGCCGCCTACGTCCTCCAGCGCGTCGAGCGCGACCGGATCAACGCCGCGACCGAGCAGAAGCGGCAGAACCTCATGCGCAAGGAGCTCGCCTGGCTGCGCCGCGGCGCCCCGGCCCGCACCTCCAAGCCGAAGTTCCGCATCGACGCCGCCAACGAGCTCATCGCGGACGTGCCCCCGGTGCGCAACCCGATCGAGCTGCAGCGCATGGCCGTCGCCCGCCTCGGCAAGGACGTCATCGACCTCGAGGACGCCGGCGTCGCCTTCGGTGACCGCACGATCCTGCGCGACATCACCTGGCGCATCGCGCCAGGTGAGCGCACCGGGATCCTCGGCGCGAACGGCGTCGGCAAGTCCACGCTGCTCGCGCTCGTGTCCGGTGACCTCGCGCCGACCTCGGGTCGGGTCAAGCGCGGCAAGACCGTCCGGCTCGGGTTCCTCGACCAGCAGTTCTCCCAGCTCGCCGAGATCGGCGGGGACCGCGTCCGCGAGGTGCTCGCCCGGACGAAGACGACCTTCACCGTCGACGGCAAGGACCACACGCCCGCGCAGCTGCTCGAGCGGCTGGGCTTCGCCCGGGAGCACCTGTCGGCGCGCGTGGACGACCTCTCGGGCGGTCAGAAGAGGCGCCTGCAGCTGCTCCTGCTCCTGCTCAGCGAGCCCAACGTCATCGCCCTCGACGAGCCGACCAACGACGTCGACTCCGACATGCTCGCGGCGATGGAGGACCTGCTCGACTCCTGGCCGGGCACGCTCATCGTCATCTCCCACGACCGGTACCTCCTCGAGCGGATCACCGACCAGCAGTACGCGATCCTCGACGGGCGCCTGCGGCATGTCCCGGGCGGCGTCGACGAGTACCTACGACTGCGCCAGGCCCAGCGGTCCACGGGCGGTCCCGCGGCGATGTCCGGTGTGCCGACGGCCACGACGAAGGGGGGAGGGGCGCCCCCTTCGTCCTCCTCGGATGAGTCGGCGGTCGACCCGGCCGCCCAGCGCGAGGCGCGCAAGGCCATGGCACGGGTCGAGAAGCAGCTGGCCAAGGTCGCGGCACGCGAGGACAGGCTGCACCACGAGATGGCCGACGCGGTGCACGACCACGCGCGGCTCGGAGAGCTCAACGCGCAGCTCGGGGAGCTCGCGGAGGAGAAGGAGCTGCTGGAGCTCGAGTGGCTCGAGGCCGCCGAGCTCTTCGGCTGAGCTACGCCTCGAAGGGTGTGAGCAGGCGCCGCAGCGCGTTGGCCAGGGCCCGGCGCTCGTCCTCGGGCATGTCGTCGAGCAGCTCGGCCTCGCGGGTGAGCAGGTCGGCCATCGCGGCGTCCACCGCTCGCTGGCCCGCCTCGGTCAGGCGGACGATGACGCCGCGGCGGTCGGTCGGTGAGGGGAGGCGCTCGACCCATCCCTTGACCGTCAGGCGGTCGATGCGGTTGGTCATCGTCCCCGAGGTCACGAGGGTCTCCTGCACGAGCCGCCCGGGGGAGAGCTGGTAGGGCTCGCCGGCGCGGCGCAGCGCAGAGAGGACGTCGAACTCCCAGCCCTCGAGCTCGTGCCGGGCGAAGGCCTGCATGCGGTCGAGGTCGAGCAGGCGGGCCAGCCGGGAGACGCGGGAGAAGACGTGGAGGGGGTCGACGTGGAGGTCGGGGCGCTCGCGACGCCAGGCCTCGACGATGGCGTCGACGTCGTCGGCGGGGTCGTGTCGGCTGCTCATCCGTCGAGAATAGCCGTCATCGTGAATCTCGACGTCAAGAGAGTGTGGTGACCTGCCAGTAGGCTCTGGGCACCGACTCGAAGGAGACAGCATGACGGTGGCGTGGGACCCGAGCAGGTACGGACAGTTCTCGAACGAGAGGGCGCGACCGTTCTTCGACCTCGTGGGGCGCGTCGACGCGGTCGACCCCGCCCTCGTCGTCGACCTCGGCTGCGGCAACGGACCCCTGACGCTCTCGCTGGCCGACCGGTGGCCCGGTGCGCGGGTCGTGGGTGTCGACAGCAGCGTGGAGATGCTCGACGCGGCCCGTGCCCTCGACACCGACGGGCGGGTCGAGTGGGTCGAGGCCGACCTGGCCGAGTGGGACATCGAGAGTCTCGGCGCCGCGCCCGACGTCATCGTGAGCAACGCTGCCCTGCAGTGGGTCCCGCGCCACCTGCCGCTCATCGAGCACTGGGTGGAGGCGCTGGCGCCCGGCGGGTGGTTCGCGCTGCAGGTCCCGGGCAACTTCGACGCACCGACGCACGCACTCATGCGCGAGACCGCCGTCGACCACCCCCGGGCGGGCGAGCTCGAGGCCGCGAGCAAGCGCTACGGCGCCGGTGACCCGTCGACCTACCTGCAGATCCTCAGCGCCCACGGCCTCGCCGTCGACGCCTGGGAGACCACGTACACGCACGTGCTCGACCCCGCGGGCGAGAGCGAGAACCCCGTGCTCGACTGGGTCTCGGGCACCGGGCTGCGCCCGATGCTGGAGGTGCTCGACGACGAGAGCGAGCGCGAGGAGTTCATCGCGGCCTACGCCGACAAGGTCGCCGCCGCCTACCCCCGCACCCCGGCGGGGGTGCTGCTGACCTTCCGTCGGGTCTTCGCGGTGGGCCGCAAGGCCTGATCAGGCCCCGGACGCGCCCAGGCCGGCCGGCGCCGAGCGCAGGCCGGTCAGGCCGTTCCAAGCGAGGTTGACGACGTGCGCAGCGACGACCTCCTTGGCGGGTGAGCGGGTCTCGAGCCACGACTGGCCGGTGAGCGAGACCATGCCGACGAGCATCTGCGCGTACATCGGGGCGGCCTGGGTGTCGAACCCCCGCTGCTCGAAGGCGTCGGAGAGCAGGTAGGAGACCTGGGCGGCCACGTCGGACATGAGCGACGAGTAGGTGCCGGTCGGGGCCCCGCCGGCGACATCGCGCACGAGGATCCGGAACCCGTCCGACGACCCCTCGATGTAGTCGAAGAGGGCGAGCGCGGCCCGCTCGATGGTCTCCCGGTCCGACCCGCCCCGGGTGAGGGAGGTGGTGATGCGGTCCGTGAGCGTGCGCAGCTCGCGGTCGACGACGACGGCGTACAGGCCCTCCTTGCCGCCGAAGTGCTCGTACACCGCCGGCTTGGAGACCCGGGCGGTCGCGGCGATCTCCTCGACCGAGGTGCCGTCGACCCCCTTCGCCGCGAAGAGGCCACGACCGACGCTCACGAGCTGCTCGCGACGCGCGGCACCGGTCATCCGCGGACGCCGGGGTGTCGGTGTCTGGTCGTCTCGCTGGCTCATGCGTCCATTGTCGGTGACGGGCGAAGGGGGTGGGTCGACTACCCTGACCGGTGCCGCTCCGGCGGCGTTCCCCGGTTGGTCTGCCGGCAGGGCCCGCCTGACTTTGAATCAGGACTAGCGACGTAGGTTCGACTCCTACCCGGGGAGCTTCAGTCGATCTCCTCGCCCGCGAGGGCCTTGGCGGCGAGGCGCTCCTGCTCGCTCACCTCCCAGACCTCCCACGCGGCGTGCAGCGCGATGGCGATGATCCCGCAGCCGAGGACGAGGTCCGGCCAGCCCGACGAGGTCCACAGCGTGATGACGGCCATCCCGATGACGGCTACGTTGACGAGCACGTCGTTGCGCGCCGAGAGGAAGGCCGCGCGGCTGAGCGAGCCGCCCGCGTGCCGCACGCCCGCGAGCAGCCAGCCGCTCGTGCCGTTGATGACGATGGCGCCGAGCGAGGCGAGGACGACCGGCAGGACCTCAGGGGCCACGGGGTCGGAGAAGCGCCGGACGGCCTCCCAGCCGGCGACGGCGGCGGGACCGAGGATGACCAGGGCCATGCCCTTGCCCATGAGCGCCCGTCGGGCGAGCGGCCAGCCGAGTGCGACGAAGATCAGCAGGTTGATCGACGTGTCCTCGAGGAAGTCGACGCTGTCGGCGAGGAGCGACACCGAGCCCGCGACGAGGGCCACGGAGAACTCGACGAAGAAGTAGGCGAAGTTCAGCCCGGCGACGACCAGCACGACCCGCCGCAGCCGGTCGGCATCGAGGCGCGGCGGGTGCTGCGTGTCGGTCCCCATGGGCCGCAGGCTATCCCGCGCGACGCGGCCGGGCCGGGTCGGCGACAATCTCCCCGTGACGACCTCGCCCCACACCAGCCCAGTGCAGGAGAGCGGTCCCCGGCGGCGCGTCCCGTGGATCTTCCTCGGGGTGCTCGCGCTCTCGCTCGTCCCGGCCGCCATCTACTTCTGGGACGACCTCCCGGCGTTCGGCGGCGAGGATCCGCAGGTGGGTGGCCGGGTGCTGTGGAGCAGCGAGGACATCGCGGTCCAGCTCGGCCCGGACGGGTGGGTGACCCACCCGGCGGACGGCGACGGGTACGTCGCCACCAACGTGCGCACGGACGAGAGCTGGACCGTCGGTGACATGTCCTCGCAGCGCGAGATCACGCCGAAGGGGGTCATCGTCCAGGACGTCGAGGGGCAGGTCGTCCTCCAGCGTGACGGGTCGCGGTTGACGACCCGGGCGCAGGACATCGTCGAGGCCTTCGGCGACGCGGACCTGTGGCCCGGCGAGGACGTCGTCCCGGTCGGGGTGAGTGCCGATCACGTCGCCGTCCTCACCTGCCTCGCGCCCGCACCGGCCCGCCTGGTCGACGAGGTCGAGGGCGGCACACAGGTCGTCGCGGGCATCGACCTCGAGGACGCCTCGGTCGCGTGGACGCACGACACGGGGGTGGCGTGCGGGCCGCAGGTGACGCCGTCGTACTACCCGGACACGCTGCCGGAGCAGGAGTACCTGCTCGTCGAGACCGCTGACGACGCCCGCCACGCGGTCGACCTCGACACCGGCCGGGTGGAGCGTCGCTGGACCGGCGTCCGCAGGTCCGACGTGACCGTCCACGGGGACCACGTCCTCGAGCCGGCCGGCGCGGATGCGGTCGCCTACCGCTCGCTGCCGACGGAGGAGGTCGTGGCGCGGGTCGAGTGCGACGGGGCGAGTGCGGGCGACCCGCAGCACATCAGCCGGCAGCTCGCGCCGGAGGTCACCCCCTTCGTCGCCTGCCGGGACGGCGTCCGCCTCGTCGACGACGGCGAGGTCGTCGACAGCGGGGCCGCCCCCGTCACCGGGATCGACGGCAAGCTGGGCTCCGAGCCGGTCGCGGTGGGCCGGACCGTCCTGCGGCGCACGGGCGACGGCGTGCAGCTCTCCGACGGGCTCACCGACGAGACCATCGGCACCCTGGACGTCCCGGAGGGCTACGAGGTCGGGCAGTTCGGGCCGGTCGGTCGGCTCATCGGGTTCGTCCGCATCGACGCCGGCGGGGAGCGCGTGACCGGTGACTACCGGGTCTTCGACGCGACGACCGGCGAGCTCGTGCTCGCCGCCGGGCCGGGGATGCGCACGGGGACCGACCTGGCCCCGTCCGGGGAGGTCCTCGTCTCTCTGGACGAGGACGCCGCGGAGGACGGAGCGCCCCGCGCCTGGGTCGCGGGCGCGCGGGAGGCGTCATGACCCGCACACCGAGCAAGACGGCCGACCTCACCAGGCTCGTCGCCGTCGTCGTGGTCGGAGCACTGCTCGCCGGGGCGGGGTTGTGGTTCTTCACGAGCCGTGGGGGCGGCGCCGTCGACGGCCGGGTCTACTACCAGGGCGACGACACCTACTCGGTGCAGCTGGGGCCCGGGGGCTGGTTCGTCCACTCCGACGACGAGGGCGGATACCTCGTCGAGCACGCGCAGGAGGGCGGGGCGTGGCAGCTGGAGGGCTCGGGGCGGCCCGAGGCGCTGACCTCCGACGGGAGGTCGGTCAGCGCGCTCGGCGGGGACGTCACGATCTCCGGTGACGGCACGCGGGTGCAGGCGCTGGCTGCGGACCTGCTCGTCGCGCACGGTGACAAGACCCTGCGGGCGGGGGAGTCGGCCGAGGTCATCGGGCTCTCCGAGGAGCACGTGGCGGTCGTGTCCTGCTTGTCCCCGGACGGCGCACCCAGGCTGGACGAGGACGGGGAGGACGGTCAGCTGGTCGTCTCCGGGGTCGCGCTCGACGACGGCGCGGTCACGTGGAGCCACGACCCGGGGGTGGCGTGCGACGCCGACCTGGCCGCGCTCTACCCCACCGCTCTGCCGGAGCAGCGCTACGTGCTGCTCACGCCGCGCACGGACCGGACCGAGGCCCTCGACCTCGACACCGGCAGGATCGCCCGGAACTGGCAGGACTCACCTCGCGGCCGCGTCGTGGTGCGCGAGGACATCGCGGTGCACCGCTCGGGCGACGAGGTGACGGCGACCTCCCTCCGCTCCGGCCGGGAGGTCGCACGGGTCAGCTGCCCGGGCGCGCGTCTCGACACCCCCGGTGACTCCGGCGGGCGGTTGGCGGCCGACGCGACGCCCCTCGTGAGGTGCGGCGACTCGGTCCGGCTCTTCGACGGGTCCGGGTTCGTCACGGTGAAGGCCCCTCCCGTCGACGAGAGCCAGGAGGTGCCCGATGGCAGGAGCGTCGTGCACGACCGCTACCTGCTGCGGCGCGACGGTGACCGGGTGACGATCACGGACGCGTTGTCCGGCACGGGCGTCGGCTCGGTCGAGGTGCCCGACGGCATGCGCATCGCGACCAACGAGCCACGCGGGCGACTCGTCGTGTTCTACCGCACGCGCGAGGCGGTGTTCGGCGACAAGCTCAGCTCGAGCCAGCGGGTCGTGGACGCGCGGACGGCGACGACGGTCGCGGCAGGTGACGGGATGGCCCCCGGAGTCCAGACCTCTCCCGACGGCTACGCGGTCCTCAGCAAGCGGACCGAGCGTCGTCGCAGCCGCGCCGCCCGCCAGTACGTGTGGGTCGTCGGAGTGCGCTGAAGTGGACCCGCGGCCGGTCGTCCTCGTCGAGGGTGAGAGCGACCTGATCGCCCTGTGCGCCCTGGCGGCTCGCACGCGGCAGGATCTCGCGGGCGTCGAGATCGTGGCGTTGGGTGGCATCACCAACCTCCGCGCGCACGCCCTGCGCCTCGGACCGCTCGGCGAGGGCCGTCGCTTGCTCGGCCTCTACGACATCGGCGAGGAACGCCACGTGCGAAGGGGGCTGGCCGCAGCCGGGATCCCCGTCGCGCCCGACGAGGGCGGTCCTGCACGACGGGACTTCCACGCCTGCGTCGTCGACCTCGAGGACGAGCTGCTGCGCTCCCTCGGTCCGGACGGCGTGGAGGCCGTCATCGACGCGGCGGGTGACTCCACCTCCCTTCGCCTGCTGGCGGGGATGCCGGCGCAGCGCGACTGGACGCGCGAGCAGGTGCTGCGGCGCTTCCTCACGTCGCAGTCGGGTCGCAAGGCGAGGTACGCGCGGTTGTGCGTCCAGGTGCTGGACCTCGACCGAGCGCCGGCGCCGCTGACCGCGGTGCTGGCGGCCGTGGCGGCCACGTAGCCTGCTGGCGTGCGACTCCTCCTCATCCGTCACGGCCAGACCCCCAACAACGTGACCGGCGCGCTCGACACCGCCTTCCCCGGTGCGGGTCTGACCGAGCTCGGGCACGCCCAGTCCGCGGCCGTGCCCGCGGCGCTCGCGGACGAGGACGTGAGCGCGGTCTACGCCTCGCCGCTCGTGCGCACCCAGCTCACCGGCTCCCCGCTCGGCGCGGAGCGCGGCGTCGACATGCACGTGCGCGAGGGACTGGAGGAGATCGTCGCCGGCGAGTACGAGATGCGGTCGGACCGCTCGGCCGTCGAGGCCTACCTCGGGGGAGTGGCCGCCTGGCTGCACCGCGACCTCGACCACGCCCTGCCGGGCGGCACGACCGGGCACGACTTCATGACCCGGTACGACGGGGCCGTGCGCGGCATCGCCGAGGCCCACGGGCGCGACGACACGGTCGCGCTCTTCAGCCACGGCGCGGCGATCCGCGTCTACGCGACCCTCGCGGCCGGACTCGACGCGGAGCACGTCGAGGGGCTGTGGATCAACAACACCGGCATGGTCCTGCTCGAGGGCCACCCCGGTGACGGCTGGGACCTCGTGCGCTGGCACGCCGACCCGCTCGGCGGCGCCCACCTCGCGAGCGTCCGCGCCCACGACGTCACGGGCGAGGCGATCGACGAGGAGCTCGAGGGCTGATCCGTCGGGCCACGTGGAGAAGGCGTGGACCGAGACCACGGGAGGTCGTCAGGGCCCCGTCGTCCACGACCCCGAGCGCATCACCGCGGTCACCTCGAGGGTCTCGTCGAGCACGACGAGGTCGGCGCGGGCGCCGGCCTCGATGCGACCGACGTCGCCCAGGCCGAGGGCGGCCGCCGGTGCCCGGGTCGCCGCGTCCACCGCCTGCTCGAGCGTGAACCCGCTCGCGACGGAGTGCCGCACGGCAGCGGCCATGGTCAGCGTCGAGCCGGCGATCGCGCCGCTCGGTGTGCGGGCCACCCCGTCGCGCACCTGCACGTGGATCGGGCCGAGGTGGTAGTCGCCGTCGGCCGCGGCGGCCGCGCCCATCGCGTCGGTGACGAGCACGATCCGGCCGGGCGCCGCGCCGAGCGCGAGGCGGAGCATCGCCGGGTGGACGTGCACGCCGTCGGAGATCAGCTCGACCGACACCCGCTCGTCCTGCAGGAGTGCCGCGATCGGCCCGGGCCGGCGGTGGTGGAGGCCGCGGACCTGGTTGTACAGGTGGGTCGCGGTGCTCGCGCCGGCGTCGATCGCCGCCCGCGTCTGCTCCCAGGTGGCGTCCGTGTGCCCCACCGCCGCCACCGCACCCGCACCGACGACCCGGCGCACCGCGTCGAGGCCCCCGTCGAGCTCCGGTGCGAGCGTCACCATCCGCAGCGCCTCGCCCCCGGCGGCCAGCAGCTGCTCCACGTCCTCCGGCGAAGGGGGCCGCAGCAGCGCCGGCTCGTGGGCGCCGCAGAAGTCGCGCGCGAGCCACGGGCCCTCGAGGTGCAGCCCGGCGAGCAGCCCGTCGGTGACGAGGTCGCGCAGCCCCCGCATCGACCGGTCGAGGGCGTCGACCTCGTCGGTCACGAGGCTCGCGACGAGGCTCGTCGTTCCGTGGCGCAGGTGCGCCGCGGCCACGGTCGCCGCCTCGTCGGCGTCACCGACGGTGAAGGACGCGCCGCCGCCCCCGTGGCAGTGGGTGTCGACGAAACCCGGCGCGAGGGTGCCCGGCAGGACCACCTCGGCAGGTGAGGGGGGACCCCCTTCGCCGGTCCCGACGATGCGGTCACCGGCGACGCGCACCCACCCCGGGGCGAGCGTGCCCCCCGGGGCGAGGACGCGGTCGGCGGCGAGGATCACGCGCTGTCGTCCGCCGTGACGAGGGACTCCTCGCCCTCCTCCTCGCGGCCGGGGGTGCGCAGGTTCCACCGGCGGATGACGAAGCGGAAGAGCACGTAGTACACGAGCGCGTAGCCGAGCCCGATGACGACGAGCAGCAGGGGCTTGGTGGCGATGTTGAAGTTGAGGACGTAGTCGAAGAGGCCGGCGGAGAAGCCGAACCCGTCCTTGATCCCGAGGGCGTTGACCAGGGCCAGCGAGCTGCCGGTGAGGAGCGCGTGGATGACGTAGAGCGGCCATGCGACGAACATGAAGGCGAACTCGAGCGGCTCCGTGACGCCGGTGAGGAAGGCGGTGAGCGCGGCCGAACCCATGATGCCGCCGACGACCTTGCGCTGCGCCGGCTTGGCCTCGTGGTAGATCGCCAGGGCGGCGGCCGGCAGGGCGAACATCATGATCGGGAAGAAGCCGGTCATGAAGGCGCCCGCCGTCGGGTCGCCGTTGAGGAAGCGGGCGATGTCACCGGTGACCGGCTGGCCGCCCGCGGGCGTGTACTCGCCGATGAGGAACCACGGCGGGTTGTTGAGGATGTGGTGCAGCCCGGTCGGGATGAGCAGCCGGTTGACCGTGCCGTAGACGAAACCACCGAGCACCTCGTTGTCGGCGACCCACTCACCGAGGTTGGTGATGCCGGCGTCGAACCACGTGTAGACGAGGCTGACGAGCACGGAGATGACGATGGCCGCGGTGGCGGTCGCGATCGGGACGAAGCGGCGGCCGCCGAAGAAGGCGAGGTATGCCGGCAGCTTGATCCGGTGGTAGCGCTGCCAGAGCCACGCCGCGACGAGGCCCATGATGATGCCGCCGAAGACGCCGTAGTTGATCAGCTCCTGCTCCTCGCCCTCGGGGGCAGCGCCGAGGACGACGGGGGACATCGCGTCGCCCACGCCCTTGAAGACGAGGTAGCCGACGACGGCCGCGAGGGCCGTCGAGCCGTCCGACTTCCTCGCCATGCCGATGGCGATGCCGACGGCGAAGAGGATGGGCAGGTTGTCGAAGAGCGCGCCGCCCGCGGCGCCGATGACCGGCGCGACGCGCGTCCACCCGAGGCCGTCGGCGCCGAGGAGGTCGGGCTGGCCGAGGCGCAGCAGGAGCGCCGCTGCGGGCAGGGCCGCGATGGGCAGCATGAGGCTGCGCCCGAACTTCTGGAGCGGGGCGAGGTTGAGCTTCTTGCGTGCCGGGCGGTCGCCGGGCACGTCGATGGGCCCGTCTGCAGTGGTCACGAGTCAATCCCTTCCTTCAGGTGCCGGGGGTGGGGTGTCGTCCCGGCGCAACGACATGTGCAGCTGGTAGCGGTCCCCGCGGTAGCGGGAGACGACGTGCTCGACCGGGCGGCCGAGGCTCGAGGAGAGGCGGCGGAAGACGAGCAGCGGCGTGTGCGCCGGGCTCGCGAGCAGCCGGGCGACGGTGCCCTCGGCGCTCTCGCCCCACAGGGTCTGCTCGGCGGCGTCGATGGCGACGCCGTACTCGTCGGAGAGGAGGGCGTAGATCGAGTCGCCGAGGTCGTGGGCGTCGAGGTCGGGCAGGAGCGTGGCGGAGTACCAGCTCTCCTCGAGGGCGATCGGCTGGCCGTCGGCCAGCCGCAGGCGCTCCAGCCGCCACGAGCTGTCCTCGCCGAGCCATGCGGCGACCTCGCCCGGGGGGGCCGCCCGCTCGACGACGAGCAGCCGGGTCGAGGGCTCGAGCCCGCGCCGGCGCATGTCCTGGCTGAAGCTCGCCAGGTGCAGCTGGCTCTCGAGTCGCGGTCGGGTGACGAAGGTGCCCTTGCCCTGCACGCGGCTCAGCAGGCCGTCGGCGATGAGCGACTCGATCGCCTTGCGCACCGTGGCCCGCGAGACGTCGTGGGTCGTCATGAGCTCGCGCTCGGAGGGGATGGCCGCGTCGGGCCCGAGGGCATTCGCGAGCTCGGCGAGGCGGGCGCGCAGCTGCGCGTGCTTCGGCCGAGAGCCGATCAGCCTGTCCCGGGACACTTCCGGATCCTCACCCTCATTGGTACGGTCTGGTACGTACCAGTGAGGATCCACGTCGAGGTGGGAGGTGTCAAGCAGGTGAGCGTCATGGCCGACGAGATCGCGCAGCAGCCCGGTGCGGTCCGTCGCACCCTCGCCGCCCTGCTGCCCCTGCGCGCCGACGTGCGCGCCCTGGCCCGGGGTCGTCGCCGCGTCCTGCTCGTCGCCCGCGGCTCGAGCGACAACGCCGCCGTCTACGCCCGCTACCTCCTCGAGGCCCGCGCGGGCGTCCCGACGGGCCTCGCCGCCCCGAGCATCGCGACCCACTACCGCGCCCGCCTCGACCTCACCGACACGCTGGCCGTCGCGATCTCGCAGTCCGGCGCGACCACGGAGATCGTCGACACGCTCGCGTGGGCCCGGGCCTGCGGTGCCGCGACCGTGGCCGTGACCAATGTCGAGGGCTCCCCGCTGGCGAAGGGGGCGGACCTCCCCTTCGTCACCCGGGCCGGGCCGGAGCGGGCGGTGCCCGCCACGAAGACCTACCTCACCCAGCTCGCCGCGACGGCCGTCCTCGGTGACGCCCTCGGCGCTCGGGTCGAGGAGCCGCTCGCCCGGGTCGCCGACGAGGTCGAGGCGGCGCTCGCCGACCCGGGCCGGCTCGACCCCGCCGTGGAGCTGCTGCACGGCGCCGAGCACGTCGTCGTCTCGGGCCGCGGGATGTGCCTCGGCACCGCGCTGGAGACCGCGCTGAAGATCGAGGAGACCTGCCTCGTGCCCGTGCGCGGCTACTCGTACGCCGACCTGCGACACGGGCCGATCTCCGTCGTCGACCCCGGTGTCGTCGCGGTGCTCGTCGCCGCCCAGGACGGCCCGATGACGGGACCGGTCACCGAGCTCGCCGACGACCTGCGCCGCAGGGGCGCGCAGGTCGTCGGCATCGGCGGGGACACCCCCTTCGCGCGGGCCTGCGACGTCCACGTCGCCGGGCCCGACCTGCCGGAGGCGGTGGCTCCGCTCGGGCTCATCGCGCCGGCCCAGCAGCTCGTCGAGCGGCTCTCCCGAGCGCTCGGCCTCGACCCCGACAGCCCCCGCGGCCTGGCCAAGGTCACCCGCACCGACACCTGACGCACCACCCAACGAGAGGACACACCATGGCAACCAAGGCGGAGCAGATCCTCGCCGGCCTCGGCGGCGCCGACAACGTCGTCGAGATCGAGCCGTGCATCACGCGGCTGCGCACCGAGGTCCGCGACGGCTCCAAGGTCGACCAGGCCGCGCTCAAGGCGGCCGGCGCGCACGGCGTCATGGCCCAGGGCACGGTCGTCCAGGTCGTCGTCGGCCCCGAGGCCGACACCCTGGCCGAGGACATCGAGGACCTGATGTGAGTGAGGTCCTCGCCCCCTGCGCCGGCGCCGTGCGGCCCGTGACCGAGAGCGTCGACGACGTCTTCGCCGCCCAGCTCGTCGGCCCCGGGGTCGTCATCGACCCACCCGACGGCCGGACGAGCGTGCTCGCCCCGATCGGCGGGGCGGTGATGAAGGTGCACCCGCACGCCTTCGTCGTCGTCGGCGAGGGCACCGGCGTGCTCGTGCACCTCGGGATCAACACCGTGGGGCTCCAGGGCGAGGGCTTCGAGGTGCTCGTCGAGCAGGGCGCGACGGTCGCCGCCGGTGACCCGATGATCACCTGGGACCCGTCGTCGCTGCCGAACGAGATCGCGGGGCGGCCGATCTCGCGCGAGGTCCCGGTCATCGTCCTCGACGCCGCCCCCGACTCGCTCGACCTGTCAGGCATGCCGGAACGTGTCGGCGCCGGCGACCTGCTCTACGCCGTGCCGGGCTAGGCGGCGCGGGCAGGTCCTGCCGCTCAAAACTCCCAACACAAATACAGGTTGGTTTCTCTTTACTTCTGTTGGTTCGGGTCCTATCGTGGTGCTTCGTCACCACTGGTACGGGCGCCCGTGACGCCCATGGAGGACGAGGGAGTCCACCGCGATGTACGCACCCGAGCGGCAGCAGCGCATCCTCGAGATGGCGCGCGCCCACGGGCGGGTCGAGGTCCTCGCCCTGTCCTCGGCCCTGGGGGTGACGACGGAGACCGTCCGGCGTGACCTCACCGCCCTCGAGCGCCGGGGGTCCGTGCGCCGGGTCCACGGCGGGGCGCTCCCGGTCGAGCGGCTCGAGGTCGAGCCGCCCCTGGCGACCCGCGCGAGCCAGAACTCGCAGACCAAGCGCCGCATCGCCGCCCGGGCCCTGGACGAGCTGCCCACCGAGGGCGCGATCCTCCTCGACGGCGGCTCGACGACGCGGGCGCTCGCCGAGCTCCTCCCGGACCGCGAGGGGCTCACGGTCGTCACCAACTCCATCGACACCGCGGTGATCCTGCAGGGCCACACCCACACGGGCCTCTACGTCCTCGGGGGTCGCGTCCGCGGCCGGACCGGCGCCTGCGTGGGGGCCTGGGTCACCTCCGCCCTCGCCGATGTCTGCGTCGACGTCGCCTTCCTCGGCACCAACGGCTTCTCCCCGACGCGCGGCATGACGACCCCGGACCAGGCCGAGGCCGTGGCCAAGCGGGCCATGGTCTCCGCCGCGCGCCGGACCGTCGTCCTCGCGGACTCGACCAAGTCCGGGGACGACCACTTCCACCGCTTCGCCGACGGTGGGTCGATCGACCTGCTCATCACCGACGAGGACCTCGACACCGACACCGCCGCCGCGCTCGGCGCCGAGGGCATGGCCGTGGTGCTCGCATGATCATCACGCTCACGCCCAACCCGAGCGTCGACCGCACCGTGGCCTTCGACGACCTGCACCGGGGTGCGGTCAACCGCGCGACCTCGAGCCGGATCGACCCCGGCGGCAAGGGGGTCAACGTCTCGCGGGCGCTCACCGCCCAGGGCGCGGCGACGCTCGCCGTCCTGCCCGAAGGGGGCCCCGAGGGGCACCTGATGGCCGACCTGCTCGACGACGCAGGAGTCGCCCGCCGGGGGGTCCCGATCCGCGGCTCCGTCCGGCTGAACATCACCGCCGTCGAGCCCGACGGCACGACGACCAAGCTCAACGAGCCCGGCCCGACCCTCGACGCCTCGGAGGTCGACCGCCTCCTGCAGACCGTCGCCGACTGCGTCCGCTCCGTCCCCGACGAGCCGGTCTGGGTCGTGACGTGCGGCTCCCTGCCACCCGGTGCGCCCGTCGACCTGCACGCCCGGCTCGTGCGTTCTGCTCGGGCGGCGGGGGCCCGCGTCGCCGTCGACTCCTCGGGCGACCCCCTGCGTCCCGCGGTCGCCGAGCGCCCGGACCTCGTCAAGCCCAACCGCGTCGAGCTCGAAGAGCTCGTCGGTGCCGAGCTCCCCACGCTCGGCGACGTCATCGACGCGGCCCGCGACATCGTCGCGCAGGGCATCGGCACGGTCGCCGTGAGCCTCGGTCGCGACGGCGCGGTCCTCGTCGACGCCTCGGGAGCCACCCACGCCCGGGCCACGATCGGCACCCCCCGGTCCACCGTCGGTGCCGGCGACTGCATGCTCGCCGGCCTCGTCCACGACCTGTCGAGCGGCACCACACCCGAGGCCGCCCTGCGCACGGGCGTGCTCTGGGGCGCCGCGGCCGTCACCCTGCCCGGCAGCCGCGTCCCCGGCCCCGACGACCTCGTCGGCATCGCCGTCGAGCTGACCTCCACCCCCGACCGCTCCCTCGCCGTCCGCGACTGAGCTGTCCGAAAGGAACCCCGAGATGGCGCTCATCACCCAGTCCCAGGTCGTGCTCGACCTGGTCGCCCCGGATCGGCACGCGGCCACCCGGACGCTCGCCGAGACCCTCGTGACCGCCGGTCGCGCGACGGACCTCGAGGCCTTCCTCGAGGACGTGCGCGCCCGTGAGGAGGTCATGGCCACCGGTCTCCCCGGAGGCATCGGGATCCCCCACGCCCGCAGCGCGGCGATCACCGAGCCGTCGCTCGTCTTCGGACGATCGCGCGAGGGGATCGACTGGGGCGCGGCGGACGGCCCCGCCACCCTCGTCTTCCTCATCGCCGCCCCCGGGGGCGGGGGAGAGGCGCACATGCAGGTCCTGCCCAAGCTCGCCAGGGCCCTCATGGACACGAGCTTCCGCGCGGACCTCGAGGCGGCGACGACGGAGGCCGAGGTCGTCGACATCGTCAACGCGCGGGTGGCCCTGGACGAGCCCGCCGCCGCAGCACCGGCCGCAGCACCGGCCGCAACGCCGGCCGAGGCTCCGGCGGCAGCGCCGTCGGACGCGCCCCTCCACCTCGTCGCGGTCACCTCCTGCCCGACCGGCATCGCCCACACCTACATGGCGGCCGAGGCCCTCGAGCTCGCCGCCACCGAGGCCGGGCACACGATCTCCGTCGAGACGCAGGGCTCTGCGGGCTCGAAGCCGTTGTCGCGCAAGGAGATCCAGAGCGCTGACGCGGTGATCTTCGCCCACGACCTCGAGGTCCGGGACAAGGACCGGTTCGCGGGCAAGCCCACGGTCGACGTGGGCGTGAAGAAAGCCGTCTCCGACGCACCCGAGCTCGTCCGGCGCGCCACGACGCTGGCCCGCGAGTGGGCTGCCGACCCCGACCGGGCCGCCGCGCAGGCCGCGCGCGCCGAGGCCGACGACTCCACCGACACGCAGGACGAGGTGTCCACCGCCACCAGGGTGCGCCAGTGGCTCATGACCGGCGTGAGCTACATGATCCCCTTCGTCGCCGCGGGCGGGATCCTCATCGCGCTGTCCTTCATGCTCGCCCAGGTCGCCCTCGGCGAGCAGGGCGCCATCGAGATCACCAAGTACGCCCTCGACGCGGAGGGGAAGTACAACATCACCAACAGCTTCAACCCGGTGAGCCTCACCTCGTGGGCCGCGCTCCTGTACGTCATGGGCGGCGCCGCCTTCGGCTTCCTGGTGCCGATCCTCTCCGGCTACATCGCCTACGCCATCGCCGACCGTCCGGGCCTCGTCCCCGGCATCGTCGGCGGCTGGATCGCGGCGACGATGGGTGCCGGCTTCCTCGGTGGCCTGGCCACCGGGTTCCTCGCGGGCTTCGTCGCCCGGTGGCTCGCCGGCTGGACCGTGCCCGCCGGCGTGCGCGGCATCATGCCCGTCGTCGTCATCCCGCTGCTGTCCACCTTCATCACCGCCGGCCTCTTCATCACCGTCCTCGGCCGGCCGATCACCTGGCTCATGGACAACCTCACGGCGGCGCTCGAGGGCATGGGCGGAGGCAGCTCGCTCGTCCTGGGTCTGATCCTCGGCGCGATGATGGGCTTCGACCTCGGCGGCCCGGTCAACAAGGTGGCCTACGCCTTCGCCACGACCGGCCTGGCCACGGCGGGTGCGGCGACCGACGCCATCCAGCTGAAGATCATGGCCGCGGTCATGGCGGCCGGCATGGTCGCCCCCCTCGCCATGGCACTCGCCACCACCGTGCGGCCGCGGCTCTTCACCGAGCCCGAGCGGGAGAACGGCCGCGCGGCCTGGCTGCTCGGCGCGTCGTTCATCTCGGAGGGGGCCATCCCCTTCGCCGCTGCCGACCCGGTCCGGGTCATCGCCGGCTCCGTCGTCGGATCGGCCCTCACCGGGGGCATCGCCCTGGCCGCCGGGGTCACCCTGCGCGCACCCCACGGCGGCATCTGGGTCCTGCCACTCATGGGCAACTTCCTCATGTTCGTCGTCGCGCTCGTGATCGGCGTGCTCGTGATGGCCCTGATCGTCGTCGTCCTCAAGTCCCTCGGGGCCCGCACGACGGCGGTCGACACGCAGCCACAGCGCGTCGCCGCCTGACAAGGTGGGAGCCTGCCCGCGCCAGCGGGCCGGCTGACCGCCGACCACCACCACACCACCAGGAGAACCCCATGGCCCGTCGCACCACCACCATCGCCTCCTCCGTCGGTCTCCACGCCCGGCCCGCCGCGCTGTTCGTCAAGCAGGCCAGCGAGTCCGGTCTCGACGTGCAGATCGCCCGCCTCGGCGAGGCGCCCGTCGACGCGACGAGCATCCTCGGCGTCATGGCTCTCGGGGCCAAGCACGGCGAGCGGGTCGAGATCTCCGCCGACGGGGACGGCGCCGAGGAGGTCCTCGACGGTCTCGTCGAGCTCCTCGAGACCGACCTCGACGCCAAGGAGTGAGCCCGATGGCCGTCGAGGACAGCACGCGCCGCGGCATCGGCGTCTCCCCGGGCAGCGCGTACGGCCCGGTGGTGCTCGTCGCCCCGCCCGTCCGCGCGCCCGAGGGTGAGCCGGCCGCCACCGACCCGGAGCAGGCGAAGGGGGCGGTCGCCGCGGCCTTCGAGTCGGTCGCCCGGGACCTCGAGGACCGCGCCGGCCGGGTCGAGGACACCGCTGCCGAGATCCTGTCGGCCACCGCGCTCATCGCCCGGGACAAGAGCCTGCTCAAGGCGGCGGGTGCGCACCTCGACGCCGGGGAGGGGCCGGCCACCGCGATCGAGTCGGCCGTGGACGAGTTCGTCGTGCAGTTCGAGGCCCTCGGCGGGTACTTCGCCGAGCGCGTCGCCGACCTCAGGGACGTCGGCGCGCGGGCGGTCGCGGCGGTCCTCGGGGTGCCAGCTCCCGGCGTCCCGGACCTCGCCGAGCCGAGCATCGTCGTCGCCGAGGACCTCGCGCCGGCGGAGACCGCCGTCCTCGACCGCGCCCTCGTCCTGGCCATCGTCACCAGCGGTGGTGGCCGCACGAGCCACACCGCCATCCTCGCCGCGCAGCGCGGCATCCCCGCCGTCGTGCAGTGCGACCGGGCGCTCGAGCTGGTCGCCGGCACGCCGGTCGCCGTCGACGGGGACCTCGGCACCGTGACGCTCGACCCCAGCGAGGAGTTCGTCGCCGACCTCACCGCACGCCGGGAGCGTCGCGCCGCGGCCCTGGTCGGCGCCATCGGTCCCGGGCGCACGCGCGACGGGCACCCCGTGCCGCTGCTGGCCAACATCGGTGACGTCGAGGACGCGGAGTCCGCTGCGGCCCAGGACGTCGAGGGGGTCGGGCTCTTCCGGACCGAGTTCGTCTTCCTCTCCGCCACGACCGCCCCGACCGTCGAGGAGCAGGCGGAGATCTACCGCCGGGTCCTGGCCCCCTTCGGGGACCGGCGCGTCGTCGTGCGCACCCTCGACGCCGGCGCCGACAAGCCGTTGTCCTTCGCCGACCTCGGTCCCGAGGAGAACCCGGCCCTCGGCCGTCGCGGCCTGCGGCTGTCCGCCGCCCGACCCGAGCTGCTCGACACCCAGCTCGCGGCGCTCGCCGTGGCCGCCGCGGACACCGGAGCCGACGTGCGGGTCATGGCCCCGATGGTCGCCACCGCCGAGGAGGCGGACTGGTTCGCCCGGCGGGTGCGCGAGCACGGGCTGCCCACGGTCGGCGTGATGATCGAGGTGCCGGCCGCCGCCCTTCGCTCGCGGCACGTCCTGGCCGACCTGGACTTCGCGAGCATCGGGACCAACGACCTGTCGCAGTACACCCTCGCGGCGGACCGGATGCAGGGTGAGCTGTCCGACCTGCTCGACCCCTGGCAGCCGGCCGTCCTCGACGTCATCGCCGCCGCGTGCGACGGGGGAGCGGCGACCGGGACCCCGATCGGTGTGTGCGGCGAGGCGGCGGGCGACCCGCTGCTCGCCCTGGTCCTCGTCGGCCTCGGCGCCTCGAGCCTGTCGATGGCCCCCTCCAGGGTGCCGATGGTCCGGCTCGCCCTCTCGCTGCACTCCCGCCCGGACTGCCAGCGGATCGCCGTCGCCGTGCGGGACGCCCGGACGGCAGCGGACGCCCTGCGCGCCGCGCTCGACCTCGCCGACCCGGGCCTGCGCGACCTCCTGTGACGGCATTCCCCTAGGGCAATGCAGCCCCTCGACGTCGAGACTCTGCATTGCCCTAGGGGAATGCAGAGTCCTGTCGGTCCGTCGCGGTCGGGGGGCGCCGGGTCGAGGGGCGCGCCGATCGGCCGCTACAGTGGCGAGGCGGCCCGGTCGGCCGGCCGCACCCCCGACACCTCGGAGATCAACCGCGTGAAAGACGTCCGTCCCGACGCAGTCATCATCCTCGCCGCGGGCGAGGGCACCCGGATGAAATCGACCCTCCCCAAGGTCCTCCACCCCCTGGGTGGGGCCCCGCTCCTCGGTCACGCCATGCGTGCCGCCGCGGGTGCCGGCGCCGCGGAGACGGTGGTCGTCGTCCGCCACCAGCGGGATCGGGTCGCCGCCTTCATCGAGGAGTACGCGCAGCGCAGCGGGCTGGCCTGCCGCACCGCCGACCAGGACGAGGTCAAGGGCACCGGCCGAGCCGTCGAGTGCGGCCTCGAGGTCCTCCCGGCCGACCTCACCGGCACCGTCGTCGTGACGATGGGCGATGTCCCGCTGCTGTCCGCCGAGACGATCAGCGAGCTGACCCGGGTGCACCACGAGGAGCGCGCGGCGGTCACCGTCATCACCTCGGTGCTCGAGGACGCCAAGTCCTACGGCCGCATCGTCCGCGACGCCGACGGCCACGTCGAGCGGATCGTGGAGTTCAAGGACGCCACCGAGGCCGAGCGCGGCATCCGCGAGATCAACTCGGGCATCTACGCCTTCGACGCCGCCGTGCTGCGCCGCGAGCTGGCCAACGTCAGGAGCGACAACGCCCAGGGCGAGAAGTACCTGACCGACGTCCTCCAGCTGGCGCGTGCCGCCGGGGGGACGGTCGCCGCCCACGTCCTCACCGACCTGTGGCAGACCGAGGGCGTCAACGACCGCGTCCAGCTCGCCCAGCTCGGCAAGGAGCTCAACCGCCGCACCTGCGAGCGCCACATGCGTGCCGGCGTGACGATCATCGACCCCGACACGACCTGGATCGACGTCGACGTGACCATCGGCCAGGACACCCGCCTGCTCCCCGGCACCCAGCTGCTGGGGGCCACGAGCATCGGCGCGGAGGCGACGATCGGGCCGGACGTCACGCTCACCGACTGCGAGGTGGGCGACGGGGCGGAGGTCAAGCGCGCCGAGGGCCTGCTCGCGGTCATCGGCGACGGTGCCAAGGTCGGCCCCTTCTCGTACCTGCGTCCGGGGACCGAGCTCGGGGCGAAGGGGAAGATCGGCGGCTTCGTCGAGACCAAGAACACGAAGATCGGCGAGGGGGCCAAGGTCCCTCACCTCACGTACGCGGGGGACGCCGACATCAAGGAGGGCGCCAACATCGGCGCCGGCACGATCTTCGCCAACTACGACGGTGTCCACAAGCACCGGACCGTCGTCGGGCGCCACTCCTTCATCGGCTCCGACGCCGTGCTCGTCGCGCCCGTCGAGATCGCCGACGGTGCCTACGTCGCCGCCGGCTCCGCGGTGACGGAGGCCGTCGGCCCCGGCCAGCTCGCCGTCGCCCGCGGCCACCAGCGCAACGTCGACGGCTGGGTCGCCAGGCAGCGGCCCGGCACCCAGACCGAGGCCGCCGCGCTCGCCGCAGCCCAGCCCCCTTCGTCCGCCACCCCCGACAGCAGCGAGGACACCAAGTGACCGGTATCAACAAGACCACCGAGAAGAACCTCATGGTCTTCACGGGGCGGACCCACCCGGCGCTCGCCGAGGCGGTCGCGGAGAAGCTCGGGACCGAGCTCGTGCCCTCGAGCGCCTACGAGTTCGCCAACGGCGAGATCTACGTGCGCTACGAGGAGTCGGTGCGCGGCTGCGACGCCTTCGTCCTGCAGAGCCACGCGACGCCGATCAACGAGGCGATCATGGAGCAGCTGCTCATGGTCGACGCCCTCAAGCGCGCGAGCGCCAAGCGGATCACCGTGGTCCAGCCCTTCTACGGCTACGCCCGCCAGGACAAGAAGCACCGCGGCCGCGAGCCGATCTCGGCCCGCCTCATGGCCGACCTCTTCAAGACCGCCGGGGCCGACCGGCTCATCGCGGTCGACCTGCACACCGACCAGATCCAGGGCTTCTTCGACGGGCCGGTCGACCACCTCATGGCCCGGCCGATCCTCGCGGACTACGTCAAGGACAAGTACGGCGACCGTGAGCTCGCCGTCGTCTCCCCGGATGCCGGCCGGATCAAGGTCGCCGAGCAGTGGTCCCGCCAGCTCGGCGGCGTCCCGCTGGCCTTCATCCACAAGACCCGCGACATCGACCGGCCGAACGAGTCCGTCGCCAACCGCGTCGTCGGTGAGGTCGAGGGCCGCTGGTGCGTGCTCGTCGACGACATGATCGACACCGCCGGCACGATCACCAAGGCTGCGGACGCGCTCATGGCCGACGGTGCCGCCGGCGTCATCATCGCCGCGACGCACGCGATCTTCTCCGGCCCGGCCGTCGAGCGCATGCAGGCCTGCGCCGCCGAGGAGATCGTCGTCACCGACACCCTCCCGCTCTCCGACGAGCAGAAGTTCGACGGCCTCACGGTCCTGTCGATCGCCCCCCTCGTCTCTCGCGCCATCCGTGAGGTCTTCGAGGACGGGTCGGTCACCAGCCTCTTCACCTGAGGCTCAGCCCTGCCGCGAGCGGTAGGCGGCGGCGGCGAGGCGGTTGCCGCAGCCGCCGTCGCAGTAGCGCCGGGACCGGTTGCGGGAGAGGTCGACGAGCACGTCGTCGCAGTCGTCGGCGGCGCAGACGCGCAGCCGGGAGAGCTCACCGGCACGGATGACGTCGACGAAGGCCATCGCGGCCTCGACCTGCACCCGCCGGGCGAAGGGGGCGTCCGCGTCGGTCGCGTGGATGTGCCAGCCGTAGTCGTCGTGGTCGACGAGCTGGGGGAGGGCGCGTCCGTCGCGCAGCAGCTCGTTGACGGCCTCGACCGCCGCCGCCTCGTCCTCGGCGCGGACCCACACCCCGCGCAGCCGGTCCCGCAGCCTGCGCACCTGCTCGAGCTCGGCCGCGTCGCCGTCGAAGCGCCCCGTCCAGCCCCACCCGACGTAGAACTCGTGGAGGGCCTCGAGGGTGGCCAGGGTGTCGCCCTGCTCGTCGGGGAAGGCGCCGACCCCCGTGTTGACCAGCGCCGCGGCCGTGCGCAGGGCCACGTCGGTGTCATGGGCAAAGGTCACGTTGACTCCTGACGGCGTCGAGGTCTAGCGTCATCAGCAACAGGTTACTTCACTCATGACGTCAGGAGCAGCCGTGCGGGCCGCCACCACGGGTCACCAGACCCCCTTCGTCGTCGGGCTGGGCATCGCGCTCTTCTCGGCCGCCGCCTTCGGCTCGTCCGGCACCTTCGGCACCGCGCTCATGGCCACCGGGTGGAGCCCGGCCGCCGTCGTCACGCTGCGCATCGTCGGCGCCGCGCTGCTCCTCGCCGGCCCGACGGCCGTCGCGATGCGCGGGCGCTGGCACCTCCTGCGGCGCAATGTCGTCCCCGTCCTCGCCTACGGCCTCCTCGCCGTGGCGGGCTGCCAGTTCGCGTACTTCATGGCGGTCGACAGCCTGTCCGTCGGCGTCGCGCTCCTCCTCGAGTACCTCGCGCCGGTGCTCATCGTGGGCTGGATGTGGGCGCGCCGCGGCCACCGGCCGAGCCGGCTGACCTCGGCCGGCGTCGTCGCCGCGATCGTCGGGCTCGTCCTCGTCCTCGACGTGGCGTCCGGGGCCGAGCTGGACGTCGTGGGTGTCCTGTGGGGCCTGCTCGCCGCCGTCGGCCTCGTCGTCTTCTTCCTCGTCGCCGCGCACGAGAGCGAGCACTCGCTGCCGCCCATCGCGCTCGCCGGGGGCGGCCTCGCGGTCGGCGCCCTCAGCCTCGTGGCCACCACTGCGCTCGGCATCCTCCCGTGGTCGGCCGGCACGGCCGACGTCACGCTCGGCGGCTGGTCGCTGCCGTGGTGGGCCGCGGTCCTCGAGCTCGCGCTGGTCGCCGGGGCCGTCGCCTACGCGACGGGCATCGCGGCGGCCCGCGTCCTCGGCGGCACGGTCGCCTCCTTCGTCGGCCTGAGCGAGGTCCTCCTCGCGATCACCTTCGCCTGGCTCCTCGTCGGCGAGGCGATGAGCCCGGGCCAGCTGCTCGGCGGCGTCGCGGTCCTCGCGGGCGTCGTCATGGTCAAGCTGGGCGAAGGGGAGGGCCCCGCCCTCCCGACGCCCACGGACGAGGCGATCGGGGCCGGTTTGGCCGACGCCACGCGGGTCCACTAGGATCTCGGGGTTGCCTCGGCGAGGGACGCTGCACGGTCGCAGCGATCCGTGATCGACGCGGTGCCGCCATGTGGGTTCGCCTGCGCGTCGACACCCTTCGTCCGCGCCACGTCCCGCGTCGAGGCCACCGCCCGAGACTCGCCCGCTCCCTTCGCGGGCACACCCCCACGACAAGGAGCACCACATGTCCAGCGACGAGATCCGCCTGGTTTCCGACAAGCGCACCGAGTTCGGCAAGGGCGCGGCCCGCAAGCTGCGCCGCGCCGAGAAGGTCCCCGCGGTCCTCTACGGCCACGGCGAGGCCCCCATCCACCTCGCGCTGCCCTTCCACGACACCTTCCAGGCGCTGAAGAACCCCAACGCCCTGCTCACCATCGCCGTCGACGGTGAGGGCGACCAGCTGGCCCTGGCCAAGGACGTCCAGCGCGACCCGATCAAGCCGATCATCGAGCACGTCGACCTCGTCATCGTCAAGCGCGGCGAGAAGGTCACCGTCGAGGTCCCCGTCCACGTCGAGGGCGACGCGGCTCCCGAGACCGTCGTGACGCTCGACGCCCAGACCCTCGAGATCGAGGCCGACGTCACCAACCTGCCCGAGGGCCTCACCGTCTCCGTCGAGGGCCTCGAGGTCGGCACCCAGGTCCTGGCGAGCCAGGTCGAGATGCCCGCCGGCGCGACCCTCGTCTCCGACCCGGAGCTGCTCGTCGTCAACATCACCCAGCAGATCTCCGCGGAGGAGCTGGAGGCCGAGCTCGCCGAGGCCGAGGCCGAGGCCGGCATCGAGCACGACGAGTCCGACGCCGAGGCCGCCGAGGCCGCCGAGGGCGAGTCCTCCGAGGGCGGCGAGGAGTCCTCCGAGCAGGAGTGACTCCACACCCACCGTCTCGAAGGGCGTTCCCTGAGGAGGCCGCTCGCGGCCGTCTCGAAGGGCGGGACCTCCACCACGGAGGTCCCGCCCTTCGTCCGTCTGCGGCAGGCGCGGGACCTGCCTGCGACATTGCCTAGAGTGGGGCCCCGTGAGTGATGACACCTGGCTCGTGGTCGGTCTCGGCAACCCCGGACCGCAGTACGCGGGCAACCGGCACAATGTCGGGGCGATGGTGGTCGAGCACCTCGCCGAGCGCGCGGGGGCGAGGCTGCGCAGCCACAAGGCCGGCGCCGCGGCGGAGTCGATCCGCCTCGGGTCGATGCCCGGGACGCGCGCGATCATCGCCATCCCGAGCTCGTACATGAACCTCTCCGGCGGCCCGACCAAGGGTCTCGCGAGCTTCTTCTCCGTCCCGCCCGAGCGCACGATCGTGCTGCACGACGAGCTCGATATCCACTTCGGCGAGGTGCGGCTCAAGCTCGGCGGCGGCGAAGGGGGCCACAACGGCCTGCGCTCGATCTCCAGCAGCTTCGGGACCAAGGACTACCTGCGGGTGCGCGTGGGCATCGGCCGACCGCCCGGTCGCATGGACGCCGCCGCGTACGTGCTCAAGGACTTCAGCTCGACCGAGCGCAAGGAGCTGCCTTTCCTCGTCGACGACGCGGCAGACGCGGTCGAGCTGCTCATCGACAAGGGCCTGACCGACGCGCAGCAGGTCGTCCACGCCCCGCGCGCCTGAGACATCCTGGCCTGAGCAAGAGAAACCTCGCCTTCGCATGAGTTTCAAACTCTTGCGAAGGCGAGGTTTATCGGGTGACCCGAGAATCGTGGGGCGCGTGGTGCGCGGCGCTCAGGCCTGCTTGCGCAAGGCGGCCAGGCGCGCCTCGATCTCGGCGTCCTGGCTGTGGTCCTCGAGCTCGGCGAACTGGTCCTCGAGGGAGGTCGACTGCGCCTCGGCGCGGCCCTGGACGAGCGCCTCCTGCTGGCGGATGCGGTCCTCGAAGCGACCCAGCTCGCTCGTCGGGTCCATGACGTCGATGGAGCCGATGGCCTCCTGGACGCGGGACTGGGCCTCGGCCGAGCGGGCGCGGGCGACGAGGGTCGAGCGGCGGGACTTCAGGTCCTCGAGCTTGGTCTTCATCTGCACGAGACCGGACTTGAGCTGCTCGACCTGCGCGTTCTGCTGCGCGATGGCCGGCTCGGCCTCCTTGGCCTCGCCCTCGTGCTGGATCTGGCGCTGCAGGGCGACGCGGGCGAGGTTGGTGAACTTCTCGGCGCCGGCGGTGTCGCCGGCGGCGGTGAGCTCGTCGGCCTTCGCGGCCGCGGCAGCGGCCTTGCGCCCCCACTCGGTCGCGGCCTCCTGGTCGGCCTTGAGGTCGCCCTCGGCCATGCGCGTGTGCGCGATGGTCTGGGCCACGGCCTCCTCCGCCTCGGCGATGGAGTTGGTGTAGTCCCGGACGAGCTGGTCGAGCATCTTCTCCGGGTCCTCGGCGCGGTCGAGGAGGGCGTTGATGTTGGCCTTGGCCAGCTGGCTGACGCGGCCGAGGATGGTCTGCTTCTTGGTCATCGTGCGTTCCTCCTGGCGGTGGGACCGCCGGTCGTGGTGCCTGGTGATCGGTTCACGTGCTGGTGCTGGTAGTGGCCGCGGTCAGAAGCGACCACCCCCGCCGAAGCCGCCGCCTCCACCGCCGCCGCCGAAGCCGCCCCCGAACCCGCCGGAGGAGCCGCCCCAGCCGCCGCCCCGGCCACCGAAGCCGCCGGAGAGGATGCCGCCGAGGACGAGGGAGCCGATGTCGATGCCGCTCCTGCCGCGGGGGGTGCCCCCGCCGAAGCCGCCCCAGTCGTCGTCCCGGGAGTGCAGGCTGCCGGCCACGCGCTCGGCGAGGACCTCGGCCCCGGTGAGGTGCTCGGCGGCCAGGTCGAGGTTGCGCTCGCGCTCGCCGTGGGCCAGCGACAGCAGGCGGGAGGCCTCGCGCAGCTGGGTGCGCGGCTCGGCGTCGACCCACCCGCGCACGCTGTCCAGCTCGCGCTCGAGGGTGACGATGCGGGAGCGCACGTGCTCGTAGCGTCGGTCGAACTTCTCCACCCTGGCGCCGGCGCGGTCGGCGTCCTTGCGGTACCGCTCGAGGGCGGTGTCGAGGTAGTGCTCAGCGCGCTCGAGGGTGCTCAGGGCGCCGATGACGTCGCCGCCGCCACGGGCCCGGGTGCCGATCTCGACGGCGCGCTGCGCCTCGGCGACCGCGGAGAGGGTCATCTGGTCGTTGGCCTGCAGTCGCGTGGCGTCGAGCAGGTCGGAGGAGATCGAGGCCAGGGCCTGGTCGAGGGCCGCGGCGGCGTCGGCCAGCACGGAGCGCGCGGACAGGACCGTCTCGAGTCGGCTGTCCGCCTGGCCGAGGGCGTCCTCAGCGGCCCGGGCGGCCGCGACCGCCGACGGACGGTCGCCGGCCTGCACGTGCTGCTCCCCGGTGGTGACGAAACCGCGCGCCGACTGGATGAGGCGGGGCGCCTGCTCGACGTTGGCCACGAGCGTGGTGAGCGCATCGCGGGCGTGGGTCGCGGACAGCCCCGCGAGCTCCTGCTGCGCGACCGGCACCCGGGCCTCGACCTCAGCGACCCGGGTCCGCAGCGAGGCGAGGAACTGCGGGACGGTGGCCTCCAGGTCGCGCAGCCTGGCGAACTCGGCCTCCTGGGCGTCGAGCTCGGCGTCCGCTGACCGGGTCAGCTCGAGGACCTGCGCCAGCCGCGCGCGTTCCTCGGCCTCGACGAGGCGACCTGCTCCGCGGGCGACGTCGAGCTCCTGCTGGATGCGGAAGGCCTCGGCGGCCTGGCCACGGGCCGCCTCGAGCGCGGCGGTGAACTGCTGGGTCGCCTGCTCGCCGAACTGGGCCTGCGCGAAGGACAGCTCCTGACCCGAGGCGCGGATCGCGTTGTCGAGGTCGACGAGGGCCCTCGCGACCTGCTGACGCAGCTGGTCGGTGGGGACGGAGGGCAGGACGGGCCCGGGCTGGCCGATCGGCGGGGCCGCGGGTCGGGGGTCGCGGCGCCCGCGGACGGCGCCGATGACCTTGCCGATGACCGGCAGGAGGAACATCCCGACCAGCAGGAGGGGGAAGAAGGAGAAGAGGTTGAACCCGCCGAGGATGCCCCCGCCACTGCCACCGCTGCTGTCGCCGTAGCGCTCGTCGAGGCCCTGCGCCGCGGCGGTCACGGCACCGTCCCAGTCGTCCCGGCCCAGCCGCGGCTCGACGTCGGCGGTCTGGACCTGCGTCAGCAGGTCCGGGGTGACGCCGGCGCCCTCCTGGGCCCACATGCCGTAGGCGCGGTCCTCGACGGCGACGGCGAGCAGCACGTCGTTGGTCCCGAAGCCGGACTCCTCGTAGGTCGCCCTGACCCACTCCTCGCCGGACCGCCCGTCGAAGCTGTCGACGTAGACGACCCACAGCTGGATGCCGCGCTCGCGCTGGAGGGTGTCGAGGTCGTCCTGCAGGGCGCCCTCGTCGAGGACGTCCGCCCGGTCGGTGATCTGCTCCGGCAGGGAGAAGGGGGCCTCCGCGGGGGCGGCGGCGACCGTGACCTGCGGTGGGGCGGATCTGGTCGTCGCGCCTGCCGGCGAGGCGCCGAGCACCAGTGCGGCAGCACCCGCGAGGCCGCACAGGACCCCGCCCAGACGTCGCGTGCGGTCGGTCATCCGGTGCCCTGCCCCTTGGTGCGCGAGCCCCCGGCCTGTCGCCGGAGCCCAGTGCTTGCTGAGTATTACAGACAGGTGCGGCAGAATCATGGCCAGCATGACTTCCTCCCTCGCCCCGCTCCTGAGTGCGATCGCCGGCCTGCCCGGTCTCGCCGACATCCCACGACACCGCGACGCCAGCGACCTGGTCGACATCGTCGCGCCCACCGGTCTGCGGGCGCCCACGGTCGCCTGCATCGGTGGCGACCGCGCCTCGCACGCACCGAGGCTCGTCGTCACCTCGACCGCGCGCGAGGCCGACGACATCGCCACCGCGCTCGGCGAGCTCGTCGGCCACGAGCAGGTGGTCACCTTCCCGAGCTGGGAGACGCTGCCGCACGAGCGGCTCAGCCCCCGCAGCGACACCGTCGGCCGTCGGCTGGCCGTCCTGCGCCGGCTGGCGCACCCCGACGCGGGGGAGGGCCACGGCCGGCCCGGCTACGTCATCGCCTCGGTCCGGGCCGTCCTGCAGCCGATCGCCAAGGGGCTGGCCGATCTCGAGCCGGTGCGGCTGCGCGTCGGCGACGAGGCGGCGCTCACCGAGGTCACCGAGGCGCTCGCGGGTGCCGCCTACGTGCGCACCGACCTCGTCGAGCGCCGCGGTGAGTTCGCGGTCCGCGGCGGCATCCTCGACGTCTTCCCGCCGACCGAGGAGCACCCCGTCCGGGTCGAGTTCTTCGGCGACACGGTCGACGAGATCCGGTGGTTCAAGGTCGCCGACCAGCGCAGCCTCGACACGGCGCTCGAGATGTGGGCCCCGCCCTGCCGGGAGGTCCTGCTGACCGACACCGTGCGTCGACGCGCGGCGACCCTCGCGGGGGAGCTGCCCGGCGTCGCCGACATGCTCCTCAAGGTCGCCGAGGGCATCGCCGTGGAGGGCATGGAGTCGCTCGCGCCCGCCCTCGTCGACGGCATGGAGTCGGTCCTCGACGTCCTGCCGCAGGGCGCCGGTGTCGTCGTCCTCGACCCCGAGCGGGTGCGCGCCCGCGCGCACGACCTCGTCTCGACGAGCGAGGAGTTCCTCCAGGCCAGCTGGGCCAACGCCGCCGCGGGCAACGCCGTCCCGATCGACCTCGAGGGCGTGCTCGGCACGGCCTCCCACTGGACCCTGGGGCAGGCCCGCGACCACGCGCTCGAGATCGGGCTGCCGTGGTGGAGCGTCACCCCCTTCGCCGTCGACGACGAGCTCGCGGCCATCGCCGCCGACCTGGACGACCGGGTCGACCACGACCACGTGGGCCTGCGGGTGCCGGCCGAGGAGCCGCCGCACTTCCGCGGCAACACCGAGGCCGCGATCGCCCAGCTGCGCGAGTGGACCGGGGAGGGCTGGCAGGTGCTGATCGCCACCGACGGCCCGGGACTCGTCAAGCGCGTCACCGAGGTCCTCGGTGACGCGGGCGTCCCGACCCGCGTCGCGGACGAGGGGGAGCCGGTCACGCTCACGGCGGGCGTCGTCGCGCTCACCCGGGCCAGCCTCGGCACGGGGTTCGTCGTGCCCGAGCGGCGGTTCGCCGTGCTCACCGAGGCCGACCTGCTCGGCTCGAGCGGGGCCGGGGCGAGCACGCGCGACATGCGCCGGATGCCCTCGCGCCGGCGCAAGCAGGTCGACCCGCTCCAGCTGCGTCCCGGGGACCACGTCGTCCACGAGCAGCACGGCGTCGGGTCCTTCGTCGAGATGATCCAGCGGACCGTGCAGGGCGCGACCCGTGAGTACCTCGTCATCGAGTACGCCCCGTCCCGCAAGGGGCACCCCGGCGACCGGCTCTTCGTGCCGACCGATCAGCTCGACCAGGTGACCCGCTACGTGGGCGGCGACGCCCCGCCGCTCAACAAGATGGGCGGCAGCGACTGGCACAAGACCAAGTCGCGCGCCAAGCGCCACGTGCGCCAGATCGCCGGTGAGCTCATCCGTCTCTACAGCGCGCGCATGGCGACGCCCGGCCACGCCTTCGGCCCGGACACCCCGTGGCAGCGCGAGCTCGAGGACGCCTTCGCCCACATCGAGACGCCCGACCAGCTGACCACCATCGACGAGGTCAAGGACGACATGGAGAAGACGGTCCCGATGGACCGCCTGATCTGCGGCGACGTCGGCTACGGCAAGACCGAGATCGCGGTCCGGGCGGCCTTCAAGGCGATCCAGGACGGCAAGCAGGTCGCCGTCCTCGTGCCGACGACCCTGCTCGTGCAGCAGCACCTCAACACCTTCTCCGAGCGGTACGCCGGCTTCCCCGTCACCGTCAGGGCGCTGAGCCGCTTCCAGACCGACAAGCAGGCCAAGGAGGTGCTCGAGGGCATGGAGTCCGGTGCGATCGACCTCGTCATCGGCACCCACCGGATCCTCGGCAACGAGGTGAAGTTCAAGGACCTCGGCCTGGTCATCATCGACGAGGAGCAGCGCTTCGGCGTCGAGCACAAGGAGCAGCTCAAGGCGATGCGCACCAACGTCGACGTGCTCGCCATGTCGGCCACACCGATCCCGCGCACCCTCGAGATGGCGGTCACCGGCATCCGCGAGATGTCGACCCTCGCCACGCCCCCGGAGGAGCGCCACCCGGTGCTCACCTTCGTCGGCGGCTACGAGGAGAAGCAGGTCGCCGCCGCGATCCACCGCGAGCTCATGCGCGAGGGGCAGGTCTTCTACGTGCACAACAACGTCAGCACGATCGACAAGACCGCGGCCCGCATCCGCGAGCTCGTGCCCGACGCCCGCGTCGAGACCGCCCACGGCAAGATGGGCGAGCACCGGCTCGAGCAGGTCGTCCTCGACTTCTGGGAGCGGCGCTTCGACGTCCTCGTGTGCACGACGATCGTCGAGACCGGCCTGGACATCTCCAACGCCAACACGCTGATCCTCGACCGCGCCGACCGCTTCGGCCTGAGCCAGCTGCACCAGCTGCGCGGCCGCGTCGGGCGCGGGCGCGAGCGCGCCTACGCCTACTTCCTCTACCCGCCGGACAAGCCGCTCACGGAGATGGCCCACGACCGCCTCGAGACGATCGCGAGCAACACCGACCTCGGCTCCGGCATGCAGGTGGCGATGAAGGACCTCGAGATCCGCGGCGCGGGCAACCTGCTCGGCGGCGAGCAGTCCGGCCACATCGCGGGCGTCGGTTTCGACCTGTACGTGCGGATGGTCGGCGAGGCCGTCGCGGACTTCAAGGGCGAAGGGGAGGCCGCGCCGGCCGAGGTCAAGATCGAGCTGCCCGTCGACGCCCACCTGCCGCACGAGTACATCCCGGGGGAGCGGCTGCGGCTGGAGGCGTACAAGAAGCTCGCGTCCGCGGAGACCGAGGCCGACCTCACCGAGATCCTCGAGGAGCTCACCGACCGCTACGGCCAGCCGCCGGAGCCGGTGCGCAACCTCGTCGAGGTCGCCCGCCTGCGGATCGTCGTGCGCTCGGCCGGACTGACCGATGTCGTGGCCCAGGGGGCCAACGTGCGCTTCGCCCCGGCCCGGCTCCGCGAGAGCCAGGAGCTGCGGCTGGCCCGCCTCTACCCCAGGTCGAGCTACAAGGAGGGCACCCAGACGGTGCTCGTCCCCAAGCCCACGACCGCGCGCATCGGGGGGACCCCGCTGCGGGACACCGCGGTGCTCACGTGGGCCACTGACCTCATCCGTCAGGTCATGCTCGATGATGTCATCGTGGACAGCGGGGCGACGGCGCCCCGAGACACCTCGCGCTCGCGCTGAGGACCGGACGAAAGGGACCCACACCGTGCTCCGTCGACAGCCCCTCGCTCGCCCCGCCCGGGCGATCGCCCTCGCAGCCGCTGCGACCCTCGCCCTCTCGGCGTGCGGCGGCTCCGCCAACGACCCGGTGGACGTGGACGGCTCCGGCAGCGACGCCGTCGCGGCCAAGGTCGGCGACGAGGTGGTCACCGTCGGCGACGTGCAGCGCACCACCCGCGAGCTGGGCACGGTCATCGAGGCGCAGAGCCAGGGCCAGCCCGGTCAGGAGATCACCGCGGACCAGGTCGTCGCCCTCCTCGTGCAGGTGCCGTCGGTCCTCGAGTTCGCCGACGAGCAGGGCACCCCCGTCCCGTCGGCCGGGAGCGTGCGCCAGCAGCTCGCGCAGGTCCTGCCCTCCCCGTCGGACACGACCGTCGACTTCCTGCGGGCCAACTCGTTCAACTCCCAGCTCGACGAGGCCGCCCGCAAGGAGCTGAGCGCGTACGTCCAGGAGCAGGACGTGACCGTCAGCCCCCGGTACGCCGCCGCCGTCGGCGAGTCGCCCGACTGGCTCCAGGAGCCCGCCGCGCAGGACGCCCAGCTGCCGACGGGCACGCCCTGACGGCCGGTCGCCTGGTCCTCCTGGCGACCAGCCCCCGCGTCTCGCCCGGCCTGCTCAGCCGGGATGCGTGGCGTGCCCTCGAGGCCGCCGACGCCGTCCTCGCTGCCGACCCGGGCGACGCCCTGCCGCTCGCGCTCGTCGACGACGGCGTCGCCGTCGAGACCATCGGGGCGCAGGCGCCCCACGAACGGGCGCGCCTGCTCGTCGAGGCCGCCCGGACCACGCAGGTGCTGTGGGTCGGCTCACCGGACGGTGACCCCGGCCTCAGCGATGCCGTCGCCGCGGAGGTCTCGCGGCTGGAGGACGCACCCGAGGTCGAGGTGCTCGTCGGCTCCTGGGACGTCGAGGGCGGTCGGCTGCTCGACGCCGTCGCCGTCATGGACCGCCTCCGCTCGTCCGGCGGGTGCGCCTGGGTCGCCGCGCAGGACCACGCGAGCCTGCTCCCCTTCGTCCTGGAGGAGGCGCACGAGGTGACCGAGGCGCTCGAGGCCGTCATCGCCGTCCCCGACGACGTCCGGCTGCGCGAGGAGCTGGTCGACGAGCTCGGCGACCTGCTCTTCCAGGTGCTCTTCCACGCCCGGGTCGCGGCCGACCACCCGGACGCCCCCTTCACCGTCGACGACGCGGCCGCCGCGCTCGTCGACAAGCTCGTGCGCCGCAACCCGCACGTCTTCGGCGACGCGACCGCCGAGACCCTCGAGGAGATCGAGGCGCAGTGGCAGGCGATCAAGGCGCAGGAGAGGTCCGAGCGGCCCGCTCCGTAAGGTCGTGCGCATGGACCAGCGCATCAGCTTCGTCACCCTGGCCGTCGCCGACCTCGACGCGACGCGCCGCTTCTACCTCGACGGGCTGGGGTGGCGCGCGGTTCTCGACGTCCCCGGCGAGGTGCTCATGATCCGCGTCGGCGAGCACCTCGTGCTCTCGCTGTGGGACGAGGACGAGTTCGAAGGGGAGGTCGGCCCGATCCGCGGCGGCCCGGGCATCGCGCCGGTCACCCTGGCGCACAATGTCGCCGGCGAGTCGGAGGTCGACGCGATCCTCGAGCTGGCCCGCGCCGCCGGCTCGCCCGAGGTGCAGCCGGCGCAGCGCCGCGACTGGGGCGGGTACACGGGCTACTTCGCCGACCCCGACGGGTTCCGCTGGGAGGTCGCGGTCAACCCCGGGCCGATCGGCCAGGTCGTGCTGCCGCCGGCGTCGCGCGACGAGGTGCGCGCGACCCCCTTCGGGCAGCCCGTCGGGCCCCCGGTCGACGGGTGGACGGGGGCGCCGTGGCCGCAGGTCGCGACGATCACCGGGAGCCACTGCACGATCGAGGCGCTCGCGCCCGAGCACGCGCACGAGGTGCGTCAGCAGGTCGCGGGGGAGGACCACGACGGCCTGTGGACCTACCTCAAGGAGGAGCGCCCGGGCGATGCCGCCGCCTTCGACGCATACATCGCCCGGCGCTGCGGGCCGGGCACGGTCGACGTCGTCGTCCGGGACGACGAGGGCATCGCCTGCGGGCTGGCCAGCCTGATGCGCATCGACGAGGCGAACGGCGTCGTCGAGATCGGCAACGTCCTCCTGGGGCCGCGGCTGCAGCGCACCACCGCGGCGACGGAGGCCTTCTCGCTCCTCGCCCGGCACGTCTTCGACCTCGGGTACCGGCGCCTGGAGTGGAAGTGCGACTCGCTCAACGCCCCCTCGCGCCGGGCGGCGCAGCGCCTCGGGTTCACCTGCGAGGGCACCTTCCGCCGCCACGTCGTGACGAAGGGGAGGTCCCGCGACACCACGTGGTTCGCCATGGTCGTCGTCGACTGGCCGGCCATCCGGGCGGCGCACGACGCGTGGCTCGACCCGGCCAACTTCGACGACGGGGCGCAGCGGTCCCCCCTTCGACCTCCCGTCGCAGGGGTGTGAGCCCGCCCGAGGGGCGGGTCGGTCTGCGCCCCGGTGTCGGCCAGCCGTTACGCTCGGAGCCACCCAACCCGTGTCATCGAGCACCACCTAGGAGCCGGTAGTGGCCAGCATCGAAGCAATTGGCGCGCGCGAGATCCTCGACTCGCGCGGCAACCCGACCGTCGAGGTCGAGATCGCCCTCGACGACGGCACCATCGCCCGGGCCGCGGTGCCCAGCGGTGCCTCCACCGGGGCCTTCGAGGCCGCCGAGCGCCGCGACGGTGACGACAAGCGCTACCTGGGCAAGGGCGTCGAGGACGCGGTCCGCGCGGTCGAGGACGACCTGATGCCCCGCCTCATCGGCTTCGAGGCCAGCGAGCAGCGTCTCGTCGACGCCGAGATGCTCGCCCTCGACGGGACGGACAACAAGAGCTCGATCGGCGCGAACGCCATCCTCGGCGTCTCGCTCGCCGTCGCCAAGGCCGCCGCGGAGTCCGCGGGCCTGCCGCTCTTCCGCTACATCGGCGGGCCCAACGCGCACATCCTGCCCGTCCCGATGATGAACATCCTCAACGGTGGTTCCCACGCCGACTCCAACGTGGACATCCAGGAGTTCATGATCGCGCCCATCGGTGCGCCCTCCTTCCGCGAGGCGCTGCGCTGGGGCACGGAGGTCTACCACTCGCTCAAGGCCGTCCTCAAGGACAAGGGCCTGTCGACCGGCCTCGGCGACGAGGGCGGCTTCGCGCCCAACCTCGAGAGCAACCGCGAGGCGCTCGACCTCATCCTCGACGCCATCACCAAGGCCGGCTACGAGCCGGGCAAGGAGATCGCGCTCGCCCTCGACGTCGCGGCCAGCGAGCTGCACGAAGACGGCTCCTACACCTTCGAGGGCAAGCAGATCAGCTCCTCCGAGCTCGTCGACTACTACGCCGACCTCGTCGACGCCTACCCGCTCGTCTCCATCGAGGACCCGCTCGACGAGGAGGACTGGGAGGGCTGGCAGACGATGACCGAGCGCCTCGGCGACCGCGTCCAGATCGTCGGCGACGACCTCTTCGTCACCAACCCCGAGCGCCTCGCCCGTGGCATCGCGGACCGGGCCGCCAACGCGCTGCTGGTCAAGGTCAACCAGATCGGCTCGCTCACCGAGGCCCTCGACGCGGTCGCGCTCGCGACCCGCAGCGGCTTCGCCTCGATGATGAGCCACCGTTCCGGCGAGACCGAGGACGTGACGATCGCCGACCTGGCCGTCGCGACGAACTGCGGCCAGATCAAGACCGGCGCCCCGGCCCGCTCCGAGCGCGTGGCGAAGTACAACCAGCTCCTGCGCATCGAGGAGGAGCTCGACGACGCGGCGATCTACGCCGGCGCCGGCGCCTTCCCGCGCTTCAAGGGCTGATCCAGGACATGGCCGGGACCCCGCGTCGCCGCCCTGCACGCACGAGCGCGCAGGGCGGGACGCGGCGACCCCGCGCGACCCGGCCCGCGGGGGGCGGCGCGCGCCCGACCCGCTCCCGCTCCGGCACCGCCGCCAAGGCGGCCCAGGAGCGTCGGGCCGTCATGACGACCCGACGCTGGGTGGTGCTCGTCTCCCTCGGCGTCCTGCTCGCCGTCATGCTCCTGCCGACCGGCAAGTCCTGGTACGACCAGCGCCAGCGCCTCGACGCGCTGCACGAGCAGGTCGCCGCGCAGGAGGCCAACGTCGCGGACCTCAAGCGCCAGCGCGACCTGTGGGAGACCGACGAGTACGTCGAGGCCCAAGCCCGGCAGCGGCTGAAGTTCGTCAAGCCGGGGGAGCGGACCTACACGGTCATCGACCCCGCGGGCGAGACCCCCGACGTCGACCCCGAGACGGGCACCGTCCAGGCCCCGGCGACGCAGCCGTGGTACGAGCAGGTCGCCTCCTCCGTCGAGGCCGCCGACGACCCGACCGCGGGCCGGTGAGCACCGACGAGCGGGGCAACGACCTGGAGCGGGTCGACCCGCAGGACCTCGAGACCGTCCACCGGCAGCTCGGCCGCCCGGCGCGGGCGACCGTCGCCGTCGCCCACCGGTGCCCCTGCGGCGGCCCGACGGTCCTGCGCACGGCCCCGCGCCTGCCCGACGGCACCCCCTTCCCGACGACGTACTACGCGACCTGCCCGCGCCTGACCGGCGCGATCTCGACGCTCGAGTCCAGCGGGCTCATGGCGCAGATGTCGCAGCGGCTGCTCGACGACGAGGACCTGGCCGCCCGGTACCGCGCGGCCCACGAGGACTACCTGCGTCGGCGGACCGAGCTCGGCGACGTGCCCGAGGTCGAGGGGATCTCCGCGGGGGGCATGCCCACCCGCGTGAAGTGCCTGCACGTCCTCGTCGCGCACTCGCTGGCCGCCGGCCCCGGGGTCAACCCCCTGGGGGACGAGGCGCTCGACCTGCTGCCGCAGTGGTGGCACACCAGCCCGTGCGTGGGCCCGGACGAAGGGAGCGACGCATGAGAGTCGCAGCGATCGACTGCGGGACCAACTCGATCCGGCTGCTCGTCGCCGACCGCGACAAGGAGACCGGGACGCTGAGCGACGTCCTGCGCCGCATCGAGGTCGTGCGCCTGGGCGAAGGGGTCGACAGGACCGGCCGGCTCGGGGAGGAGGCGCTGCGGCGCACCCTGGCCGTGGCCGCCGAGTACGCGGCACAGTGCCGTGAGCTGGCCGTCGACCCGGGGGCCGTGCGCTTCGTCGCCACGTCGGCCTCGCGCGACGCCGACAACGCCGCGGACTTCGTCGCCGGTGTGCAGGAGGCCTTCGGTGACCTCGCCGTCACCCCCGAGGTCATCTCGGGGGACGAGGAGGCGCAGCTGAGCTTCGCCGGGGCCACGGGCGGGCTGCTCGACGCGGGCTTCGAGGGGCCGTACCTCGTCGTCGACATCGGCGGCGGCTCGACCGAGATCGTCCGCGGCACCCACGAGGTCGTGGCCGGCACCTCCCTCGACATCGGCTGCGTGCGACTCACCGAGCGGCACCACCGCACCGACCCACCGACGCAGGAGGTCATCGACGCCGCGCGCTTCGACATCGCCGAGGCGCTGGACCGGGCCGAGGCCGAGGTCGGGCTCGGCGGCATCCAGACCGTGGTCGGGCTCGCCGGGTCGGTGACGACCGTGACCGCCCAGGCCCTCGGCCTGGGCTCGTACGACCCCACGGCGATCCACCTCGCCCGGGTGCCGGTCGCACAGATGATGGAGTCCTGCGAGCGGCTCATCCTCAGCACCCGCGCCGAGCGGGCTGCGCAGCCCTACATGCACCCCGGCCGGGTCGACGTCATCGGCGCCGGCGCGCTCATCTGGTGGGAGATCCTGGAGCGGGCGCTCGGCGCCAACGGCCCCGACATCGTCGTCACCGCCTCCGAGCACGACATCCTCGACGGCATCGCGATGTCGATCGGCGCCGTCGCCGCGGAGGGCGTCGACCAGGCTGGCTAGTCTGACGGCCACGCCCCCGTAGCCCAACTGGCAGAGGCACGCCACTTAAAATGGTGCACGGTGCGGGTTCGAGTCCCGCCGGGGGTACGCGCGGACGACGACGGGTCGTCAGACCTCGATCCGGCCGACCGGTGTGCGCTTCTCCGCCTGGAAGGCGTCCTCGGTCCGACCTCGCGCCCAGTAGCCCGAGATCGACAGCGCCTCGCGGGGCACGCCCCGCTCCTTGAGGACCCGGCGCACGGCCTTGATCGACTCGCGCTCGCCGTGCGCGAAGACCTGCACGGTGCCCGCGTCGACCTGCTCCGGCCACGGCGCCGCGTCGATCGCGCGGGCGAGGAAACCGATGTCCGAGGGGTCGGGGTTGACGAGCCACTCGACGCGCACGCCCTCGGGTGCGGCCAGCTCGAGCACGTCCTCCGCCAGCTCCACCTCGATGAGCGCGACGCCCCGCGCGGACGCGGGGAGCGCCTCCAGCGAGGCGGCGATCGCCGGCAGCGCGGACAGGTCACCCGCGAAAAGGTGCCAGCCGACCTGCGGGTCGGGGGCGTAGCCGCCGCCCGGCCCCATGACGACGGCGACGTCACCCCCCTTCGCCCGCTGGGCCCAGGGTCCGGCGTACCCGACGTCGCCGTGCGTCACGACGTCCAGCGTCAACCGTCGCGCCTCGCGGTCGATCGCACGGACGGTGTAGGTGCGGGTCACCGGCTGCAGGTGCGCGGGCGCGCTCTCGCGGATCGCGGCGAGGTCGAAGGGGGGCTCCAGCCCGAGCTCGTCCGGCACGAAGAGCAGCTTGACGTACGCGTCGGTCGACTCCCGCGCGCCGAAGTCCGCCAGCGACTCGCCCTCGAGGACGAGCCGCACGAGGTGCGGCCCGAGCGGCTCTGCGGACTCGACCGTCAGCACGCGCTGGGGCCGGGGCGGACGTGCTGCGGGGGTCGTCATAAAACTAAGGCTACCCTTATGCGACCGTCGCGCTGCGACCCCCTTCGTGGGCCGTGGTGATCCGTGCCACGATGCTTGTCATGCAGATCGCCAGCCACATCTCCGACCTGATCGGCAACACCCCGCTCGTCAGGCTCAGCTCCGTCGTCCCCGAGGGCTCCCCCCTCGTCGCGGCCAAGGTCGAGTACCTCAACCCCGGCGGCAGCATCAAGGACCGCATCGCCCGCAAGCTCATCGACGCGGCCGAGGCCTCCGGCGAGCTGAAGCCCGGTGGAACCATCGTCGAGCCGACCTCCGGCAACACCGGCGTCGGGCTGGCGCTCGTCGCGCAGGAGCGCGGCTACCGCTGCATCTTCGTCTGCCCCGACAAGGTCGGCAAGGACAAGATCGACGTGCTGCGGGCCTACGGCGCGGAGGTGCAGATCGTGCCGACCTCCGTCGCGCCGGACCACCCGGACAGCTACTACTCGGTGAGTGACCGGCTGACCGCGGAGATCGAGGGGGCGTGGAAGCCCAACCAGTTCTTCAACCTCAACGGGCCGCAGGCGCACTACGAGAGCACCGGTCCGGAGATCTGGGAGCAGACCGACGGGGAGATCACCCACCTCGTCACGGGCATCGGCACCGGCGGCACGATCACCGGCACCGGGCGCTACCTCAAGGAGGTGTCCGGCGGCCGGGTCAAGATCATCGGCGCCGACCCCGAGGGCTCGGTCTACTCAGGCGGCACCGGCCGGCCGTACCTCGTCGAGGGCGTCGGCGAGGACATGTGGCCCGGTGCCTACGACCCGTCCGTGCCCGACGAGGTCATCGCGGTGAACGACCAGGAGGCCTTCGCGATGACGCGGCGCCTCGCGCGCGAGGAGGGCCTGCTCGTCGGTGGGTCGAGCGGCATGGCCGTCGTCGCGGCGCTGCGCGTCGCCGAGACCGCCGGCCCCGACGCCACAATCGTCGTCCTGCTGCCCGACGGCGGCCGCGGCTACCTCGGCAAGATCTTCGACGACGAGTGGATGGCCTCCTACGGCTTCCTGCCGGGTGACGCAGGCAGCGACGCCAGCGTGGGTGAGGTGCTCCGCGGCAAGTCCGGCGAGCTGCCCGACCTCGTGCACACGCACCCCAACGAGACGATCCGTGAGGCCATCGACATCTTGCGCGAGTACGGCGTCTCCCAGATGCCCGTCGTCGGCGCGGAGCCGCCGGTCGTCATCGGCGAGGTCGCGGGTGCGGTGACCGAGCGGGACCTGCTCACCGCCGTCTTCGAGGGGCACGCCTCGCTCGCCGACCCGGTGAGCGCGCACATGGGCGCCAAGCTGCCGCAGATCGGTGCCGCCGAGCCCGTCTCGGCCGCGACCGAGGCGCTCGAGCACGCCGACGCGCTGCTCGTCGTCGAGGGCGGCAAGCCGGCCGGCGTCATCACCCGGCAGGACCTGCTGGGCCACCTGTCCCACCGAGCGAAGGGCTGAGACACCATGGGTGAGCACAAGAGCGCGGCGGACGCCCGCGCCAGCCAGGGCTTCTCCACGCGAGCGATCCACGCGGGCTACGAGCCCGACCCGCTGACCGGTGCGGTCAACGTCCCGATCTACGCCAGCTCGACCTTCGCCCAGGACGGCGTGGGCGGCCTGCGGGGCGGCTTCGAGTACGCCCGTACCGGCAACCCGACCCGTCAGGCGCTCGAGGCCAACGCGGCGTCGATCGAAGGGGGGACCCACGGTCGTGCCTTCGCCTCCGGCATGGCGGCGACGGACGCGATCCTGCGGGCCTCCCTTCGCCCCGGGGACCACCTCGTCATCCCGGACGACGCGTACGGCGGCACCTTCCGGCTCATCGACAAAGTCTTCTCGCAGTGGGGGATCGAGCACACGCCGGCCCCCGTCGGCGACGTCGACGCGATCCGCGCGGCGATCCGACCCACGACCAAGCTCGTGTGGCTCGAGACGCCGACCAACCCGCTGCTCAACATCGGGGACATCACGGCGGTGGCCGAGGTCGCCCACGCGACCGGGGCCCGGTTGGTCGTCGACAACACCTTCGCCAGCCCGTACCTGCAGCAGCCGCTCTCCCTCGGCGCCGACGTCGTGCTGCACTCGAGCACGAAGTACCTCGGCGGACACAGCGACGTCGTCGGCGGCCTGCTCGTCACGGACGACGAGCAGATCGATGCCGACATCGCCTTCCTGCAGAACGGGTCCGGCGGCGTACCCGGGCCCTTCGACGCGTACCTGACGATGCGTGGCATCAAGACGCTCGGGGTGCGCATGGACCGTCACTGCGACAACGCGGAGGCGGTCGTGGACCTGCTGTCCGCGCGCAAGGAGATCACCTCGGTCCTCTACCCGGGCCTGCCCGAGCACCCGGGTCACGACGTCGCAGCGCGGCAGATGACCCGGTACGGCGGGATGATCTCGGTGCGCATGGCCGGCGGGCGCGAAGCCGCGCAGCAGCTGTGCGCGCGGGCCGAGGTCTTCACCCTCGCCGAGTCCCTCGGCGGCATCGAGTCGCTCATCGAGCACCCCGGCGCGATGACGCACGCGTCGACCGCCGGCTCGATGCTCGAGGTGCCGGACGACTTGGTGCGCCTGTCCGTCGGCATCGAGGACTGCGCGGACATCCTCGCCGACCTCGAGCAGGCGCTCGACGGCCTGTCCTGAGGCCGGGATCGCCTGTGGAGGGCGGGAACACCGCGACGCGGTCGTGCGCTTAGTCTGGTACCAGTCAGCGGCGACCGCGTCGCGCCAGCCCCTCACCAGGAGCACACATGAGCAACCCGATCCTCGGCCGGGTCGAGCAGGATGCCCAGCGCGGGTACGCGGGCTTCCGTGACTCGAGCACCCAGTACCCGCAGCAGGGCTACCAGCAGCCCGGTTACCAGCAGCCCGGTTACCAGCAGCCCGGTTACCAGCAGCCCGGTTACCAGCAGCCCGGTTACCAGCAGCCCGGTTACCAGCAGCCCGGTTACCAGCAGCCCGGTTACCAGCAGCAGGGCTTCCCGCAGCAGGGCTTCCCGCAGCAGGGCTACGGCCAGCCCCAGCCCGGCTACGGCCAGCCCGGTCCCGTCGGCGGCTTCGGCGGGGGTGGCGGCGGTGGCCGCGCCCTGACGCTCGACGACGTCATGATCCGTACCGGTGCGCTCTTCGGCGTCATGCTCGCCGTGGCGGCGATCGGCTGGACGCTCACCTCGGTGGGGCCCGGCGTCGGCGGCATCATGATGATGGTCGGCCTCGTCGGCACCATCGGCATGAGCCTGTTCATGATGTTCCGGCGCAAGCCGGTCGGTGCGCCGCTCGCGGTCGCCTACGCCGCCCTGGAGGGCGCCTTCGTCGGCCCGATCAGCGGCATCTACCACCAGATCTACGACCCGGTGGGGACCAATGTCTTCGAGTCGATCGTCACCCAGGCGATCCTCGCGACGGTCTGCGTCTTCGCCGCGATGCTCACCCTGTACAAGACGGGCGTCATCAAGGTCACGCAGAAGTTCCGCGCCATCGTCAGCATGGCGATCCTCGGGTACTTCATCTTCTCGATGATCAACCTGGGCTACATGCTCTTCTTCGACGGCTCGCCCTTCGGCTTCGGTGGCACCGGCATGCTCGGCATCGCCATCTCGGTCTTCGGCACCGGCCTCGCGGCCGTGACGCTGGCGCTCGACTTCGACTCCATCGAGACCGCGATCCGCACGGGCGCCCCGGCGAGCTACGCGTGGCACCTGGCCATCGGTCTCCTCGTCACCCTCGTCTGGCTCTACCTCGAGCTGCTGCGCCTGCTGGCCCGGCTCCGCTCGGATTGATCCCGGACGACATCGCGACCGAGGTCGGCCGCGCGGTCCGCAGGTGGCAGCAGCTGCCACTGGACCGCGCGGCCGACGCGGTTGCGGGGGTGCACGACCTCCTCGAGGAGCTCGCGGGGGAGCGTCTGCCCGACCTGGGTCCGGCCGTGGTCATGGACCAGATGCGGGTCGTCGTCTTCGACGCCTGCACAACGGGCGAAGGGGGCCCCCCTCACCTCGCGCGGCGCCTCGCCGACCTGCGCCTCTCCTGGTCCTGACGAGGCCGCGAGAGGCTGCATTGCCCTAGGGGAATGCAGCCGGGGGGCCTCCCCTTCGCCCGCGGCAGGTCACGTCGTGCACTACCGCCGGGGGTGATGGTGCACGACGTGACCCACCACCGGCCCCAGCGGTGCGCGAGGCCCAGCCGCATCGCCGGGCGGCCTCAGAGGTCGGTGACCTCGTGCACGCCCCGGCGACGGAGCATGGCCCAGGGGCCCCGGGGGCCGGCGCGCTTGCCGCTGAGGTGGGCCGGTCCGACCTCGGTGCCCGGGGTGGACGCCGCGCGCTCGGCGGCGTCGTCCAGCGCGCCGATGCCCTCGCCCAGTCGGGCCTCGGGCTCGGAGTCGTGCTCGGCGCCCTCGGGCCAGGCCCGCAGCTCGGCCGCGACGGAGGGCAGCAGCGCCGAGGCGACCCGGGCGTAGCCGGCGGCCGAGGGGTGGAAGCGGTCCACGCTGAACATCACCGCGGGGCTGGCCTCGAACTCCGGGCCGAGCAGGTCACCCAGCGACACCGTGCGGGCCCCGGCCTCGACCGCGGCCACGGTCTGCGCGGCGGCGAGCTCGCGGCTCCACTGCCGCAGCAGCTTGTTGAGCGGGAAGGGGATCGGCTCCACGGTGCCGAGGTCGGGGCAGGTCGCGACGACCACGGGCACGTCGAGGGTGCGCAGGTAGCGGACCGTGCGGCCGAGGTGCTCCACGGAGACCGAGCGGTCGATGCGGTGGGTCACGTCGTTGGCGCCCACGAGGATCACGGCGACGTCCGGATTGTCGATCCGCGCCAGGGCCTTGGACAGCTGGACGTTCAGGTCGGAGGACTCGGCGCCTACGACCGCCTCGTTGGTCAGCTCCACGGGGCGGCCCATGATCGCAGCCAGACCGCTCGCGAGGATCGCGCCGATCGTCTGGTACCGGTTGTCGGCGCCCATGCCCGCCGCGGTCGAGTCCCCGAGGATCAGCAGGCGCACCGGGTCGCCCGGGGCGGCGCCGTAGAGACCGTCGTCGTCGGGCGCTCCCTCGAAGGGCTGGCCCACGATCCGGCGGGTGAGCTTGGCCTCGGCCTGGATGAGCCCGTAGCCCAGGCCCGCCAGCGTCACACTCGCCATGGCCGCGCCGGCTGCGCCGACGGCGGCACGTCCGGCCATGCGTCCCAGCTCCGCCATGCTTCTCCCTCGCTCGGTGTCGATCCCTCGAGGCCACCTTGTCATCCCCGGGTGACGATGCCAACGAGCCACGGCCCGCAGCCCGCCCATTGGGTACCGTCGGTGACGATGGCCCCCTTCGTCACGAGGACACGATGAGCGAGTACCCCCACCTCTTCACCCCGCTCGACCTGGGGTTCACCACCCTGCGCAACCGCACGATCATGGGGTCGATGCACACCGGTCTCGAGAACCGGGCGAGCAGCTTCGAGCGGCTCGCCGCCTTCTACGCCGAGCGGGCGAAGGGGGGCGCCGGGCTCATCGTGACCGGCGGTTTCGCGCCGAACATCGAGGGCAGCTTCTACCCCTTCGCCTCCAAGCTCACGACCCGCCGCGAGGCCCGCCGGCACCAGCAGGTCACCGACGCCGTCCACCGCGAAGGGGGCAAGATCGCCCTGCAGATCCTGCACGCGGGGCGCTATGCCTACCACCCGTACTCGGTGTCGGCCTCCTCCACGAAGTCGCCGATCACCCCCTTCGGTGCCCGCGGGCTGAGCGAGCGCGGGGTCCGCCGGCAGGTCCGGGGCTTCGCGCGTGCGGCCGAGCTGGCCCGCGGCGCGGGCTACGACGGCGTCGAGGTCATGGGCTCCGAGGGGTACTTCATCAACCAGTTCCTGGCGCCGCGCACCAACCAGCGCACCGACGGGTGGGGCGGCACGCCGGCCAACCGCCGCCGGATCGCCACGGAGATCGTGCGCGCGGTGCGCGCGGCCGTCGGCGAGGACTTCATCATCGTCTACCGCCTCTCGGTCCTCGACCTCGTCGAGGACGGCCAGACGTGGGAGGAGATCGTCACCCTGGGCCAGGAGATCCAGGCCGCCGGTGCGACGATCCTCTCGACCGGCATCGGCTGGCACGAGGCCCGGGTGCCGACGATCGTCACCTCCGTGCCGCGGATGGCCTTCACCGAGGTCGCCGAGCGGCTGCGGCCCCACGTCGACATCCCGGTCGTCACGAGCAACCGCATCAACATGCCCGACCAGGCCGAGCAGGTCCTCGCGGAGGGGCGCGCCGACCTCGTCCAGATGGCGCGGCCGTGGCTCGCCGACCCGCAGTGGGCAGCCAAGGCCGAGGCCGGTCGCGCGGACGCGATCAACACCTGCATCGCCTGCAACCAGGCCTGCCTCGACCACACCTTCCGGCGCCAGACGGCCTCCTGCCTGGTCAACCCGCGCGCCGGCCACGAGACCGAGCTCGTACTGGCTCCCACGTCCCGTCGCAAGCGCGTCGCGGTCGTCGGCGGCGGCCCCGCCGGCCTGTCCGCGGCCGTCTCCGCCGCCGAGCGCGGCCACGACGTCGAGCTCTTCGAGGCGGGGGAGGACATCGGCGGCCAGTTCGCGCTCGCCCTGCGCATCCCGGGCAAGGAGGAGTTCGCCGAGACGATCCGGTACTACCGCGGCGAGCTCGAGCGGCGCGGCGTGCGGGTGCACCTCCGCACCCGTGCCGGCGTCGACGACCTCGCCGGGTACGACGAAGTCGTGCTCGCCACCGGGGTGAGCCCGCGCGTCCCCGAGATCGAGGGGATCGACCACCCCATGGTGCTCACCTACCCCGAGGCCGTCCTCGGTACCCGTGAGGTCGGGCAGCGCGTCGCCGTCATCGGTGCCGGCGGCATCGGCGTCGACGTCACCGAGCTCCTGACGACCGTCGAGTCGCCGACGCTGGACCTCAAGGAGTGGCAGGACGAGTGGGGCGTCGACCCCTTCTCACCCGGCCGAGGCGGGCTCAAGGAGCCCCACCCGTCGCCGTCTCCCCGCACCGTGTACCTGGTGCAGCGCAAGGAGAGCAAGATCGGCGCCGGCCTCGGCAAGACGACCGGATGGGTCCACCGCGCCGCGATCAGGGCCAAGGGCGTCCACCAGGTCACCGGGGCCACGTACGAGCGCATCGACGACGACGGCCTGCACATCACCGTCGACGGCCGGCCGCGCACCCTCGCGGTCGACAACGTCGTCGTGTGCACCGGTCAGGAGTCCGTGCGTGACCTCGTCGAGCCGCTGCGGGCGAAGGGGGTCGTCGTGCACGTCATCGGTGGCGCCGACGTCGCGGCCGAGCTCGACGCCAAGCGCGCCATCCGCCAGGGCACCGAGCTCGCGACCACCCTCTGACGCGCGCCGCCTCACGTCCTGCTGCGGCTGGACGCCGGGCCGCCCACCAGGGACGGTGCCCGACCTGACCCCCGACGTCGCCGACCTGGTCCCCGACCGCCGGCTCGCGCCGGTGGACGGGCTGGGTCAGGGGCGGGAGTGATTCGCCCCGAAGGGCACCCTCGGGCTACCGGGGCGGGGCGATGTCCTGCTGCGCGGGGACCTCGTCCTGGCGCAGGATGCCGACCTGGCAGGTCAGGCCGTTGGGCCCGTGGTTGCAGTACCCGCCGGGGTTCTTGTGCAGGTACTGCTGGTGGTAGTCCTCGGCGTACCAGAACGTGCCCACCTCGCTCGCCGGGCGCATCTCGGTGCTGATCGGCGGGAGCTGGTGGCTGGCCAGCTCCTCGCCGAAGGACGCGGCGGTGGCCTCGACCGCAGCGCGCTGGGCCTCGCTCGTCCAGTAGATCGCCGAGCGGTACTGCGTACCGACGTCGTTGCCCTGGCGGTCGGGCGTCGTCGGGTCGTGGTTCTCCCAGAACGCCTTGAGCAGCAGCTCGGGACGGGTCCGCTCCGGGTCGTACGCGACGAGGACGCTCTCCGTGTGGCCGGTCAGGCCGGAGCAGGTCTCCTCGTACGTCGGGTTCGCGGTGAAGCCGCCCATGTACCCCGCGGCGGTCGTGACCACCCCCGGCAGCTGCCAGAAGATCCGCTCCGCCCCCCAGAAGCAGCCCATCGCGACGTACATGACCTCGGTGCCCGCCGGCCACGGGCCCTCGAGCGGCGTGCCGAGCACCTCGTGCAGCTCCGGCACGGAGAAGGTCCTCTCGGCTCGCCCCGGCAGGGCGGTCTCGGCGGTGGGCATGGGCGGGATCCGGCGACCGAACATGACTCCAGTGTCGCAGGTCGGGCGAAGGGGGAGTCCTCCCCATTGGGGAGACGACACCCCGGTCCCTACCCTTGGGCCTGACGACAGTGGAAGGCGGGAGATGGCACAGCACCTGAGCCACGGCGCGGACGTCGAGCGACTCGACGACATCGCCGTCGCCCTGCGCCGCCAGAGCGACGCGGTCGCGGAGATCGGCGCTCGCGGCGCGACGCTCCTGGAGCGGCTGCGCGTGCTCTGGCAGGGGCCTGACTTCGAGAGGTTCGCCGGGGAGTGGCGCGCCGCCCGTCGCACGATCGAGGGCGCGGAGACCCAGCTGCGGGTCTACAGCCGCAAGGCGGGTGCGGCGTCCGAGCTGCAGCGGTCCGCGTCCGGCGGCCCCTCCGGCGACGGTGGCCGGCCCGGCCAGGTCTTCCGGCGCCCCGACGACGGCCAGCCCGTGGGCGCGCGCGAGGCGGAGCCGCCGCGTGCGGCCTTCCTCCCGACGGTGCCGCTCGCGGTGCCGCCACGGCTCGAGGGCGAGCTCGTCGGTGAGAGCACGTGGTCCGGTCCGGCCTTCCAACGGCTCGAGCTCGGCGTCTACCCGCCGGTCGGGCCCGCGGAGCCGAGCTCCAGCTGGATCCCGGGGGAGCGGGGCGTCGCCTTCGACCCCACGCAGACCTCGCGGGTCGCCCCCCTTCGCCGCGCGCCGGAGGGCGGGGAGTGGCTGCACGTCCACGAGCACTGAGCCGGCGCCGGGCACGACGCAGGGGGTGTCCCGACCAGTGGTCGGGACACCCCCTGCGTCGTGCCCGGCGCCGGCTCAGTGCTCGTGGACGTGCAGCCACTCCCCGCCCTCCGGCGCGCGGCGAAGGGGGGCGACCCGCGAGGTCTGCGTGGGGTCGAAGGCGACGCCCCGCTCCCCCGGGAT
>NZ_JBDIVG010000040.1:0-5265 GCF_039631275.1 Janibacter sp. LM
CATGTGGCCGGCCGTGAAGGCGATGTTGCACTCGGTGTACGACCAACCCGACAAGGACGCCGTCCAGGCGCAGTTCGAGCGGCTGCTGGAGTACGTCGACGGCAAACTGCCCGAGGTCCACGAGCACCTCGACTCAGCCCGCGCGGACATCTTGGCGTTCACCGCCTTCCCCAAAGACGTGTGGACCCAGATCTGGTCGAACAACCCCGCCGAACGCCTCAACCGCGAGATCCGACGCCGTACCGACTCCGTGGGCATCTTCCCCAACCGGGCCGCGATCGTGCGCCTGGTCGGGGCGGTCCTGGCCGAGCAAACCGATGAATGGGCCGAAGGTCGGCGCTACCTCGGCCTCGAGGTCCTCGCCCGCTGCCGCGTCAACATCGTGCCCGCCCTCGACCCCGAGACCGGAGGCGACAACCTGCCCGCATTGACCGCCTGAACCACCAGAAGGAACACGCAGGCGCTACACCACTACCCGGGGCTTGACCGGTGACGATTCGCTGGCAGTCTACTTACTGAACATTTACCAAGTGTTGACCTCTGTTCTGCCATCCTTACCGCAGGTGCCGATCGGCGCCCACATCGTAGGGGAAGTCCATGAGAAACAGCATCAAAAGAATGTGTGTAGCCGCTGCCATTTTGGGGACCATGACACTTGCTTCGCAAGGGGCCGCGCAGGCCTCTTTCGCACAATGCGATTCTACTCGCGTCTGCGGGTGGGGCAACAACGACTACAATTGGCTCATCATTGAACGTAACTCGGGTCTGCCGTTGGCGAACCACCAAGGGGATGCGAACAATGAGCTTGATTCTTGGGCCAACCGAAGCACCCAGAACGCCCGGGGTTATGCAGAGTGGAACTACGGAGGGGACTGCATGACCTTTACCCGTGGAGATAGCGACGGCAACGTCGCGCCGTGGAACAGCGATGAGGTCTCGTCCACATCTACAGCCGCTGGGTGTTGATCATCGCTGACGCTTTGGTGGAGATGTCGGACGTGTCTCGGCACTTCTCGACGCAAGTAGAGACCGTGCGGGCGGTGGACGAAGTTTCGTTCAGCGCCCGCACGGGCGAGTTTGTCTGCTTGTTCGGGGCGAGTGGGTCGGGGAAGTCGACGCTGCTAAACCTCATCGCAGGTCTGGACCGCCCTACGTCTGGGCAGATTCGTGTCGCGGGTGCTGATGTGAGCGACGCGTCGAACAACGAGCTGGCGTCCCTTCGCTTGCGGCATGTCGGAGTGGTGTTCCAGCACGACAACCTCATCGAAGAGCTCACTGTCTCGGAGAATGTGTCATTCCCCCTCGACCTGCGCGGGGATACCGTCCCGAAAGACAGAGCCGCAGAAGTAGAGATGTGGCTGGAGCGAGTTGGGATGGGGGGATACGGAGAACGGTTTCCCAGAGAGTTGTCCGGAGGCCAGCAGCAGCGCGTGGGGGTCGCCCGCGCCCTGGTCGGTGAACGAGATGTGTTGGTCGCAGACGAGCCCACGGGAGCCCTGGACTCGGCCAACTCCGCGGCGCTCTTCGACCTGCTTGCGGACCTGAGCGCACAGGGCCAGACCGTCATCCTCTCCAGCCACGACGCCGTGGCTCGGGCGTCGGCCTCCCGCGTTCTGGAGATGGTCGACGGCAGGCTGATCGATGGGTGAGCTCAATCGCTCACTGAGGTTGCTACCCCGATTGTTGCGTGCAAGTTGGGTTTGGCGTCCCGGAGCGGGAGTGGTCGTCGCCACCGTGCTGATCCTGGTCAGCTATGTGGTTGTGACGTCCTGGGGCCTGTCGCGAGAGCAGGTCCTTCAACGGGACTTCTCCGACCGGGAGGCGGTCGTGCGAGTGAATGCTCCGATCGAGCCAGGGGCGAACCGATCGCTGCGGACTATCCGCGAAAGCGCCAACGGCGCTCCTGTGGTCCTGCACTCGGCGAGCGTGCGTGTGTCCGATGACCCGGACAAGCGTGTGCGCTATCAGGAATCGGATTGGTCGGCAGCGCCCTTCGGATTCAACGTGGTCTCTGGTCATTGGCCCACGAGCGCCGGAGAAGTGGTCGTTAGCCAGGATCTCGCCTCCGCGGCCGACGACGCACTTTCCTTGTTGTCAGACACGGTCGACGTCCGCGTGGTGGGAGTCGCGGACGACGCCTACAGCGACGGTGCGTTCATCTTGGCGGGGCCGGGTACGTGGGAGTCGTTGCCCCCTGAGGCGCGGACCGCGCGCGCCGGCCTGGTCGCATCGGCGTCCGTCCTGACTTCTCAGAAGGAGGCGCGGACGCTCGTCGCAGAGTTCCGGAAGCAGCAGGTGTCCGCCCAAACGGACCGTGCCACCAGCGTTACCGCAGAGGAGAGCTGGATCAATGCATCGCCCTTCGCCTTTGTCGTCCCTGCCCTGCTTGTCCCGATGCTCGCGGTGGCCCTCGGTGTTGGCGCTGGCAGAGCGCGTCAGCGGGCCTTCGTTCGGCGCGTCCTTGAGGTCGGGGGACAACGGAGCACTGCCCTGGGGATGGTTTCGTCCGCGTTCCTCGTGGTCGTGACTTTGGGCGTGCTCGCGGGATACCTCCTGGGTTGGGGGCTGGGTCACCTAGCGCGGCCCGTTGCCGAGAGCTGGAATGACCGTGCGCTAGCCCCATTTCCTGGGCTGCTGGGGCCGGTAGCGGTGATGGCCGTCAGCGCGTTGATTGGTTTGGCTGCGGGCATGCTCCAGTTGCGGCCGCCACGCACCGGAGTCGGGGCCTCGCGCAGGGCGAACCCGGCCATCAGACGGTGGGCGGCCCTGGCTCTGGCGTGCGCGGCGGTGGTCGTCGCGGCCTGGACCAGCAGTGCAGCTCACGCCATGGTCGTCGGCGCGTTCACCCTGATTGCCATCGCACTGGTGACCCCGGAAATCGTCTCGGTCGTCGCTCGCAAGGTCGAGCGACCGACACCCCACTGGCGACTGGCGTCGCGACTGTTGCGGGCTGATCGCGCGGTGACAACAGAGATCGTCTTGACGATGGTCGTCCTTGCCCTCCCTCTCACCACCGCGGTACTCCTGACCACGTCGGGGTCGTCGGCTCGTGCGGAGACTCTCGCGCCTGTCGGTCCGGGTCAGATCTTGGTCGCGGGCGAAGGGGGGCTTGCCGCCCCGGCCCCATCCGCGGTGAGCAAGACGGTGGCCGGAGCGTTGGATACGTCCTCGGGAGTTGCCTCCAGCAAGCTCTTCGTCACGGACAACACCTGGTACGAAGTCGGGCCTGGCAAGAACGCCTCTGTCATCGCTGTGTCCACGGTTGATGATGTCGAGACAGTGTGGGGCGCACCGCTCTCGGCCGGACAGAAGTCGACTCTCGAGCAAGGCGGGGCGTTGGTGTGGGAACCCGGCGCCGATCTCCAGATCAACGGCCGCATGCCGTCGCCACCCGTGAAGACCGCCGCCTATCAGCCCACCGAGGAGTGGGCTACTCAGACGGGTGCTGTGATGCTCGCTGAGCCTGCCCGAGCCCAGGGGGTGAAGTTGCGATCAGGAGGCACCGTTTACGCACACGTGACGACTGATGCCGCTGACCGTGCGGTAGCGGCTGTCCGTGAGGGGGGCCTTGACCAAAGTCTTCTTCAGCGGCACCACGCACCTCGCCAATTACTCGCGCCGGCGGTTCTCATCGCAAGCGCGGCCCTGTTGGCGATCCTCATGCTTGGTATCACGGCGATCTCTTCGCACGCTCGCACTGCGTCGCTACGCCGCCAGTTCGGACGGATAGTCGCTGTCGGAGCCGACGGTGGAGTCGTCCGCAGAGTGCAGCTCATCACCCAATGGGTGATCACTGCTCTCGCCATCGTAGGAGCCAGCCTCGTGACCATGCTGACCGTCGCGGTGATGCTCTTTCGTCTAACTGGGACCAGCGTCAACCCACCCTGGGGCGTATTGCTGCTCCTCGTAGCCGCCCTCATCGTCGCTCAGTCGTCAGCCTCGCTGGTCGCGCTCCGGCAACTGAGGCCAGAAGTGCTACGGGGGACCTGACCCCTGTGCCTGATGGCGCCCCAGCAAGCAGGCGGCGCATACATTGCACTCCCACCACGCTCAGGCCCGGTCTGTGCAAAGTAGGCCGCGTGTCGAGTGCAATCTGCGCTGCATCTCGACACTGATGTCGAGATGCACGGTGCGTGACGCTACGTAACGGGAGGAACCTCCCTCTCGCGGTCCCATCTGGCTCACCCCTGGTCTCGCTCGTCCTCACCGTCCGGGATCATCTGCGACTGCTCCCAGACATCGGCCGGGTCGGCGTCCTGGACCTGACCAACCGGCTCGTCGGGCAGGTCCACGCCCACCTCGTCGTCCGTGCCGACCGGCCTCTGCTGGTCGAGGGCATCGGCCTCGGGGACGTCGTCGGGCAGGTCTCCCGCATCGGGGTCGGGTGTCCGGGTGCTCATCTGGTGCCTCTCTCCCGCGGTCGGTCCACGTGCCCCGAGGCTAGCGAAGGGGGCCGCCCGGGTCGATGCGCCGGCCCTCAGTCTGCATCGGCACCCGCACCGCCCTTGGGGCGTGGCTGACACGATACCCCCCAGGGTATTGATAGGATGAGCTCATGACGACCAAGGACCTGACCCGCAGCGACTTCGAATCGACCATCCTCGACAACGACATCGTGCTCGTCGACTACTGGGCGGCCTGGTGTGGCCCGTGCCGCTCGTTCGCGCCCGTCTACGAGGCGGCCTCCGAGCAGCACCCGGACGTCGTCTTCGGCAAGCTCGACACGGAGGCCGAGCAGGAGATCGCCGGCGCCGCGGGCATCAGCTCGATCCCCACCCTCATGGGCTTCCGCGAGGGGATCCTCGTCTTCTCGCAGCCGGGAGCCCTGCCCGCCACCGCCCTGGAGCAGGTCATCGAGGGGATCAAGGGTCTGGACATGACCGACATCCGGCAGGAGGTCGCCCGGCAGCGCGAGCTGCTCGACCTGCCTCGGGAGGTCGACCTGGAGACCTTCGCCACCGCGCTCGCGGCTGGCGCCACCGTCCTCGACGTGCGCGAGCCGGACGAGTACGCCAGCGGACACGTCCCCGGAGCCCGCCCCGTCCCGCTGGGGTCGCTCGAGGGCGCGCTCGACGAGCTCCCTGCAGGTGGCGCCGTCTACGTCGTGTGCGCCACCGGCGGCCGCAGCGCGTCAGCTGCTGACGCGCTGCGGCGAGCCGGCATCGAGGCCTACTCCGTCGCGGGCGGGACGACCGGCTGGCAGGCGAGCGGCCGGGAGGTCTCTGCGGGCGAGCTGCCGAGGTGACCCCGGTCCGCTCGTGACCG
>NZ_JBDIVG010000041.1:0-15924 GCF_039631275.1 Janibacter sp. LM
GCCTACTCCGTCGCGGGCGGGACGACCGGCTGGCAGGCGAGCGGCCGGGAGGTCTCTGCGGGCGAGCTGCCGAGGTGACCCCGGTCCGCTCGTGACCGGGTCAGCGCAGGTGGAGGGCGATCACCTGCCCGCCACCGGGAGCCACGCTGCCGGTCGTGACGTAGCCGGTCCTGCCCGTGATCGCGATGCCGTACGGAGCGAAGAGACCCCCGGCGACGACACTCGCGTGTCCGCCCCCCTTCGGGATCCGGACGACGGAACCGATCGGTCCGGTGAGGAGGCCCTCGGAGGAGATCTGCACGGCGTACAGGTAGCCACCCGGCCCGAAGGCGAGGTCGGTGACATTGGTCAGGCCACTCGCGTAGACGCTCACCCGACCCTGCCTGTCGACCCTGTAGATCTTCGCCAGGCCCTTTTCGAAGGGGAAGCCGGTCAGCTGGCTGACGTACAACGCCCCGTCCGGGCCGGAGACCACCGACGTCGGCACGGCCTGGGCCGGGATCTTGGTCCCGGGCGGCAGCCCGAGGAAGTCCGGCGCGGTGGCCATCTGCTCGGGGAAGATCGCCCGGGTCTTCATGCCTCCGGTCTTGGAGACCTCGACGAGGTCGTTACCGCCGGCATCGGCGACGACGTAGCCCGATCCGACCTTGGTGAAGCCGCCCGGGTTGCTGTCCGGCCCATCCGCCGGAGGGGCCGGGTTGGTCGCGGCCTCGTGGCCGGCGAGGTCGGCGAGGAGGTGGGTCCTGGACGAACCGATCGTGCCGGTGCGCAGCGTCCCCATGTCGCGAAGTGCGGGGTACTGCGTCCGGATGGCCGGGTCGTTGCCGAGGCCGATCGTCACGACGAGGCGCTTGGAGCCCCGGAGAACGACGTCACCGGGCCCGATGGCCTGGGAGCCGGGCGGCGGAGCCTCGGGGTCGGTGGACGGAGCCGACCCGAGGGACGGCAGGCCGGTGAGGACGCGCTTCTGGGTGCCGTGCTTGACGTCGACACGGGTGACCGCTCCGGTCCTGCCATAGCAGACCCCGCCCTCGGGGCCCACCAGACAGGGACCGGCTCCGCCGGTGCCCGCCTCGGCGACGAAGAGGTTGTGACCCGGGCCGACCGACAGGTGGCGAGGGTTGTCCAGGCCGCTGGCGACGACCCGGTAGCCGGGGTCCGCGGTGGCGGCTCCCGGGACAGCGACCAGAGCAGCGACGAGTGCCGCGCTGCTCAGGGTCGGGAGGATGAACCGGCGTGGGCGCCGGGAAGAACCTATTGACGACGTTGTCATGCTGTTCTCATTTCAAGGGGTCGAGTCGCCCCTGGGCGGGCGACCCGCGCCTCCAGAGTTCCACCGGAAGGGGGCCCTGCCAAGGGGCGACGGGGCCCGTGGATGGCAGGGTCTACCCATGGCCGTCAACCCCTCCCGTGTGTATGCCCGCCAGTTCGCCGAGCGCGCCGCGGCTCGCGCCTCGGGACCCGACTTCCTCGTGCTCGACGCGGGGGCAGGGTCGGCTCCCTACCGGGACGCCTTCAAGGACGTCCGGTACGAGAGTGCCGACGTCGGCGCGACCGAGGGCCAGGTGATCTACCGCAAGCCGCAGGAGTGACGTCGGCGTCGCATCAGGCGAGGGTCAGGAAGAGCTTCTCCATCGCGGCCTTGTCGTCCTCGTTGACCCCGTCGGGCGAGGTGAGGCACTCCTGCAGCCCGGACGCGACGATGGCGAAGCCGGCGCGGTCGAGCGCCCGGCTGGCCGCGGCCAGCTGGGTCACGACGTCCTTGCAGTCACGACCCTCCTCGATGAGGCGGATCACCCCGCCGATCTGACCCTGGGCGCGGCGCAGCCGGTTGATGACCGGGCCCATGTCCTCCATGTCCAACGTGACCATGTGTGTGTCTCTCTCCTCGTGATCGGCTGCGTCAGCCGACGCGGCCGGGCAGTGCTGCCAGGGCGGCGTCGAGCCGGGTGCGGGCCTCGGCAGCCACATCCTTCAGCTGCTCATTGTCCGTCACGCCGACCATCATGTCGGGGTCGACCGCCTCGACGACGGTGCGGCCCTCGCCGACGGCGCGGACGACGACGTTGCACGGGAGCAGCAGCCCGATCGAGGGCTCGATGGCGACGGCTCGCTCCGCCAGCTGCGGCCGGCAGGCGCCGAGGATCACGTGCGGCTCGATGTCGGCACCGACCTTGGCCTTGAGCGTCGCGGCCAGGTCGATCTCGGTGAGGACACCGAACCCCTGCTCGGACAGCGCGTCCCGGGTGGCGGCCAGCGTCTCGTCGAACGAGGCGTCCACCGTGGTGGTCATGGCGTACTGCATGTCGATCTCCCTTCGTCGTGCGATCTCTCCGACCGCATGTTGACAGCATACCCATGGGGGTATTAATTTGCTACCCATGGAGCCGACGATCATGACCATCGAGACCCCGAGCCTCGGGGACCGCTCGTACCTCGCGCACGACGGCGAGCTCGCCGTCGTCATCGACCCGCAGCGCGACATCGACCGCGTCCTGGAGGTGGCCGACGAGGCGGGCGTTCGCATCACGGACGTCTTCGAGACCCACCTGCACAACGACTACGTGACCGGCGGCCTCGCACTGGCCCGCCGCCTGGGCGCCCGCTACCACGTCAACGCCGCGGACGAGGTCTCCTTCGACCGTGAGCCGATCCGCGACGGTGACGTCGTGGAGGTGTCCGACGCGATGCGCATGCGTGCCATCGCCACACCCGGACACACCTTCACCCACCTCTCCTACGCGCTGGAGACCGGCGACGGCGACCAGGCCACGACCACGGCGGTCTTCACCGGCGGGTCGCTGCTCTTCGGCGCCACGGGCCGGCCGGACCTCCTCGGGGAGGAGCACACGAGCGCACTCGTCCACCACCAGTACGCCTCGATCCACCGTCTGGCGGACGAGCTGCCGGAGCAGGCCGACGTGCTGCCGACCCACGGATTCGGCTCCTTCTGCTCCTCCGGGTCGACCGGTGGCGCCACCGAGTCGACCATCGGCCGGGAGCGTCGGCTCAACCCGGCGCTCACGCAGGACGAGGAGCAGTGGGTCGCCGACACGCTCGCCGGCCTCGACGCGTACCCCGCGTACTACGTCCACATGAACCCGGCCAACGCCGCCGGACCCGCCGAGGCCGACCTGCGGGCCCCCGAGCGCGCCGACAAGCAGACCCTGGCCGCGCGCATCGACGCCGGCGAGTGGGTCGTCGACCTGCGCACCCGGACCGCCTTCGCCGCCGGCCACGTGACCGGCACGCTCAACTTCGGTCTCGACGGCCAGTTCTCGACCTATCTCGGCTGGCTCATCCCGTGGGACGCGTCCGTGACCCTGCTCGGCGAGAGCTCCGACGAGGTGGCCGAGGCCCAGCGCGAGATGACGCGCATCGGCCTCGACCGGATCGCCGGCGCCGCCACCGGTGGACCCGCCGACTGGACCGACGGTCCCCTCGGCACCCTGGAGCGGGCGACCTTCGCCGACCTGTCACAGGTGCGCCACCACCGCCCGGTGCACGTGCTCGACGTCCGACTGGCCGGCGAGTATGCCGACGGTCACGTCGAGGACGCGCAGAACGTCCCGATCGGTGAGGTGCGCGACCGGCTCGACGAGATCCCCGAGCGCGAGCTGTGGGTCCACTGCGCGAGCGGTTACCGCGCGTCGATCGCGGCCTCCGTCCTCGCCGCCCGTGGGCGCCGGGTCGTCGTCGTCGACGACGACTTCGACAACGCCGCCCCCGCGGGCCTGCCCATGACCACCCCCGCCTGACCCCCCTTCCCCAATCCACACGAGGAGACCCACCATGTGCCGTCAAACCACCTGCCGTCAGTGCGGCAAGACCACCTGGGCCGGCTGCGGCCAGCACGTCGACCAGGTGATGCGGGGCGTGCCCGGCAGCCAGCGCTGCCCCGGCCACGCCACCCCGGCGAAGGGAGCCGGCGCCCCCGGCTCCTCGCCCAACCTGCTCTCCCGCCTCATCGGGCGCGGCTGAGCCACCCAGACGCCGTCGGGGGCGGGTTCCCCCCTGCCCCGTCCCCGACGGTCCTACCCGGAGTCCTCACGTGCCCCTTGCAGTCATCCCCCTCGGTCTGGCCATCGGCCTCGCCCTCGGCGCACTCGGCGGCGGGGGGTCCATCCTCGCCGTCCCCGCCCTCGTGCACGTCCTGGGGCAGGACCCCGTCACCGCGACGACCAGCTCGCTGATCATCGTCGGCATCACCTCCCTCCTCTCCCTGCCGGCGCACCACCGCGGCGGACGGGTGAGGCTCGGGCAGGGACTGACCTTCGGCCTCCTCGGCACGGCCGGGGCGATCGCGGGGTCGGCCGCCTCACGGCTGGTTCCCCCGGAGCTGCTGATGACCGCCTTTGCCGTCCTCATGGTCGTGGTCGGCACCCTCATGCTGCGACGCAGTCGCCGCGGCTCCGCCGCGGCGACCGAGGGTGATCCCGACGAGCCGATCCTCACCCTCCACCCCCTGACCTGTGCCTGCCCACGCCTGCTGAAGCTGCTGACCGCCGCCACGCTCGTCGGGCTGCTCACCGGCTTCCTCGGGGTCGGCGGCGGCTTCGTGCTCGTCCCCGTCCTCGTCCTGGTCCTCGGCTTCACCATGCCCGTGGCCGTCGGCACCTCGCTGCTCGTCATCGCCGTCAACAGCGCCACGGCGCTCGCGGCCCGGACGCAGCAGGGCGTCGGTGACCTCGACTGGCCGCTCATCCTCGGCTTCGCGGGCGTGGCCGTCGTGGGCAGCCTGGTCGGCACCCGCGTCGCCGACCGGATCCCGGCCCGGGCGCTGTCGCAGGCCTTCGCTGTCCTCGTGCTCGTCATCGCCGCCTTCACCGCCGTGCAGTCCGTGCCGGCCCTCCTCACCTGACCACCCCCCCTTCCGGAAGGACCCCATGACCACCAGCACCACCACCCGACCCGCCACCCTCGATGCCGCGCAGGTGCGCGAGTGGATGGCCGGACCCACCGGCCCCCGCATCGTCGACGTCCGCACGCCGGGCGAGTTCGCCGACGTGCACATCCCCGGCTCCTACAACGTGCCGCTGGAGCTCCTCGAGGAGCACGGCCCTGAGCTCGCCGAGCACCTCGACGAGGACGTCGTCCTCGTCTGCCGCTCCGGGGCCCGCGCCTGTCGCGCGGAAGGTGCCCTGGCCGGTGCCGGCCTGCCCAACCTGCACGTGCTCGACGGTGGCATCACCGCCTGGGAGAGCGCCGGCGGTGACGTCGTCCGCGGCGAGGGGACGTGGGACCTCGAGCGCCAGGTGCGCCTCGTGGCCGGCTCGATCGTCCTCACCGGCGTGCTCGTGAGCGCCGTCCTGCCCCCGGCGAAGTGGGTCGCGGCCGGGATCGGCGCCGGCCTGACCGGCGCTGCCCTGACCGACACCTGCGCCATGGGGATGCTGCTGTCCAAGCTGCCCCACAACCGTCGCGACATGCCCGACCCCGAGACCGTCTTCGCGCAGCTGCGCGCCGACCGCGCCTGACGCCCCCAGAAGGAGATCCCCCGATGATCCTCACCCAGTACTACCTCAGCTGCCTCTCGCACGGCTCGTACCTCATCGCCGACGAGGGCACCCGCAAGGCCGTCGTCGTCGACCCGCGACGGGACATCAGCGACTACCTCACCGATGCGCGGGAGCACGACCTCGACATCGTCGGCGTCATCAACACGCACGTGCATGCCGACTTCGTCGCGGGTCACCTCGAGCTGGCCGCCGCGACCGGCGCGTGGATCGGCTACGGGCCGACCGCCGCCGAGCGGGCCGAGTTCGAGGTGCGCACCCTCGCGCAGGGTGACCGCATCGAGCTGGGCGACGAGGTGACGCTCGAGATCCTCGAGACGCCCGGCCACACCTGGGAGTCGATCAGCGTCCTCGTGCTCGAGCAGGGCAACCCCCACGCGGTGCTCACCGGTGACTCCCTCTTCATCGGCGGCGTCGGCCGGCCCGACCTCGTCGTCTCCGACGGGTCCACGCCGCAGTCCTTGGCAACGGCCATGTACAGCACCCTGCACGACGTGCTCCTGACGCTGCCCGACGCGACGAAGGTCATGCCTGCCCACGGTGCCGGCTCCTCCTGCGGCCGCGGCCTGTCCGACGAGCTCGAGTCGAACATCGGGGCGCAGCGGACGACCAACCCCTTCGCCGCGACGATGCCGGTGGACGAGTTCGTCGGCATGGTCACCACCGGCCAGCCGTCGGCGCCGCCGTACTTCCAGGTCGACGCGGCCCTCAACCTGCGCACGCGCGAGCTGCTCGACCCGGACGAGACCGTCGTCCCCTTCACGCCCGCCGAGGTGCGCGCGGCGATGGCGGGTGGGGCCGTCGTCGTCGACACCCGCTCCCCGGAGGACTTCGCCGCCGGCCACCTCGTGGGCTCGCTCAACGTGGGGCTCGACGGACGCTTCGCCGAGACGGCCGGGATGGTCCTCGACCACGGTGACGAGATCCTCGTCCTCGCCGAGCCCGGCCGGCACGAGGAGGCGGCGCTCCGACTCGCACGCATCGGCTTCGACGCCGTCGTCGGCCACGTCGAAGGTGGCCCGGCCGTCCTCGCGCAGCTGCCCGACCTCGTCACCTCGGTCGAGCGCGTGGAGGTCACCCAGTGGGACGACGTCGCCGATGGGACCCTCGTGCTCGACGTGCGCAACGCCGGTGAGCGCGAGGGTGACCAGGTCATCCCCGGTGCCGTCCACATCCCGCTGGCCGAGCTCGCCCGCCGTCACGAGGACCTCCCGACGGACCGGCCGGTGCTCGTGCACTGCGCCGGGGGCTGGCGCTCGTCGGTCGCGGCGAGCCTGCTGCGCGCGCGGGGGCACGACGAGGTGTGCGATCTCGTGGGAGGCTACGCGGCCTGGTCGGCACGGTAGACGTCTACCGCGCGTCGTGGGTAGATTGGTCCCATGGGGCTGAACATCAAGAACGAGCGGGTCCATGAGCTGGCCAGGCAGGCGGCCGCGGCTACCGGCCTGTCGCAGACCGGGGCCATCGAGGAGGCGCTGAGGCGCCTCCTCGAGGACTACGGCGAGGACCCCGAGCGGCGGCGTCGTGCGGCGAAGGTCGACATCGTCCACGGCATCGTGCGTGCCTACCTGGGCACGCCTGCCGATCCTGATCGTCAGATCGAGCGGGTCGAGGACCTCTTCGACGACCGGACGGGCCTGCCGCGGTGATCGTCGACTCCTCCGCCCTCATGGCGATCCTCGAGGACGAGCCCGGTGCGGGCGCCCTCGTCGAGACGGCCCTCGTCGGGCCGTGCCGGATGTCCGTCGCCACCCGGCTCGAGGCGTCGATCGTCGCTGATGCACGGTCCGCGGCCCATGGTGCACGCCTGGACGAGCTCGTCGAGGCCCTCGACATCGAGATCCAGCCCGTGACCGAGCGCGAAGGGGAGATTGCCCGCCGCGCGTACCAACGCTACGGGCGCGGGTCGGGCTCGCGGGCGCGGCTGAACTTCGGTGACTGCTTCGCCTATGCGCTGTCCGTCGTCGCAGGGGAGCCCCTGCTCTTCGTCGGCGACGACTTCACCCACACGGACGTGGTCCCGGCGGTGTCGTGACCCAGTGCCACGATGGCCCGATGGACGACGTGCGTGCGCGCCTGGACGCGGAGCGAAGGGAGACCCTCGCCCGCCTCACGACCCTCACCGGGGACTTCACGTCCCTGGTGGAGGCGAGCGAAGGGAGCAACGCCGACGACGAGCACGACCCTGAGGGGGCGACGATCGCCTTCGAGCGCTCACAGCTCGACGCCCTGATCGGTCAGGCCCGGGCGGCGCTCGTCGAGATCGAGGCGGCGACGGAGCGTCTCGAGGACGGCACCTATGGCACGTGCGAGCGGTGCGGCGGTCCCATCGCGCCGGGCCGCCTCGAGGCCCGGCCGACGGCCCGCACCTGCATCGTCTGCGCCGCGGGCTGACCGCGGTAGCCCTCAGGCGGACTCCCGCAGCTTCGCCGTGCTCGCCTCCGGCCGCAGGTCCAGGCGACGCAGCAGCTGCGCGTTGAGCGCGACGACGACCGTCGAGGCCGACATGAGGATCGCGCCGACGCTCATCGGCAGGACGACGCCGACCGGCGCGAGCACTCCCGCGGCCAGGGGCACCGACAGCAGGTTGTAGCCGGCGGCCCACCAGAGGTTCTGCTTCATCTTGCGGTAGGCCTCGCGGGAGAGGTCGATGACCGACAGGACCGAGCGCGGGTCTGAGCTGGCGAGCACGACGCCGGCCGACCCGATCGCGACGTCCGTGCCTGCGCCGATCGCGAGCCCGACGTCCGCCTGGGCGAGGGCGGGTGCGTCGTTGACGCCGTCGCCGACCATGGCGACCCTCCTCCCTTCGCCCTGCAGCTCGGCGACCTTGGCGGCCTTGTCCTCTGGACGCACCCCGGCGAAGACCCGGTCGATCCCGAGCTCTGCCGCGACGGCCTCGGCAACCGCGCGGGCGTCGCCGGTGATCATGACGACCTGGACGCCGACGGCGTGGAGCGCGGCGACGGCATCGCGCGACTCCGACCGGATCTCGTCGGCCAGGCGCAGCGCGCCGATGACGTCGCCGTCCGCGACGACGTGGAGGATGATCGCGCCCTCGCTGCGCCACGTCTCCGCGACCGGCAGCTCGGCCAGGCCGTGCTGCTCGAGCAGGTACGGCCCGCCGACCTCCACGGCGGTGCCGTCGACGACGGCCCGCACGCCGACGGCCGGCGACGAGGAGAAGTCGCCGGCCCGCTGGACGGTGAGCTCTCGGTGCCGCGCGGCGGTGACGACGGCGCGGGCCAGCGGGTGCTCGCTGTCGGACTCGGCCGCGGCGGCGAGGGCCAGCACGTCGTCGCGGGTCCGGTCGCCGGCCGTCTCGATGGCGGTGACGGTCGGCTCGCCGAGGGTGAGCGTGCCGGTCTTGTCGAAGAGGACGGTGTCGACCGTGCGCATCGACTCCAGCGCCAGCCGGTCCTTGACGAGGACGCCGCCCCGGGCGGAGCGCTCGGTCGCGATGGAGACGACGAGCGGGATCGCCAGGCCGAGGGCGTGGGGGCAGGCGATGACGAGGACGGTGATCGTGCGGATGACCGCGTCGTCGGGCAGGCCGAGGAGGGACCACACGATCGCCGTGATGACGGCGGCGCCGAGGGCGAACCAGAAGAGCCAGCCCGCCGCGGTGTCGGCGATCCGCTGGGCGCGGGAGGAGGACGACTGCGCGTCGGAGACGAGCCGCTGGATCCCGGCGAGCGAGGTGTCGTCACCGGTCGCGGTGACCTCGACCCGCAGACCGGAGTCGGTCGCCACGGTGCCCGCCACGACCGCGTCGCCCGCGGAGCGGCGGACCGTGGCGGACTCGCCCGTGATCATCGACTCGTCCATGCTCGCCGAGCCCTCGACGACCCGGCCGTCGGCGGGGACGGAGGCGCCGGGCCGGACGACGACGACGTCACCGACTGCGAGGGACGAAGGGGGGACCGTCACGACCTCGTCTCCCTCCACGCGCTCGGCCTCGTCGGGCAGCAGCGCGGCGAGCGAGTCAAGCGCGGAGGTCGTCTGGGCGAGCGAACGCATCTCGATCCAGTGACCGAGCAGCATGATGACGACGAGGAGCGCGAGCTCCCACCAGAAGTTCAGCGCGTGGTCGAGGATGCCGACGCTCGCGCCCCAGGACGCGATGAAGGCCACGGTGATCGCGAGACCGATGAGCAGCATCATCCCGGGCTTGCGGGCGCGGATCTCGCTCACGGCCCCCGTGAGGAAGGGGGACCCGCCCCAGGCGTACATGACCGTGCCGAGCACCGGGGAGACCCAGCGCGCCCACCCGCCGTGCGGCAGGGCGTAGCCGATGAGGTCGGCGAACATGTCGTTGAACCCGACGACCGGCACGGCCAGCGCGAGCATGATCCAGAAGAGCCGGCGGAACTGCCCGACGTGGTCACCGTGGCCGGCGTGACCTCCGTGACCCGCGTGCTCGTCGTGGTGCTCGTGACCGGCGTGGGGGTCCGCGCGGTGCTCGACGGTGGCGTGGTGGGGGTCGGATGAGCTACTCATAGTGCGTCCAACCATACCCCTCGGGGGTATGTTCCCGAAAGGTGGCGCTGAGGCTCTTCCTCGACGGGCTGGAGCTGGCCGTGCGGGATGGAACCGTCGGCGGTCCTGCGCGGTAGCCGGGTGACGAGCAGCGCGACGACGCCCGGAGCAACCAGCCCCGGGCGCCGTCACCTGCTGGTCGGGCCTCAGTCGGTGACCGTGAAGTCGATCGTCTCGGTGCTCACGCGGCCGTAGCGGTCGGTGCTCGTGACGGCTGCCGTGTGCTTGCCGGCCTCGAGGTCACCCGGCAGCTCCAGGCGCCACAGGTGCATGCCGCTCTCGGCGACGCTGCCACCGTGGACGAGCTGCTCCTGGACCGCGACCGGGTCGGACCAGAGGGCACCGACCCGCTTGGCCTCGCCGGCCATCTCCTGGGTGCGGGTGGCCCCCTTCGCCTCGCCGCCATCGATCGCGACGGTGACGTCGGTGCCGGTCGACCCCGCGAAGACGTCTGTGGTGAGGTACGTGCCGCCGGCGAGGTCGGCCGCGGAGACCTCGGTGGGCCGCTCGAAGGCGGGCGCCTTGCCGCGGTTGGCGCGGTTGGCGGCGAACCACTCGCGGTAGCGGGGCGAGTTGACGCCCACCGCCATCTGCTCGGACTCGTCGCCGCCGGTCACCGTGAAGCGCTCGCTGAGCTGGTCGGGACGCGACTCGAGCGTGAGGACGCCGGGGCGGGCGCCGTCCTTCTGGATCGCCGTGGGGAAGCCCGCGTCGGTGACGCGACCGGAGTACCAGTCACCGGAGATCGCGCCCGCGGTGATGTGGTCGAAGGGAAGCTCCTCGACGCCCCACGTCTTTGCCCAGCCCTCGGTGGAGTCGCCGGCGCGCATGACCTCGGTCGTGTGGCTGTGGCCGCCGAAGCCGACCGCGTCGCGCTCGCCGATGAGCTCGTGGATCTCCTTGATCTCCTTGACCTGGTGCCGCGTCTGGCCCTGGTCGTGGTAGTTGAGGAGCGGGATGTGGGCCGCGAGGACGACCGTCTTGTCCTTCGGGGTCGCCGCGATGTCGTTGCGCAGCCACTCGAGCTGCTCCTCGCCGAGGCCGCCGGTGTAGGACTGGCCCGCGCGGTACTGGACCGAGTCGAGCGCGACGATGTGCAGGTCGCCGACGTCGTAGGAGTAGTAGTCGGCGCCGAACTGCGAGCGGTAGGTGTCGAAGCGGTTCTGGCTGTCCGCCGCGTCGAAGTCGAGGTCGTGGTTGCCGGGGAGCAGGCGGGCGGGACCGTTGATCATGCCGGTGAGCTCACGCGTCTGCGCGTACAGCGAGAGGTCGTCACCGACGATGTCGCCGAGGAAGAGCGCGCCGCACGAGGTGTAGTCGTCGCGGGCGGCGAGGTCGGCGAACGCGCCCTTGCGCGCGTACTCGACCTGCGTCTGGTTGTACGTCTGGATGTCGCCGCCCATGATGCAGTCCTGCTGGGGCTTCTTCGTCGCGGTGGACTGCGCGAGGGGGAAGTTCACGGCCTCCGGGGCCGGGCCGGTCGCCTCGATGCCGCCGTACTTCAGCTCCGGCGAGCCCTTCGGCAGGTGGACGTAGGAGAACTGGGCGATGTTGTCCTCGTCGACGGGGACCTCGTAGCCAGCGGGCTGGGTGACGAAGACATTGGTGTTGTCGTCGACGGGCAGCTCGTAGCGACCCTTGGCGTCGGTCGTGACGACCTCGCGGCCGTTGGAGACCGTGACGCCCTTGATGCCGCGCTCGCCGCGGTCCTGGGTCGAGTCCTTGTCGCGGTCGTCGAAGACGACGCCGTCGATCGTGTCCTTGGCCTCGTCCGTGCCGGGCACGACCTCGACCGCGCCGCGGTAGGCGGTCTCGGACCAGGCGCTCGCGGGGCGCTCGGCGGCGGACGAAGGGGAGGCCGTCGCGGTGGTCGCGAGGGGGGCCGCGATGGCGGCGGTCAGGCAGAGCGCGAGGGCGCCGGTGACGACGGGCGGGAGGATGCGTGGCGTGTGCAGGGGCATGGTGCGGGGCTCCTTGGTGGGGGGATGACCGTTCGTGGCGGCCGACTCGACGCTCCCGCGCCCGGGTGAACCGTCCCTGACGTCCGGGACGAGTCCCGGCGGCCCCTCGGGCCACGGCCGGTGAACTCCCGGCCAGGAAATGGTCAGCGCTCGGCTCAGAGGGCGCGGCCGATGCGGGCGGCGGCCGCCGCCACCTGGGCCCCGAGCCCGTCGAAACGGTCCGGGGTGATCCGGCTGCTCGGTCCCGAGACCGACATCGCGCCGACCGGGTGGCCGGTGCGGTCGACGATCGGCGCACCCACGGCGGTGATCCCCTCGGACAGCCCACCCGGGTTGATGGACCAGCCGCGAGCCCGGACCTCGGCGATGGCCGCGCGCACCGCGTCGGGGTCGACGAGGGTGTCGCGGGTCTGCGGCGCCAGGTCCGCGCGGAGGCGGTCGTCGATCTCCGCATCGCTGCAGGCCGACAGGTAGGCGAGGCCGGTGGCAGACGCGTGGAAGGGGATGCGGGTGCCGAGCGCCAGGAAGGCCCGGAGGCGGTGCGAGGTGTCGAGGCGCTCGAGCAGGACCAGCGCATCACCGTCCGGCACGGCGAGGTGGATCGTCTCGGTCGTCGCGAGCTGCAGCTCACTCATCACCGGCAGCGCGACGTCACGCAGCCCGGACCGGCCGTCGACGCTGCGGCTGAGCCGGAGCGCCCGGTAGGTCAGGCCCCACCGGGTCGGCGACTCCTGGGTGGCCCGCAGCCACCCGATCTCCGCGAGCGTGGTCAGCATGCGCTGCGTGGTGCTTTTCGGCAGGCCGACCTCTCGGGCGAGCTCGGACAGCCCGACCGGCTGCAGGTCGGCGACCGTCTCGAGCACCCGGAAGGCGCTGACGACGCTGTGGGTGGGCTGGTTACCGGACATGTGTTGCTCCTCGGCGTGCTGGGCACTACGGTGCGTCTGGTCCAAACAATAGACCAACGGACCGCACAGTGGACCACAAAGGAGTGCCCATGCTCGTGCAGCTACTCGCCCTGGCGACCTTCGTCGCCGTCTTCGCCCTCGCGGCGATCCGCAACGTCAACATCGGGCTGGTGATGTTCCCCTTCGCCGCGGCCGTCGGCCTCGGGCTGGCCGACATGGCCCTCGAGGACGTCATCGGCGGGTTCCCGCTCTCGATCCTCGTCCTGCTCGTCGGCGTCACGTACTTCTTCGGCATCGCGCACAGCAACGGCACGATCGAGTGGCTCATCGACGCCGTCATCAGCCGCGTCGGAGGCCGGGACGGGCTCTTCCCTCTCGTCTTCTTCCTGCTCACCGCCGCGATCTCCGCGATGGGCGCCCCGCTCGGCGGCCTCGTCATGGCACCCGTGGGCATGACCGTCGCCGCGCGGCGCGGTCTCGACCCGATGCTCATGGCGCTGGCCATGGGTACCGGCCTGTCCGCGGGTGCCTTCGCCCCGACGAGCCTCTTCGGCATCATCACCTGGGGCACGGCCGACAGTGCCGGGATCGATCTCAACCCCATGCTGCTCTTCGGCCTGGCGCTCGCGATGAACCTCGTGCTCCTCGCCGTGGCCCACCTGATGTTCGGGCGTCGTCCTCGCCCGGTGACCGAGGAGCCTGCCGTCGCCGGCCCGACCGGAGGCTCCGGGACCGGGCGCGAGATCGGTGGCTACGGCCAGTCCTCGCTCCAGCTCAAGACGCAGGCCACGGCCGTCCGCGAGGCCGTCACCGACGGCACCGTCGCCCCGCCGACCACCCTGCAGGTCGTGACCCTCGTGGCGATGGCCGCCCTCGTCATCAGCGTGGTCGTCATCGCCGTCACGGGTGGCGAGCCGGACATCGGTGTCCTCGGCTTCGCGCTCGGTGCCCTGCTCGCCGTCATCGACCCGGCGGCCGGCAAGCGAGCCATGACCCGCATCGACTGGGGCTCCGTGCTGCTGGTCGGCGGCATCATCACCTACGTCGGCGTGCTCAAGGAGATGGGCGTGCTCGACATGCTCGGCGAGAGCGCCGCCGCCCTGGGCACCCCGATCCTCGCCGCCTTCCTCCTGTGCGTCGTCGCCGGGCTCATCTCCGCCTTCGCGTCGACGACCGGCATGCTGGCGGCGCTCGTGCCGCTCTCCCTCCCCCTCATCAGCGAAGGGGGAGTCCCCGGGTGGGCGCTCATCTGCGCCATCGGCGTGTGTGCGTCGATCGTGGACGTCTCACCCTTCTCGACCGTCGGCGCGACGTACGTGGCGACCGCCGAGGCGGAGGACCGGCCCCGGCTGACCTCCCTGCTCACCCGGTGGGGGCTCGCGATGGTCGCCGTCGGCCCCATCGCCCTGACGCTCCTGCTCATCCTCCCCGGCAAGGTGATCGCATGACCTCCTCCCTAATCCAGGGCCTGCTCGACGGACCGGACCGACCCGACGCCCTGACCGTCGACGGCACGACCCTCGGCAGCCACCAGCTCGTCGACGCCGCAGCGCGGTTCGCCGCGTCGCTGCCCGACGACGGCCCGGTCGCGGTGCGCGCCGAGCCCCGCGTCGAGACCGCGGTCGCGGTCATCGGCTGCCTGCTCGCCGGCGTGCCGGCCGTCCCCGTCCCGCCGGACGCCGGTGCCGGCGAGGTGCAGCACGTGCTCCGCGACTCGGCCGCGACCGCCTGGGTCGGGGCGGCGCAAGAGGGGGTGTCGCTCCCTTCGCTCCCGGTGGACGTCACGGGCGGGCGATCGCCCGGGCTGCCCCCGACGCCCGGCCCCGACCGGACCGGGATCATCCTCTACACCTCCGGCACGACCGGGGCCCCCAAGGGCGTGACCCTCAGCCAGGCGGCCATGGCCTCCGGCCTCGACGGCCTCGCCGAGGCCTGGGAGTGGACCGCCGACGACCTGCTCGTCCACGGTCTGCCGCTCTTCCACACCCACGGGTTGATCCTCGGCATGCTCGGTCCGCTGCGCCTCGGCGGCCGGCTGCACCACACGGGTCGGCCGCGCCCGGAGCGCTACGCCGCCGCCCGCGGTTCGATGTACTTCGGCGTGCCCACGGTCTGGTCGCGGGTGGCCGCCGACCCGACCTCCGCCCGGGCGCTGTCCAGCGCGCGCCTCCTCGTGTCGGGGAGCGCGCCGCTGCCCGTGCCGGTCTTCGACGCGATCCGTGAGCTCACGGGGCAGGCGCCGATCGAGCGGTACGGCATGACGGAGACCATGATCACCCTGAGCACACGCGCCGATGGTGAGCGTCGCCGCGGCTGGGTCGGTCTGCCGGTCGGTGACGCCGAGACCCGCATCCGGACCGACGACGGACGTGCGGTCCCGGCCGATGGGGAGACGATCGGCCGGCTCGAGGTGCGGGGCTCCATGCTCTTCGACCGCTACCTCAACAGGGACGACGCGACGGCGGCGTCCTTCACGCAGGACGGGTGGTTCGTCACCGGCGACATGGCCGCGTGGGACGACGGCGGGTTCCATCGCATCGTCGGCCGCGAGTCCGTCGACCTCATCAAGTCCGGTGGCTACCGCGTCGGCGCCGGCGAGATCGAGGCCTCGCTGCTCGGTCGCCCGGAGGTCGCCGAGGTCGCTGTCGCGGGCGTGCCCGACCCCGACCTCGGCCAGCGGATCGTGGCCTGGGTCGTGCCGAGCGGTCGGGCCGACGACGCCGTCGCCGCGACCCTCGTCGCGCACGTCGCCGAGGAGCTCGCGTGGCACAAGCGTCCGCGTGAGGTGCGCTTCACGGACTCGTTGCCGCGCAACGCGATGGGCAAGATCCAGAAGAAGCAGCTGGACGGCGTGGTCTAGCTCCGGCCCGTGACTGCCGCGTAGGGCGCCGGGCCGGGTCCACAGACCCCGTGATTGCGGGTTCTTGTCCACACGGCGTGTCGGTCCCGTGTGATGCACGTCATCGAACGTATGATCGAATCATGACAGCGACGCCGCTG
>NZ_JBDIVG010000042.1:0-3983 GCF_039631275.1 Janibacter sp. LM
TTGGGCACCACAGATCAGATGTCACCTGATCGTGCAGCAGTCCCCGGTCTCTCGGACAACCCTCGACCGCCTCCCTGCTGCAGCTGCTCGCCCCTCCCGGCCAACGAAACCGTTAGCCGGGAGGGCCGGTTATTTACCCCCTTCGCTGTGGGTGGATCGGGCTAGCGTCGAAGACGTCATCCACTGAACGCGGGCTCGCCACCCGCACCACGCAAGGAGAACCATCGTGTCCGATCTGGCAACCACCGTCACCGTCCTCGACGCCTGCGGCAGGGCGCACGTGCCCGTGCTCCTGCTCTCCGATCCCGGCGTCGGCAAGTCCTCGCTCGTGCGGGGCGTCGCCGATACCGAGGGCGTGCCCTGCGAGACCGTCCTCGGCTCGGTCCGCGAGCCCGCCGACGTCGCCGGGCTGCCCGTCGTCGGCGACGGGGGAGCGGTGCACCTTGCCCCGCCCGCGTGGGCTCGCCGCTTGTGCGACGCCGACGCCGGGTGGCTCTTCCTTGACGAACTGACCACCTGCCCGCCTGCCGTGCAGGCAGCCATGCTCACCGTCTCCCTCGACCGCATCGTCGGCGAGACCCCCCTTCCCAACGACGTGCGCGTCGTCGCCGGAGCCAACCCGCCCGACCGCGCCGCCGACGGCTGGGAGTTGTCGCCCCCGCTGGCCAACCGCTTCTGCCACATCGAGTTCCGCCCCTCCGTCGATGAGTGGCTCGACGGCATGTCCGTGGGCTGGTCCGCACCGCCCGCCAGCCGTGCCACCACCCCCGACCCCGCACGCGTCGAAGCGGTCAAGTCGAGCATCCTCGGATTCATCCGCGTGCGCCCCGAGCTCCTGCACGACTTCCCCCGCGACGCCGCCGCCACCGGCGGCCCGTGGCCCTCCCGCCGCTCATGGGCCATGCTCGCCGCCGCGCTGGCCAACGTCCGCGCCGACGACGCCGCCGCACGACAGGCGATCACCTACGGCCTTGTCGGAGAAGGCACCGGAACCGAGTTCCTCGACTGGTGCGACAAGAGCGACCTGCCCGACCCCGCCGACGTGACCGCCGACCCGAGCATCGTGGACTGGAACGACCGCCCCGACCGCGTATGGGCGATCCTCTCCGGCGTCGTCTCCCTCGCCGCCTCTCGCGGCTCGCAGGCCGCATGGATCGAGGCATGGAAGCCGCTGCTCGCCGCCGCCGACGCCGGAGCCCCCGACGTCGCCGCAGCCGCCGCACGACCCCTTGGCCGCGCCCGCCCCGCCAACGCACGCGTGCCCGCCGCCGTGCGCAAGCACTTCGCTCCCGTGCTCGCCGCCGCTGGCCTGAGCAAGGAGGACGCGGCATGAGCCAGCCCACCGCCCGCGCACTGACCCCCGACGAGCAGGAAGCCTTCCGGCTCACGCGACTGCTCGCCGCAGAGCGACAGCCCTACTTCGCCCGAGCACTGTTCGCCGCCTCACCCGTCGCCGCCCCCGGCCTCGGCACCTTCGCCGTGGACCGCTGGTGGAGGCTCTACATCGACCCCGACGCGCTCGCCGCGTGGAGCACCGACGAGGGCGCAGCCGTGCTCATCCACGAAGTGGGCCACCTGCTGCGTGAGCACGGTGAGCGGGTGGACGCGCTCGCCCGCCCGCACCACCCCCTCGCCTGGAACCTCGCCGCCGATGCCGAAATCAACGACGACCTGCTTGCCGCAGGCGTCCCCCTGCCCGACGGAGTGGTCACCCCCGCAGCCCTCGGGCAGCCGCCCAACGGCCTCGCCGAGACCTACTACGCCGCGATCCTCCCGCCCCCCGGATCCCCCGACCTGCCCGACGACGGCGGACCCGGCTGCGGCAGCGGCGCAGGCACCGGCCCGGTCCCCGGCGAGATGCCCGAAGGGACCGACCTGACCGACGGCGCAGCACCGGCACTCGACCCCGCCGCCGCCGACCTCGTGCGTCGCCGCGTGGCTGACGACGTGCGCGCACACATCGAGGCCAAGGGGCGCGGCACCGTCCCCGCAGCCACCGCCCGCTGGGCCTCCGACGTCCTCGCACCCCCCACCATCCCGTGGCAGCGCCTCCTGCGAGCCGCCGTGCGCCGCGCCGTCGCCGACCGCGCCGGACGCGTCACCTACACCTACGCGCGCCCCTCCCGCCGCCGCCTGCCCCGCATCATCAAGCCCGCCATGAGAGCCCCCTCAGTCACCGTCTCCATCGTCGTGGACACCTCCGGCAGCATGAGCCCGGACGACCTCACCGCCGCCGTGAGCGAAATCAGTGGTGTCCTGTCCGCCAACGGCATCGACCGCCACCACCTGCGCCTGCTCTCCTGCGACGCCGCCGCCACCACCGCCCGCCCCATCCGCTCCATCCGCGACGTCACCCTCACCGGGGGAGGGGGTACCGACATGCGAATCGGCATCGACGCAGCCAGCGCCAACCGCCCCGCCCCCGACGTCATCATCGTCCTGACCGACGGCTACACCCCGTGGCCCTCCACCCCCACCCGCGCCCACCTCATCTGCGCGATCATCGGCCCCGACGGACACACCGACGGCACCCCCGAATGGGCCACCACCGTCCACGTCCCGCACACCGGGAACCCGGCATGAGCGCCCCCGAATCCCTGCGCGACTACACCGCCCGACTGGCCGAAGGCACCGGCCTGACCGGCGACGAACTCGCCGCACTCGCCGCCGACACCACCCCCACCGACCACCCCGCCGCGCTCGCAGCTCGTGACGGCTGGAAGGCCGCTGACCTGACGCAGGAGGCGAACCGATGACCGTCGAGTGGTTCGACCTCGGGCTGCGCCTGCACGCCGCGCACACCGCACAGCCTGCGCCGCGCCTGACCCACAGCCCCATCGTCACCGGTCACGCACCCGTGGCCGTGCGAGCAACGAACGACGGCACCACCACGACCGTCACCGCCGCCACCGCCGACCACGCCCCGGCCACCGCCACCAACCGAGACGCCCTCGACCTGCTCGCCGACCTCGGCGCGAGCATCACCGCGCCCGAGCCGGTCACCCTGCTCACCGACACCACCGAGACCCTGCCCGCGCTGCGACGACTGAGCGACCTCTCACGCCCCGGACACAGCACCGAAGCCACCGCCGCCTACATCGGCTGGTGCCTCGACCGCGCCGACTTCCCGACCGGTCGCGCCGTCGCCGACCTCATCGCCGCCGCCCGAGCCCGCTGGGTACTCGGCACCGCGCCCACCGCAGAGACCAACCCCGCCACGTGGCGCTCCTGGCTGAACATCACTGACCCCTCCGCTACCGGCCTGCTCGACCTCCACGCAGCGATCACCACCGCGCCCGCCCTGCCGTCCCTGACTGACCTCGAAGAGGACGACCTCTACGCCTACAGCCGCGCACAGGCAGACCACGCCAACCAGATCGACTGGCGCGGCCCGGACGCCCGCGCCCGCGCAGCCCTCGGCCTGCGGTCACGCTGCGACGCCGCCGAGGTCTACGACTCCGCCCTGCTGACCGACCCCGCCCACCGCAGCCGTGGCGTGCACACCGGGCACGTCATCACCGGAACCGCTAACGCACACCCCGACCGGCGAACCTTCACCGTCCGGGCCGACCGACTCGACGCACGCACCCGCCCCGGCCACGACGTCACCGGCTGGACCGGAACGCCGACCACCCCCGGCGAGACCCTCACCGGAACCGTGACCGCCACCCACGCCGACGGCGACACCCTCGTGCTGACCATCAAGCACGCCACCGCCGCAGAGACCCCCAACCCCGGCGACCCGATCACCCTGCACGACCTGCCCGTCACGCCCGCAAGCCAGCGGTGGCGACGCAAGCGATTCGGCGGCCTGTACAAGGCACGCCGCTCATGGCTGACCACCGGACGCCAGCCCGAACCCACCCGCCGCGACGTGCCCCTCGACGTGCTCGTCGCAGGAGCCGACGACGAGGAAGCCTGACCATGCGCCGCATGGGGCCCCCCCCCCCCCCCCCCCCCCCCCCCCCCCCCCCCCCCCCCCC
>NZ_JBDIVG010000043.1:0-14098 GCF_039631275.1 Janibacter sp. LM
CGACGCAAGCGATTCGGCGGCCTGTACAAGGCACGCCGCTCATGGCTGACCACCGGACGCCAGCCCGAACCCACCCGCCGCGACGTGCCCCTCGACGTGCTCGTCGCAGGAGCCGACGACGAGGAAGCCTGACCATGCGCCGCATCCCCACCACCGCCCCCGCCACCACCGCCAGCGCCGCACCTGCTGCCACGCCCGCGCAGACCCCCTCACCGGAGACGAGCCCCACCAGCGCCGAGACGATCATGCGCGACCCGATCACCGCGGGCGTGCTCTACACCGTGTGGTCCGGCGACCCCGCCGTCGTCGTCCCCTCGCCCCCCGGAGCCGGAAAGACGCGACTGGTCGTGCTGCTCGCCGCAGCCCTCGCCACCCGCGCAGGCCTGCGCGTTGGCGTCGCCGCGCAGACCAGGGCACAGGCCGCAGAGGTCGCCGCCCGCCTCGACCGCCTCGACGCCACCACCCGACTCGTCTGGCCCAAGAACCGCGAGGGAGCCCCCGAGCTGACCGGCAGCGCCGCCCGCGTCACCGGAGCGCAGGCACGATTCCCCCACGAAGGGGGAGGGGTCGTCGTCGCCACCACCGCCCGCTGGCTCAACTCCAACCCCGAGACCATCGGCTGCGACGTCATGATCGTTGACGAAGCATGGCAGGCCACCTACGCCGACGTCGGAGCCCTCGGAGCCTTCGCCAGCCAGTGTGTGATGGTCGGAGACCCCGGCCAGATCGACCCCGTCGTCACCGGACCCACCACCCGCTGGGCCGACTCACCCACCGCCCCGCACCTGCCCGCCCCGCAGGCACTCATGGCAGCCCACAGCGAAGCCGTCTCCGTCGTCACCCTCAAGCACACGTGGCGACTCGGCCCCCAGACCACGGCCCTGATCCAGCCCGCGTTCTACCCCGATCTGCCCTTCACGTCCAAGCGCCCCCCCGAGCACGTCACCGCCCACGGCGAGCACCTGCCGGAGGTCACCCACCACGCCACCCCCACCACCGCCGGACCCGCAGACCCCGCACTCATCAACGCCGTGGCCGACAGGGCACGCGACCTCATCGGCACCAACCTGACCACCACCGAAGGCACCCGAGCCATGACCGCCGATGACCTCGCCGTCGTCGTGCCCCACGTCGCTCAGGCCGCAGCCGTGCGCGCACGCCTCAGCGACCACCCCACCCTGCTCATCGGCACCGCCAACTCCTTGCAGGGCATGGAGCGCCCCGCAGCCGTCGCCCTGCACCCCCTCGCCGGATACCGCGACGCCACCACCTTCGGCACCGACCTCGGGCGAGCATGCGTCATGCTCTCCCGCCACCGCGCCCACCTGAGCCTCATCACCGACGCCACCACCCCCCACGTCCTCACCCACGCCGAGCAGACCCCCGCCGTCCTGACCCACCGGGCCATGCTCGACGCCGTGCTCTAGCCCTTCGCCGACGACCGGCACCCTTCGCTTGTCAACCCGTCCCCACCCGCCCGGACCGTTAGCCCGGTGGGACGGCTGCCGAGCACGACTTCGCTGCGGGGACGAGCCGTCTCGGCGAGACTGTGGCGATGAGCGCGGCCCACCCCACGATCCAGCAGATCGCCGTCGCGGCGGGGTGGGACCTGGACGACGTGCACTCGATCCGGCAGCTGCAGGCACACAACTGGAAGGACCTCGACGCTCACGACCTCGAGCTCGTCGAGACGCGCATCAACCAGGGCAGCGACGAGGCAATGGGGAGGGCCTTGGGCGTGCGCCCCTCAGCTGCCGCGGACCGCGTCGACGCGGCTGTTCTACGGGTGATCTCCCCACTGGCTCACGAGATCTTCGACTGGAGGGCCCGCCGAGAGGACGGCGAGTCGCTCGAGCTGATCGCAGCTCGTGCCGGCACCCGGGAACTCGTGGTGGGCCTGGTCCTCGACGGACTGCCGGGCCGCCCTCGCGCGGAGCTGCTCGAGCAGCAGCTGGCGGAGGCCGCCCGTCGGTGGCGAGCTGGCCACGATGCCGAGTACGTCGCCGCCGCATTGGACCGCTCATCGGAGTGGCTGCGGCGAGCCACAAGAACTGGACGGCTGCACTTGCCCCCGGAACGACTGCGCCGTGCCGATCTGGCACTGCACGCCGGCATCAGCATGAACACCCTGGCCGGTGCCTGGTCGCGACGTCGTGTCCTGCCAAGCCCAGACGGGCACGACGCCATCGGCAGCTGGTGGTGGCGCCCCACCGTCGAAAAGTGGGTTGAGAACACCCTCGTCTACGCATGCCAGCACTGCCCCGCGCGGCTGCCAGACCAAATTGGACTGCGCGTCCACACCACCAAGATCCACCGCGAGAAGGTCTGACCGGCCAGCCGCGGGCCTCGACCAACCTCGACCCAGCCCTCAACGGGCACGAGCCGATCTGCGCCTCACCTGCCCGCCGGCAGCCGGCGAAGGACTTCACGGCGCCACCCACGGAGCCCCTCAGAAGTGACGTAGCTCGGCCATAGAACGGGTGCATGTCCACGTGCAGCGCCGCAGCAGACGAGCTCGACCCCGCAGGCACGAGCGCGCCTCATCTCCCAGCGACCGACGGTGTCCCCGCCCCGCTGTGGTCCGCGGAGTGCCTGGGCTGCGGAGAGGACCTGGACAACCGAAATCGCTGCCACCCGGACGCGCCACACCTGTGCATCCCGTGCGGCGAGCAAGCCAACAGGAGGGCCTCATGATCGTCGTCGCCGAGCCCGTCACCGCACCGGAGGTCCGCTGCAGCACCTGCCGCGGGCTGATCGCCGCCGACGGGCAGGAAGTCCACGACCACCACCCCTCCTGCACCTACTGGAGCCTGCGCTGCCGCATCTGCGAGCAGCCGCTCCTCGGGACCGGTGCCCGCGCGACCCACCCAACCCGCCCCGAGCTCTGCTTCCTGTGCGGCGACGCCCTCGACGTCGACTCCCACCCCTAAGCGCCCGGCCCCTGGGCGTAGCGACCTCGACTCCCCGCCCGGGGCCGGGCATCACGTCACCAAATCCCCCCAGACCACGGAGGCCTCTACATGAGCCCCACCACCCACGGGTCGACCACCGCCGTCCAGGGGCGCGCAGGGCTCGAACTGCCAACTGCGCGTCGACAGGTCGACGACGACCCCTGGGAGCGACTCGAGAAGGCCAGAAGCGCTCGACGCATCCAGTCCCCGATCCACCTCAAGCCGCGCCCAGAGACCACCAGGCACGCACCTCAGGCAGCCTCGCGAGAGACGAGGGCACCTCGCCCGACGACACCGCGATCGCCAAGCCGCGACGCAGACGAAATGCAGCAGCAGATCAAGACCCTGGCCAGCCAAGGCAAGACGAGCACCGAGATCGCCCACCAGCTGCACATCGCCATCGGAACCGTGCGGCGCCACGCACGCCGCGCGGGCATCGTCCTGCCTCGATCGCAGGACCGGCCTGCCTGGGACATCGACACCGCCAAGAGACTCGCCTCCCAAGGGCTCCCGATCCGCGACATCGCCGCTGAGGTCGGCGTCAGCCACGACACCGTCCGCAAAGCACTCCGCACCGCCGGACTCAGCGTCGCACCCCGAACGGACGAGCGAGCGGCCGCAGTCATCGGCCTCCACACCAACGGTGAAGACCTCAGCCCGCCCCAAATCGCACAGCGACTGGGGACCACACCGGCTACCGTGCGCCGGATCCTCGACCGCCACGGCATTCCGCGATCGGATGCTCGAGCCGCCCGATCCGGCGGAGCATCGCGCATCACGCCACCGCCCGTCGAAGAGCTGACGCGTCTCTACGAGGAGCACGGCAGCGCCATCAACCTCGCTCGCCATCTCGGGATCGGCCACACCACCGTGCTGAGGATGCTCAAGGCCGCTGGGATTCCCATCAAGACCTCAGGCCAGGTGCAAAAGGGACGCCCCGGCCGTGACGGCGGCGCCCGTGACATCGCGACACAGATGACCGCGGCCGGGGCCACGGCGAAGAGCGTGCGCACCTGGGCCAGAGCCCAGGGGATGAACGTTGCAGCAGTCGGCCTCCCCTCACGGCAGATCTGGCGGGCCTACCTCGAGGCGCACCCCTCAACGCCTACGAGGCGGAGCAGCCACTGAACCGGAGTCGCCAGATCCGAGCCTCCGCGCCCGCCGCTGGCGAGCCCAGGAGGCCACGAGGCATCCACATCTGCACGGGGCCGTCGCAGCCCGCATCGACCCTGAGCCACGAACCTTTCACCCTCGGCTCGATGGAAGTAGTGACACGTGAACAGCAGCCCGCCCACCCTTGAAGCCCTGACCGAGCAGCTCACGCGGGTCGCCTCGGCCAGAGGCTGTGACCCCAAGCAGGTCACCCTCACGTCGGTATCCACCGCGTCCCTGCTCCTGGGGCTCGAGGCCGGCTACAGCCCCATGCTGGCTGCGATCGCCAACCACGACGACACAGCGGGTCTCGTGGCTCAGCAGTGGGAGTGGTGGCAGCAGAGCTTCCCCTTCCTCCGTGGGCACCTCGAGCCGATCATCGGGTGGCTCAACCACCCCAGTGCAGGCCAGCGAGAGACTCTGATCAAGCAGCTGCAGCTCCTGTCGACTATCGACCTGCCGCAGATGGCCGAGCAGCCAGCCATCGCCGGCGACCTGCTCGGGCAGGTCCTGACCCTGCTCAGCGCCCCCGGAGACCGATCCGCCCGAGGCGCGTTCTACACCCCACCGTCACTGGCCGCCGTGATCGCGCAGATGGGCGAATCCGTCGCCCCCAGCGACCGCATCCTCGACGCATGCTGCGGGGGAGGGGGCCTGGCTGTCGCCGCCGTGCGTCACCTGCGAGCCAGCGGCAAGGTCCCCGAGCTGCGCCAATGGGTCCTTCAGGACATCGACCCCTATGCCGTCGCCATCGCCGGCATCGCCATGTCGATCCACGGGATTCGCACCGTGCGCCTGACCTGCGCAGATTCCCTCGCTATCGACGACCGACAGCCTGCCGGGGCGACCGCATGAAGAACCCGATCCGCCAACGCACCCCCCTGGAGACCGGCCAAGTCGTGTACAGCATCAACGGCGTCGGTGACTTCACCCTGGGCTACAGCCCGGGCCGACACCCCGAAGACGACCCGCTCAACCTCCTCGTGATGTACGGACGTGCCGATGACACCGACATCTACCGCGGCCTGGACGAGCCTCGGCCAGCAGCGCCACATCTGTACGGCATCGACGTGATCGGCAGCTGCTGCGTCGACGTCGACGACGTCTTCACCTACCTCAGCCGGCCACCCGATCGCCGAAGCCCGTGGTGGGTGGGCGCGCTACGGCGAGGAGCTGACGGCCGAGTCGAAGACGTGCCCGACGGAACTCGTCGGCGACTCGCCAGCATCGTGGCCGCCATCGCGGAAGACTTCCTCGACGACCCCGAGGCCGACTGCCGGCTGCACGCACACCGCCGCCACCACGCGGCCACACGATCAGCCGACGCAGCAGCACGCCTCTCCGACATCGAACACGAGATCTCCACCTGGCAGATCCTGGCCACCCGCGAGCGAGCCCTGATCAGGCAGCACCGCGCGTGGGCCGGGGGGCAGGAGAGCGCGCCGCCAGCACCACCCCCGACAAAACCCCACAGGGACCGCTCCTGGCGGCCGCTGACCCATGCCGGAGCCCACCACCTGGCCCGCTCCTTCCCGGCCCCCAGGTAGTCACCAACCCTCACTCAGGAGCACCCATGAGCGCACCGCACCTCGTCGACCTGCCAGCCTTCGGCGCCAACGCCTCCACCATCGCCGACCGCCTGGGCGAGCTCACCCCCGAGCACCACCCGAGCGTCGACGACGCCCTGACGGCCCGATTCTGCGACCGACCGCAGTTCGATGTACGTGGGCTGGGCGACCACGACCTCATCGCCCAGCTCCTGGTCCGAGCCGCCATCGACAACGGGTACAGGACGCTGCGCGTGACCGTGCTCAGCTCCCTGGCCCGCGATTACGTCCCCCTGGTCGACCACCTCGAAGACCGTCTGCCGAGTGTGATCAGCCTCGAGACCAGCATCGTCGGGCTCGCCTCCCAGGACCCGGTGATCGAACTGGGTCCCAGTGCCACACCTGCGGAGTTCCGCGCTCACGTCCTGGACCTCTAGCGGCACGACGCGTTTACCGGTAAACCACCGGACCGGCCCCCGCCGGCGACTGTGCGGCGCCACCAAGGGGGTGGCGGCAATGCGTGGCGCGCCCTCGATCAACGCGGTCGGTCCCATCTCCCACGGCACCGACCGCGCGGCGGTTTGCTCAAGCAGCGTTTCGGCAGGTCAGGCGGCGTATCGAGACTCCGCGCCGCCGACGTCGACTCGTCCGAGGACTTGCTCTAGCGGCTGAGGGCCCGCCGGCCCGAAGGGGCTCGAGCACACTGCGACGGCGGGCCCGGCGAGGGGCCCTCCTCCCGAGCCTGTCGCCGGGCAATGGTGGACGACATCGCGCCCTAGAATCCCCCAATGCAGCATCGGGAGAGCGGCTTCATCGCGCAGTACGACAGTGGCACCTGTACCAACTGCCACAGCCCCATCGAGACCGGTCAGGAGATCGCTAGTTCAGGCTACGGCGGCCAGGTACCTCGCTACCACCACGCCCCCTTCTGCCCAGGCGCGCACATCACATGCAGCATCTGCGGTCAGAACTGGTACGAGTGCGACTGTCCATAGGCCTGGTTGGACCTCGCCGACCAAGGGCCCGTCGAGCACACGGCGCCCGTCCGCATCCACTCTCACTGGTAAGTCGGACTGTCAGCGCACCGGCCGCTTCCCGGGGTCATCGACCCTCCCAAACCGTCGGACGCCCTCAGGAACTTCCAGCGTCCGTCTGGCTAGGGTGATGCTGGCGCGCAAGCGACCTGCGCCACATCGCCCCGATACGTAGGGAGAGGCATTGGCCGGCGTGACTTCGAAGAACCAGCAAGGGCTCACCGCGGCTAAGAAGGCCAGGCGCGACGAGTTCTACAGTCAGTGGGTCGATGTCGAGCGCGAGATGAATGCCTACCTTGAGCACGACCCAGACGTGTTTCGTGGCAAGACTCTTCTGCTGCCCTGCGACGACCCCGAGTGGAGCAACTTCACAAAGTACTTCGCCCTACACTTCGCCGATTTCGGCCTTGCCAAGTTGATCTCTACGTCGTACGCCCCGAAGAGCAACGCCGGTGCCGCCTTCTACTCCCCGACCCTGTTCGAGACCCAGGACCCCGCCTACGACGCCAGCATGTCCATGGAGCGCGGCCGAGTCTTCACCCTGACGCCCGAGGACGTGACCGGCGACGGACGCATCGATATCGATGACCTCAAGTGGGAGTACCTCGAGGAAGACGGCGACTTCCGCAGCGCGGAGGTGACAGCCCTGCGCGATCAGGCCGACATGGTCCTGACCAACCCGCCCTTCAGCTTGTTCCGGACCTTCCTCGCGTGGCTGATTGATGGCCAGGTGCAGTTCTCAATCATCGGCCCGAAGAACGCCATTGCCTATCAGGACGTCTTCCCGCTGATCCGCGAGAATGAGCTCTGGCTCGGTCGTGGGTTCACGAAGGGGGACGCCTACTTCAGGATTCCCGACTCTGCGCGCAAGGAGTACGCAGATGGGGTCTACGACCCGGACACCAAGCTGGTCCACTTCCGCAACACTGCCTGGTTCACCAACATCGACCACGGTCAGCGTCACAAGCCGCTGCAACTCATGACCACCGCTGACAACGTCCGCTACAGCAGGCGGAAGGCCGTGCAGGGCGTCGGCTACCTCCGCTACGACAACTACGACGCCATCGAGGTGCCCTTCGTCGAGGCCATCCCCAGTGACCACGAGGGCGTGATGGGGGTCCCCATCACCTTCCTCGACAAGTTCAGTCCGGATCAGTTCGAGATCGTGGGGATCGCGAAGGCGCCCCTAGGCCAGCCGTCGAAGATCTACCCAAAGCAGATTCAGGTCAGCAAGACGGGGACGCGTAGTACTGTCAGCAAGCTCAACGACGGGCCTGCGATCAAACTCAAGTCTCCGCCCGAAGGGAAGACCTACTACGAAGTCGATGGCGAGCCGTACCTGCAGGTATATGCCCGCATCCTCATTCGCCACCGCGCGCCGGACGTTGGGGCTGAGCGATGAAGACCGTCCTCAAGCAGTACTCGGTTGCCGAGGTCACCCAGGGATTCGTCTACAACGAACTCGAGGCCAAGGGCCTGTTCGGGCTCGACGGCGAACTGGTCATCCAGCCGGAGTACCAGCGCCACTACATCTACGGAGATGGCAAGAAGGACGTAGCTGTCATCGACTCGCTCCTGAAGGGATACCCGCTGGGGTTGATCTACTTCGTCGACACGGGCGCAGCCGCCACCCCACGCCTGGAGGTACTTGACGGGCAGCAACGCATCACCAGCATCGGTCGGTTCGTCACCGGCAAGTTCGCGATCGTCCGCAACGGCAAAGAGCAGACCTTTTCGAGCCTGCCGAAGGAAGACCGCCAACTCATCGAGGGCAGCACCCTCCTCGTCTACGAGTGCACCGGCACGGAGGCCGAGATCAAGGAGTGGTTTCAGACCATCAACATCGCCGGCGTGCCGCTGAACCAGCAGGAGCTACGCAACGCGATCTACTCTGGCCCCTTCGTCACCGCAGCTAAGACTCACTTCTCCAACTCAGGAAGCGCGTTGCAACAGAAGTGGTCGCACTTCGTCAAGGGTGACCCCAAGCGGCAGCAGGTCCTCGAGGTCGCGCTGGAGTGGGTCGCTGCAGCCAAGGGCCAGTCCATCGAGGGCTACATGGCGGCCCACCGGCAGGAAGCCACCATCGCGGAGCTGCAGACCTACTTCACGACTGTGATCGACTGGATCGACGCGGTATTCATCGCCCCGCCGGACAAAGTCATGCAGGGCCTGCACTGGGGCGACCTCTATGAGCGCTTCCACCAGCGCTCCTACAAGGCTGCGCAGCTCGACGCCGATCTGCAGGACCTGCTCGACGACCCGGCGGTCAAGGACCGCAAGGGCATCTACGAGTACCTGCTCGACGGGAAGCAGAACCCGCAGCTGCTCAACGTGCGGCTGTTCGACGCGACGATCAAACGGCAGGCCTACAAGCAGCAGACACAGACGGCCACGGCCCGGGAACTCTCCAACTGCCCGCTCTGCGCCCACGGCAGCAATGCCAACAAGGCTCGCATCTACAAGTTGGATGAGATGGAAGCTGACCACGTCGCGGCATGGTCGAAGGGCGGCGACTCGACCCTGGACAACTGCGAGATGCTCTGCGTCCCGCACAACCGATCAAAGGGCAACCGGTAGTTCACCGTTCGGCTCAGCCCGAGGCTTGGCTTCGTTGTCAAGCCTCGTCACCTGCGCACTGCCGAGTGGGTCGGTCAGAAAGGTTTGTGTAACTGACTTCTCCTGATCGCTCGCCTGTGGGCGGGTCGGAAGGAGGCTCTCGTCACGGACGATGAGCGTGAGCAGGAGCTGGGTCAGGAGATCGTGCCCGGCGTGGCGGATCTGGACATGCAGACGTTGGCGGGCGCAGTTGGTCGCTGCTGCTGGTGATCCTCACCTCGCAACGATCCGTTAGCGAGGTGAGCCGGTCATAAAAGCCCTTCGCTGACAGGGATGAGCAGTAGCGTCGAAGACGTCATCCACTCGCGGGCTCGCCACCTGCTGACCCAAGGAGAACCGTCATGACCGCAGTTACCACCACCATGTCTGTGCAGACTCGAGGGGGCGACCTCCTCGAGGCGCTCGCCCCCCTTCGCCCTGTGCTCTCGACCGCCAAGCACGCGCCCGCCCCGCTGCGGAGCGTGCTGCTGTCCGTGGAAACCGACGGAGCCACCAGCCTGTCCTGCTCGACCGGGGAGGTCAGCATGCAGGTCGGCCTGCCCTCCAGCCAGACGAGCACCGCCGCAGGGCAGGCGTGGATTGACCACACCGCGCTGCGCAAGGCCGCGACGGCGCTCGCTGCTCGCCGCGGAGCCGGTGCTCAGGTCGACCTGTCACTGACCGTCACGGCCGACGAAGCGCGCCTGAGCGACGGCACGCGAGTCATGTACATCGACGTCCTCGACGACGTCCACCTGCCCCCGACGATGGCCCCGGCTGCGGTGACGTGGGTCGCTGACCGCGCCGAGCTGGCCGAGCGCGTTGCCGCCGTGGCCAGCGCCGCGGCCACCCCCGACTGCAACGTGCCGATCATCACCGCCATGCGTCTCGCCACCGACGGTGTGGTCGCCACCGACAAGTACAGGCTGACGAAGGCGCCCCTGCCCGGCACCGGCGACCTCGAGCCCGCGCAGCCCCCCGCGCACGTGTTCGCAAAGGTCATCAAGACGCTGACCGGCGACACCGTCAGCCTCGGCGTCGACGCCGACCGGCTCACCATCTCCACCGACACGGTCACGGCCACCCTGCGCGGCCTCCAGGGCGACTACCCCCGCGGTGTCACCTCGATCGGCGAGTTTGACGACGCGACCACCGTCAGGGTCGACCGCACCGGGCTGCTCGACCTGATCAAGCCCCACCAGAACGTGCGCGCCGCCAAGGTCACTCTTGCCACCATCGGCCAGACGATCGACGTCACCGTCGACGACGGCGGCAGGGCCCTTGTCACCGCCCAGGTGCCCGCCTGCACGCCGCCGGAGAAGATCGAGCCCGTCACCTTGAACGCGGCCTACCTCGCCGACGCCCTGCGCGCAGTCGGTGGCGCCGAGGTCAGCATCCACGTCCAGTCCACCCTGCGCCCGGTCAAGGTCGCCGGCGACGGCGACATCACCGCCGTCGTCCAGCCCATCCGCGTCGCGAAGTAGCGCCCCAGCAGAGTGCGGGGTGAAGCCGGTTGCGGCTCGCCCCGCACTCTCTCCTGGCCAACGAACCGTTAGCCAGGAGAGCCGGTCTTTAGCTGCTGCGACTGTCGGGGGAGGGCGCTAGCGTCGAAGACGTCAACCACTGACCGCGGACCAGCCACCCGCACCCACACGAGGAGACTTCTCATGAGCAACCCCACCGGCCTGACGATCGACGTAGACGGCACCGCTGACTGGACGACGTGGCAGGAGGGCGACTCCCTCCCCATCCTGCAGAAGCACGCAGGGGGAGTCATCGACGTGGTGTCACTGACCGATGACGTGGACATGTGGCTCAACGACTCGGGCGTGTTCGAGTACGGCATCAACCACACCGCCACTCGTCTGGCTCGGATGCACGGCAAGACGCATCAGCCCTACTTCGGCCCCGTGATCATCACCGGACAGCGCGAGGGGGAGACCCTCGGCCTGTCGGCCAAGGCGATCCAGTGGCTGCGCGCGTGGCTCGACCAGCGCTGCACCGCCCTCCACGACCACAGCGGCCAGAGCGTCCACTGCGGCGCCGACTTCAACCACCCCGGCCCCACCCACCAGACCGTCCTCGACGGCCACCGCGTCATCTGGCAGGGCCCGGCCCACCCCACGCTTGCCCCGCTGACCGGAGCCGCGGCCTGACCTCCACCGCAAAGGGCCCCAGACCGTGACCGAGGTTCCTCCCGCGCAGCAGCAGCCGCGCGGGAGGAACCTCGACGTGCCCCACCCCGGCCACAGGCCGACCGTTAGCCGGGTGGGTCTGTTTTTCAGGCAAGCGCTGTCGCATCCGGCGGCTAGCGTCGAAGACGTCAACCACTGACCCGCGGGACAGCCACCCCGCACCTCGACGCAAGGGAGCACATGCCATGTCGAATCTGATGAACGAGGAGGGCCCCACGTGGGTGAAGCCCTGCCAGTCCTGCGGAAGGGAGGTCGCGCGCTGGCGTGGTCAGGGCGACGTGTCCTGCGAGTGCGGCGCTTGGTACAACGCCGGCGGCCAGCGGCTGCGTGACGACTGGATGGGCAACGCTGCGTGGCGCGACGACGAGGTCGATGACCTCGAGGGCTTCGAGCGGCAGCAGATCGCAAGGGAAGGCGGCCGGTGATGGGAGACCGGTTCACCGAGGGCTATCGAGCGGCTCGCCGGCACTACGGCACCGGCGCCAGCGCAGCGCTGGCTGATGTCCGGGCGGCCGTGTTGGAAGTGCGGAGCGAGCACCCCAGCGGGCCGGCGTTCTACACCGAGCTGCTCGACCAGGTCGAGCAGCGCACCAGGGACTGGGCGCACCATGACGGGAGCAGCCAGGAAGAGGAGAGGCCCCGATGAGCACGGACGAAGACCTGGAGGTGCTGCGGCACCAACTGGCCGCGGGGCAGGCCTCGGACGGTCAGCACACGCACGCCGAGCTGTACGAGTTCCGGGCGCTCTTCCACGCCCACGCCGTCCGCGCATGGCTCGCCGAGGGGATCCCCGTCGTCAAGTCTTGGCGTCACCACGACGGCGCTGAGTGCTTCGGGGGCGCATTCTTCATCGTGGTCGCGCAGTTGCCGTCCGGGCAGGTCAGCAATCACTACCCGAGCCACGCCTGGAGCCTGTTCGATGTCCCGGTCGCCGAGCTGGCTCCCGTGCACGACGGGCACACCTCGAGTGAGGTTCTCGAGCGACTGCGCGCAGACCTAGCGCGAGGAGCGGGCCGATGAAGAGGCGCATGAATCAGTACCGCGTGACAGCGGATCACCCCTTCGACGTCGACCCCGAGGCCTTGTGGGTTGAGAGGCGGCTGCACCCGGTGTTCGCCGTCACGGTCCTTGGTGGGTACGCCGCGGTAGCGGTGGCCCTGTACTTCGCGACCGCGACCTTGGCCCCCACCTTCAGCAGCGCGGTCACCGCTGCTCTCCTGATGGGTTTCATCGTCGCGCTGTGGCACAGCCTGGGAGGGTGGACGTTGGTGCTCCACTGCGACGAGCAGGGCATCGCCGCCGCGGTGCTCGATGTTCCGCCAGCTCCGGGCGAGAGGCTCCCATGGCGATACGTTCCGGCAGCCAAAGTGCCCGAGGTCGAGGCGGCCATCGAGAGGGGCAAGGAGCGGGCTGCGCAGTGGCGCGCCGAGGATCAGCGACTGCACGAAGAGCGCGTCGCACGCCAAGAAGACCGCGTCGACGAAGTGCTGCGCCGCAAGCTCGACCAGTGACCGACGTCTGGCGCTCTAGCAGGGTGCAGGGCCGACCAAGGCCACACTCTCGACCTCAGCCAGTCACGCCCGCCCCGTAAGCGCCGCGACGAGCTCGTCGAGCAGGCTGTCCCAAGTCATGAGGACCCAGTCCTGGATCAGGCTGGCATGAGGCGTGCTCATCCGGGGCCACTGACGCAGCGCATGCGCCAGGACCTGCGCCCGTCGGGTCACGTCGTCCTGTGTGGGCCCAAGGTAGAAGCGGTCGACTGACCGGGTGCCGAGTTCGAGAATGACGTGGTGCTGCTCGTCGTCGGTGACGGCGACTCCGACCATGGTCAGCCCCGGCAGCCAGGGGCAGCGCTGCGGATCCTCGAGGAGCATCTCGCGTGCTGGCACGTGGAAGTGACGGCGCACTGCCTCTGAGTTCTTCATCTGTCGACCTCCGTGCTTCCGTCCGTCTGGTGTTCCCCCATCTCATCGCGGTGTGACGTCAGGGGCGAGCGGAACCACTGATAAGCCCCCTTATCAGTGGTGCCGCTGCTGGTCAGTCGTCGCGCTGCTGGGCCTCGAGGGCTGCGAAGGCGTCAGTGAGGCTGATCTTGGGGTTGGACGCGCGTGCAGGGCGGAGAGGTCCTCGAAATGATGCGGCTTGTCGATGATCTCCTTCGCGAGCTCGACGTCGTGGTCCTCCAGAACCCACACCAGCAGAGCGGCGAGAGGCTCGGAGATCTCGAGGGCGGGGGTGGCAGGTGCCATGGGGGTGGATCCCTTTCGTCGTGCCGGGTCTGCGTGCTCAAACCGGGCGGTGTCCCATCACTGTGGCTATCGGGCGGGCTTCGAGCCAGGAACGTCACTGACAAGGTGGCTTGTCAGTGACTCACCGGGCCAACGGATCCGTTAGCCCGGTGAGTCGGTGGAGCTAGGCGTCGGTCGTCGGGAGAGGGCGCTAGCGTCGAAGACGTCATCCACTCGCGGGCTCGCCACCCGCACGACACAAGGAGATCCGTCATGACGACGACCATCGACAACAACGCCCGCGCCGACATGAGCGTGGAGACCAGCACCCCGTCGACGAGCACCGGCACGATCCCGCGCCGTGGGCAGTTCGCTGCCCTGTTCCGTGGAGGGATC
>NZ_JBDIVG010000044.1:0-17736 GCF_039631275.1 Janibacter sp. LM
CTGATCGACTTGACGATCTATAGGAGCATCAACGCGCTGATGGAGACGATCAACGGCTTGTACAAGGCCGAGTGCATCCGCACCACCGTCTTCCACGATGGGCCGTTCAAGAGCATCGCGGACGTCGAGTACGCCACCGCCGGCTGGGTCGACTGGTACAACGCCCGACGGCTCCACAGCTCGCTGGGCCACATCCCGCCCATCGAGTACGAGCACGCCCACTACGCTGCCCTCAACCCCGAGCCGCAGCCCGTATGAGAGCGGCAGAGAACCTGGGGCGCTTCAACCTCAAGGATCCGGGCACCCGGCAGGGCCGCCAACAGCGGGGAATGTGTGGCGCAGAGCACCTGGTGCGGATGGACTCGGCGTTATGCCGATATCGGCATAACGCGGATTATGCCGAGGTCCTCGTTATGCCGATGTCGACGCCGGATCCGTTGTGGTGGGCGGTGAACGACCTGCCGAGGTCGGCATAACCGGGCGCTCCTGAGCGACGCTCGCCTCTCCGAATATGAAGGAGAGGCGATCATGAGCAACTACTGGAACAGGCAGTTCTCAAGGCCGTTGGCCGGGTATGTCGACGACCTGCGGGCGGAGTTCACAACACTGGGGTACGCACCATCGACGGCGACTTCTCATCTGGCGTTGTGGGCTCAGGTGAGCCGGTGGCTGGATGGCCAAGGGCTGACTGCGTCGGAGTTGACCCCGGACAGGATCGAGGAGTTCCTTCGGGTGCGCGGACAGACTCACCGCTACCTGTACTCGGTCAAGGCGTTGTCTGCGGGGCTGGAGTTGCTTCGCCGGATGGGAGCGGTCCCTGACGACGAGGAGAAGGTGGAGGAATCTGCGGTCGAGGCGATCGAACGCCAGTTCCGCCACTACCTGCTGGTCGAGCGGGGACTGGCCGAGGTCTCGGTCGAGACCTACGTCGTTCGGGCGCGGCCGTTCCTCGTCGACCGCGCGCAGGGCGGCCAATTGGGACTGGAGTCGCTGACCGCTGCCGATGTCGGTTGCTTCGTCGCCGACTGGTTGCCTGGTTTGTCGAAGGCGCCGGCAAGGTCGACGGTGACCGCGCTGAGGGCGTTGTTGTCGTTCCTTCACGCCAGCGGTGTGATCACCAGACCACTGGCATCGGTCGTCCCGACGGTAGCGTCGTGGAAACTGACCGGGCTCCCGATCGGACTGGCTCCGGTCCAGGTGCAGGCACTCCTGGATGCCTGTGACCAGTCCACCGCCGTGGGGCGACGCGATTTCGCGATCGTGACCCTGCTGGCCCGACTGGGACTTCGTGCCAGTGAGGTTGCTGGTCTGAAGTTAGATGACATCGACTGGCGGGCCGGGACGGTGATGGTCCACGGCAAGGGAAACCGCGATGAGCAGCTCCCACTGTCGGTCGACGTCGGGACCGCGTTGTCGCGATATCTCGAACATGGGCGACCGTATTCGCCGTCGGTGCGGGCGGTGTTCATCCGGGCAAAGGCGCCCCACCAGGCGTTGAGCCACAAGAGCGTCAGCACCATGGTGGGCCGGGCGGCCAAGCGCGCCGGGCTGGGCACGGTCCATGCACACCTGCTTCGTCACACACTGGCCACCGACGTGTTGAGCAAGGGCGCATCCCTAGACGAAGTGGGCCAGCTGCTACGTCACCGTTCGCGAGCAAGCACCGAGATCTACGCCAAGGTCGATCATCATCGGCTCGTCCAGATCGCTCGGCCGTGGCCTACCTCGGGAGGTCAGCAATGAGTAGGCTGCGCGGCCAGGTCGATGACTATCTGCGGCTACGCCGCAGCCTGGGTTACAAGCTCGTCGAGCACGAGCGGTTCTTGAACCAGTACGTGGACTACCTCGAGGAGATCCACGCATCCACGATCACCGCCGAGAACGCGGTCACGTGGGCGAAGTCGCCCACCGGTGTGAACCCTCGCTGGCATGGAGCCCGGTTGAGTGCCGTTCGTGGGTTCGCCACGTGGGCCCAGGCATTCGACCCCGGCATCCAGGTCCCACCGACTGGGTTGCTGCCGATGCGCCCCACACGAGCCGCGCCCTACTTGTATTCGCAAGACCAGATCCGGGCGTTGATGAACGCCGCGGCTGGCCTGACTCCACAGATGAGGTCTGCGACCTTCCAGACGTTGATCGGGCTGTTGGCCGTCACCGGGATGCGCGCCGGCGAAGCGACCCGGGCCGAGGTCACCGACCTCGACCTCGACGCCGGGACCCTCACCGTCCGGGGCACCAAGTTCGGCAAGACACGCCTGCTCCCGCTGCACGCCACTGTGGTCGATGAGCTGCGTGGCTACCTGACGCTCCGGAACGACGCTGCCCTGCCTGGGACAACGGCACTCCTGATCTCGACGACCGGCACCCGGTTGACCTACGACAACGCCTGCAAGGTGTTCCAGAAGCTCACCGCACGAGCCGGCATCGTGTCTCGCTCGAGCGCGTGTCGTCCGAGGATGACGGACCTGCGCCACTCGTTCGCGGTCAACACCCTGCTCGATGCCTACCGTGCTGGAGCCGATGTCGGCGAGCGGCTTCCGGTGCTCTCCACCTACCTCGGGCACACCGAGCCGGCCAACACCTACTGGTATCTGCACGCCGCTCCCGAGTTGATGGCTCTGGCCGCCGAGCGACTGGCCGCCCATGATGCGGAGGTCGAACGATGACTGTCCTCGCGCCAACGCTGCAGGCTTTCTTCACCGACCGGCTGGCTCACCAACTCGGCGCCAGTGCGCACACCGTCGTTGCCTACCGCGACACCTGGCGCCTGCTGCTCGCCTTCACCACCGAGCGCACCGGCATCCCGCCGATCAAGATCGACATCGCTGACCTCGATGCGGCTCTGATCGGCGCGTTCCTCAACCATTTGGAGAACGAGCGCGGCAACACCGTCCGCACCCGCAACAGCCGGCTCGCAGCAATCCACTCCACGTTCACCTTTGCCGCGTTGCGTCACCCCGAGCACGCCGAGATGATCGCTCGGGTCCTCGCGATCCCACCCAAACGCTACGACCGACCCCAGGTCACCTATCTCAGCCGTGCAGAAACCACAGCCCTACTGGGCGCCCCCGATCCAGGCACCTGGACCGGGCGACGAGATCGCGCCTGGATCCTGCTCGCAGTCACCAGCGGGTTGCGAGTCTCCGAGCTCACCGCCTTGACCCGCGGCGATCTAGACCTGGGTGCTGGCGCTCACCTCCTCTGCCATGGCAAGGGCCGCAAGGACCGGACCACACCGATAACCGCCGAGGCCGTCGCCCTCCTGCGCACCTGGACCAAGGAGATCCCTGGTGAGCCGGACGCTCCGTTGTTTCCGACCCGGACCGGTGACCTGATGAGCCGTGACGCAGTATCGGCCCGGCTGAAAGTCCACGCCAGCACGGCCGCCAGCACCAGCTCCTCGCTCACGGCAAAGCGGGTCACGCCACACGTCCTGAGACACACTGCGGCCATACGTCTGCTCGAAGCCGGCGTCGACGTGACGACCATCGCCTTGTGGCTCGGGCACGCCAGCAGCGAGACCACACAGATCTACCTACATGCCGACCTGGCGCTCAAGGAACGTGCCCTCGCGCGCACCGCCCCCACCGGCACCCAGCCCGGCCGCTACCAGCCCAGCGACCGACTCCTCACCTTCCTCGAAGCCCTCTGATTATGCCGACCTCGGCAGGTCGTTCACCGCCCACCACAACGGATCCGGCGTCGACATCGGCATAACGAGGACCTCGGCATAATCGGCGTTCTATGGCCGCGGCCCAGTGCACGCTGCACTGTCCGGTGGGGCCGCGGTGTCGGTGACCGTGCGGATGGACAAGCGGGTCAAGGCCGCGATCACCACCATCGGCGACGATGCGTGGACCACCATCGAGTACACCGACGCCGTCTTCGACGAGGCCAGCCAGCGGTGGATCTCACGGGCCGAGGTCGCCGAGATCGACTTCACCGCGTTCGCCGCACAGACGAAGACCGACCCCGTCCCGGGCCGGCTCGTGGTCCGATGGATCCCGGACTTCAACGCCGAGAAGAATAAGGCCGCTGGCCAGGACACCCTGTTCGACACCTGGCGGTTCCACGCGTTCTTCACCACCTCCGACCCCGACGTGCTGGATACCGTCGTCGCGGACAAGACCCATCGTGGGCATGCGGTCATCGAGCAGGTTCACGCCGACCTCAAAGGCGCCGTTCTGGCGCACCTGCCGTCGGGGGTGTTCACCGCCAACGCGGCCTGGCTGGTGCTCGTGGTCATCGCGTTCAACCTCACCCGTGCTGCAGCCAGCCTGACCGACCCGCAGCTGACGAAGGCCACCACCGCGACGATCCGTCGCAAGCTGATCACGGTGCCGGCACGGGTCGCGACCTCCGCCCGCCGGGTCACCCTGCATCTGCCACAAGCCTGGCCCTGGGAGACCGCCTGGACAGCACTGTTCGACCGGGTCAGCGACCCGCCCTCCTACCTCGCGGCCTGACCACCCAGCAGCCCCGCTGCGCGACCGAGGACACCCAGTGGAACACCCCGGACACATAGGTCCGGCGGACCGTCACGTCTCGGCGCCCTTACCCCACGACGGCCACGATCAACTCATCCCAACCCGGCCCATCGGTGGATCGAGGCTTAGACGGCTCCACTCCACACCGGGGAGGCCTTCGCCCATCTACGGACCAAACCGTGCCGTCGCACGATCTCGACCAACGTGCCTGAGCATTCATCTAGTTAGCGCTCCGCGTCCGCAGTGCGTGGCAGTGAGCCAGGCGCCGACGCGCGGTGCCGAACGCATGAGACGACTGAGAGAGGGTAGTGACAAGTTACCCCGCCAGTGGCGCCGCGGGAGGACGGATCGCCGCGCGGTATCGTGGGCCGGCCATGGCACCAATAGGAGGTTGAAAAACGTGACTCCCATAGGCCCCGTCGTGCTTGCGGCAGGCCCGAGCAGGAACTTGGAGACGATCGGAACGCCGATGCTGTGGGCCGCGACGATCGGCGGTGTCATCGCCTTGCTCGCGCTCGACTTCGTCGTCACGCGCCGGCCGCACGACGTCTCGATGCGCGAGGCCGTGGGATGGTCGATCTTCTACGTCGCCTTGCCGCTGGCATTCGGTGCCTACGTCTGGGCCGAGTTCGGGTCGACCCGGGGAGTCGAGTACCTGACCGGGTACCTGGTCGAGAAGTCCCTCTCGGTGGACAACCTGTTCGTCTTCATGCTGCTGCTGTCCGCGTTCGCCGTACCACGGGAGCTCCAGCAGCGGGTGCTTCTGTACGGGATCATCGGGGCGCTGGTCCTGCGCGGTATCTTCATCGCCCTCGGTGCTGCAGTGCTGGCGAACCTGAGCTGGGCGTTCCTCTTGTTCGGCGCGATCCTCCTCGCGACCGCGGTGAAGATCCTGCGCGACCAACGGTCCGGGCACGGCAATGAGGTTGACGTGTCCTCGATGCGCTCGGTGCGCCTGCTGCGCAGATTCATGCCGGTCACCGATGACTACCACGGTCCCCGGATGCTGGTTCGGCAGGCAGATAGGCGCAGCGCGACCCCGTTCGCGCTGGTCGTCTTCGCCGTGCTGGCCACGGATGTCGTCTTCGCCGTGGACTCGGTGCCGGCGGTGTACGGCATCACGGGTGACCCCTTCCTGGTCTTCGCCACCAACGCGTTCGCGTTGCTCGGTCTCCGCGCCCTCTACTTCGTTCTGGAGGGGGCGCTCAGCAAGCTGGTGCACCTTGGCTACGGACTGGCTGCGATCCTGGCCTTCATCGGCGTCAAGCTGGTGCTGCACTGGGCGCATGGCGTGTGGCCCGGAGTTCCGGAGATCCCCACGTTGGCATCACTGGGCGTGATCATCGGCATCCTTGCTGTGGTGACCTCGACGAGTCTTTACGCAACCCGAAACGACCGTCGCGGAGAGGAACACCCCGAACACCAGACCGGTCACGTGTCTCACCCCGGCGGAATACCGCGCGACACGCGGAACCCCGACGACGCTCACTGAATCCATCGGCAGTATCACGGCGGAGCACGCCGGCGCACCGACATCGAGGAGCGGCTAGATGCCACCAACACGAGCGCCGAAGCGACCGCTTGGCGCCCTGCAGGATTTCCTGCATGACGAGGCCGCTGGCGGCATCGTCCTGGTGGCCGGAGCGGTGCTTGCGGTGGTGTGGGCCAACAGTCCGGTCTCGGACTCCTACTTCGACTTCTGGGGCCAGTACCTGACGATCGGTTGGGGCCCCACTGCCATCACCGAGGACTTGCAGCACTGGGTAAACGACGGCTTGATGGTCCTGTTCTTCTTCGTGGTCGGGCTGGAGATCAAGCGGGAGCTGGCCATCGGCGAGCTCCGCGACGCCCGCGCCGCAGCGCTTCCGGCCGCCGCCGCTTTAGGAGGCGTCGTCGTGCCCGCCTTGATCTTCGTGGCGCTCACTAGCGGGGAGGCGCGCGCCGGCTGGGGCATCCCGATGGCGACGGACATCGCCTTCGCCGTCGGAGTGCTGGCCCTCCTCGGCGACCGCATTCCAGCGGGCGCCAAGCTGCTCCTGCTCTCGGTCGCGATCGTCGACGACATCATCGCCATCACGGTGATCGCACTGTTCTACGCCGAGTCCGTCTCGATGTCCTGGCTGGCTGGTGCCGTGGTTGGACTCGCTGTGGTTGTGGTCATGCGCAGGCTGGGCGTCAACGTCATCTGGCCCTACGCCCTGGTCGCGTGGTGGTGTGGGTTGCGACCCTCGAGTCAGGGGTCCACGCGACCATCGCTGGCGTGGCGCTCGGTCTCCTCACCCCGGCGCGCGACGTGGGCGGCCGCAACGTTCTGGCCACCCTCGAGCACAGGTTGCACCCCTGGTCAGCGTTCGTAGTTGTGCCGCTCTTTGCGCTCGCGAACGCAGGCGTCAATTTCGGGGGCGGCTTGTTGGGCGAGGCAGCCAGCACTGCGCTGCCGTGGGCGATCGCTCTCGGACTGGTGTTCGGCAAGATCGTCGGCATCGGTGCCGCGGTGTGGCTTGCGGTCCGTACCGGTCTGGGTCGGTTGCCGCAGGGCGTCGGGGCGTTGCACGTCGTAGGCGTCGCGGCAGTGGCCGGCATCGGCTTCACCGTCTCGCTGTTCATCGCCGACCTCGCCTACAAGGACCCGACGTTGACCGAGACAGCCAAGGTCGGCATTTTCGCCGGGTCCTTGCTGGCTGGTGTCATCGGTGCCGCGCTCATGATCGTCGCCGGACGCCGGCCGGGCGGTGTTGCCCTAGCGACGGACGCATCCGCTCCAAACCAGTGACGCACCCCGCCGCCCTTCCGCTGTTGACGTCATTCGCCAACGAAGCCGTCGGGTCGCGGGCTGACCCTTCCCCCCGGGTATCTGCGCATGAGTCGTGGATACCGCGCGAACTGGATGCCGAAACACCAAAGGTCGGATGGCTTATTTGGAAGGGAATCAGCACCCGCCATAAGAGACTCGATGCGCGCCGGGCAACTTTCCTTTCCTCAGGCGATCCCGCCGTGGCCACGCTACGCGTGCCGATGACGATGCCCGCGCGCCACGAGTTCTGCGGGCGATGCAGAAACTCAGGGACGTGGCATGACGATCTCGTCGAGGACCTCCTGTGCCACCTGCGACAGCGGTCGCGCGGACTCGTCGCTGACCTGGACCAGCTGAGCGAACGCCTCGTCCATCTCGATGCCGTCGGTCTGCGCGAGCACGCCCTTGGCGCGCTCGATCACCACCCGGCCCTGCAGGGCTGCCCGCAGGCGCTGGGCGACCGCGTCGGGGTCGTCGGCCGTGTGCGACTGCATGAGCGCGAGGGTGGCGATGTCGGCGAAGGCCTGGGCGAGGTCCTGCTCGTCCTGGGTCGGGGTCCGCGAGGTGCGCCAGAACAGGTTGAGCCCGCCGAGCACGCGCTCGTGCCAGCGCATCGGGGAGGCCAGCACGGTCGTGAACCCCGCGGCGGCCATCGCGCGGCCGAAGTCGGGCCACCGGTCCGAGAGCTCGGACTCACCGGTCACCGCGATGCTCTTGCCCCTCTCGATCGTCTCGACGCACGGGCCGTCGTGGACCTGGGCCTGGTAGAGCTCGAGCTGGATCGCCCTATGGGACGGAATGCACCTGCGCGTCGAGAAAGGGCGGCCCGCGCTTGACAGACTTAAGGACCCGAAGTGATGCACCTGCGCAACGCACTCGTCGCGGCGGGTACGCACGCCCTCCGGACGACGTCAGCGGAAGGCGCAGCCGGCGTCGACGCCGAGCTTGCGGAACACGTGGGCGGCCGGGCAGAACCCGGTGATGCTCGCCTGGAGCAGATTGAGGCCCACGAACGCGGTCAGCAGCAGCCACCAGGTGGAGCTGAAGGCCGCCAGCGCGACACTCGCGACGGTCATGGTGCCGGCGAGGGCGAGGACGGCGCGGTCGAGGTTCATCGGGGGTCCTGTCGGTGGGGAGGGCTGGATCGAGGGGCTGCATCGAGAGGGGTGGTGGGGGCGCGCCCGGGGGAAGGCACGCCCCCACCGGTCTGAGGGGGTCAGCGGCCGAAGAGCCGGGAGAAGAACCCGCCGCCGGTGCCGGCGGTCGCCTTCTCGTCGGCGGTGTGCTGGCCGTTGCACCAGTCCTTTGCGGGGACGCCGGCCTTGACCTGGCTGATGTGCTGGCCGCAGCCGGCCCAGGTGGTCTTGCCGCAGGTCTTGCATCGGGTTGCTCGGCACATGGGAGTGCTCCGTTCTGTGTGGTGGGAGGTGTGGAGGGTCGGTGGTTCAGCCGTGGGAGAAGGTGATCTTCGGCAGCACGCGGGTCAGCCAGCGAGGGCTCCACCACGCAGCGTTGCCCGTGAGGCGCAGCATGACGGGCAGCAGCACCAGGCGCACCAGGAAGGCGTCGAGGAGCACGGCCACGCCGAGCACGATGCCCATCTCCTTGGGCGGCAGCGGACCGGAGAGCGCGAAGGTGAAGAACACCGCCACCATCACGGCTCCCGCCGCGAAGATCACCCGACCCGAGTGGGCCAGTGCGCCGACCATGGCCTCGCGCGGGTCGCCGGACTTCTCGTAGTGCTCCTTGGCGGAGGCGAGCAGGAACACGGTGTAGTCCATGGCGATCGCGAAGATCATCGCGAAGAAGAAGACCGGTGCCCACGCGTCGAGGAAGCCCTGCGACTCGAAGCCGAGCAGGTCCGCACCGATGCCCTCCTGGAACACCAGGCGGGCGACGCCGAAGGCCGCTGCGGTCGACAGCAGGCTGGCCAGGGTGCCGAGCAGCGAGATCAGCGGGGCCTGGAGGGCGACGAGCAGGAGCAGGAAGCCCAGGGCGAGCACGACGCCGATCACGAGCGGGGTGGAGTCGTCGAGCTGGGTCTTGAGGTCGAGGTTCTCCACTGCCGCGCCGCCGACGAGTGCCGATGCGGGCAGGTCGTCGCGCAGCCGGTCGACGGTCGTGCCGAGCTCGGGGTCGGACGGGTCGACCGTGGGGACCGCCTGCAGGAGGACGACGTCACTGCCGTCGGCCGCCGGCTGGGCGGGCATGACGCCGGCGATGCCGGCGTCCGCGCTCAGGACGTCGTACGTCGCCTCGGCGTCCGCCGTGTCGGCGACCACCTGGAGGGTGCCGGGAGCCCCGTCGCCGAAGGCCTCCTTGACCTGGTCGTAGCCGATCCGGGCGCTCGCCTCCTCGGGCAGGACCTGGATCGAGGGCATCGCGGTCCTGAGGCCGAGGACCGGCGCGGCGAGGACGAGCAGGACCACGGCCGAGGCGAGGCCGAACGCGATCGGGCGCTTCCAGAGGCGCTCGCCCCATGCGGCGAACCTGGCCGAGCGGTGCTCGCCGGTGTGGACCCACTTCAGTGCCAGCTTGTTGATCCGGTGGTCGAGCACGTAGAGCACGAGGGGGAGCAGGGTCAGGGTCGCCGCGAGCACGAATACGACCGCGAGCATGATGCCTCCGGCCATGGACCGGAAGGAGGGTGAGGGCACGAGCATCACGGCCGACAGCGAGACCAGCACGGTGAGCCCGGACAGGAGGACGGCCTTGCCGGCGGTGTCCATGGTCTCCGTGATCGCCTGCCGCGGGGTCTCGTGGTGACCCATCCGGGCGGCCCGGAAGCGCACGACGAGGAAGAGCGCGTAGTCGATGCCGAGCGCGAGGGCGAACATCATCGCGAAGTTCATCGCCCAGATGGAGACCGGCACGAGCTCGTTGATGAGCACCAGCGAGCCGGCCGAGGCGACGAGGCCGGCGAGGGTCAGGATGAGGGGGAGGCCAGCGGCGACAAGAGCGCCGAACGCGAGCACGAGGATGGCCAGCGTCACCGGCCACGACACCATCTCGGACTTCAGCATCGCCTCGAGGTTGGCCTCGTTGAAGTCCGACCACAGCAACGAGGCTCCCGTGGGGTTGACCTCGATGCCGTCGCCCGAGAGGGCCTCGAGCTCGGCCTTCATGTCGTCGGCGACTCGCACCATCTCGTTGGGGTCGGCGCCGGCGCCGGCGAGGACCACGGCGGTCGAGCCGTCCTCGCTCAGCGACGCGCCGGGCTGTGGGGCGATCACGTCGGCGATGCGGGGCTCGTCCTCGAGCAGTGCGGTCACCTCGTCGATGACCTGCTGGCCCTGGCCCTCGGTCACGGGCCCGTCGGTGCTGTGCACGACGACCTGGATGGCGGAGCTGGCGTTGCCGCCGAAGCTCTCTGTGGCCAGCTCGCGCACGGCGACGGACTCGGAGCCGTCGGCCTGCCAGCCGGCGCCGGACAGGCTGGCCTCGACCTTCGGGGCGAAGGCGCCGAGGCCGACGACCAGCAGCAGCCAGATGCCTGCGGTGAGGCGGCGGTGGTGGGTGACCCACACGCCGAGGCGGCCGAGGGGGCCGGGGCGGTAGCCGATGCCGTCGGGGTCGGGGTCGGACTCGGGTGCGGAACTTGCGTGGCGGCGGGCGGCCGTCGACGTCATGAGCGGAACTCGTTTCTGTGGGATGTACGTGTGGATGGGCATGCGGCGTTCGTGTCACGGGCCTTGGAGCCAGCGCCGAGACGTCGAGGGGACGGTTCAGATCAGGGCCGGGACGGCGGTCGCGGCCGTGTAGGCGGCGACGAGGAGGACCAGGACGGTGAAGGCGGCCGAGAGCCGGGCGGTGTCGGTGCGTGCGGCGAGGCGGGCACCGGCGACAGAGCCGACGATGGCGGTGGCGGTGAGGCCGACGACGAGCCACCAGTCGGGTGCGATGCCGGTGCCGGCACGGGTGGCGAGGGCAGCTGTGCTGGTGATGGTGATGACGACGAGGGAGGTGCCTGCGGCGTAGCCCATCGGGAGCGCCAGGGCGAGGACCAGGGCGGGGACGACGAGGAACCCGCCGCCGACGCCGAGGAACCCGGTGAGCAGGCCTGCGGCGGTGGCGGTGACGAGGACCTTCAGGGCTCGCGGGCACTGGCACATGAAGGTGGGACTGAACGTGATGATGGGGTCGTCCAGCCGGGGCCGGTCGGCGTGGGTTCCCGCGGTCGCGCCGCGGCGGTTGCGCAGTTGCCGGACGGTCATCAGGGTGGCCACGACGAGCATGAGGCCCGCAAAGGCGGTCAGCAGGACGGCCTCAGACACGGCCGCCGAGGCGTGTGCCCCGACGACGGCACCAGCAATCGCGACGGCTCCGAACGCGACGCCGCGGGCAAGGAGGACGTTGCCGGCGCGGTAGGCGGTCACGACACCTGCAAGGGAGGTGACGCCCACGACGACCAGGGACCCGGTGGTGGCCTGCGTTGCGGTCTGTCCCAGCGCGAGGAGCACCGGGACGGCGAGGATGGACCCGCCGCCGCCGAGCGCGCCCAGGCTGAGCCCGATGAGCGCACCAGCGACGACGGCGGCGGCCAGGAGTGCGAAGGTCACGCTTCGGGTCCCACCAGGTGGAGTCCGACCTTCTCGGCGTTGTCGAAGGAGTCGTCGACGGCGACGAGGTTCCGCCCAGCAGCGGACAGGAACGACGCAGCAACCGAGGCGCGGTAGCCGCCGGCGCAGTGGACCCACACTTCCCCGGCCGGGACGTCGACGAGACGCTGGGGCAGCTCGTGGATGGGCACGTTGACGGCCCCGGCGATGCGCGCGGCGTCGTGCTCGTCGGCGCGGCGCACGTCCAGCACGACAACCTCGCGGTGGTGGCGCACCTGGGCGAGGTCAGCGAACGTGGCGGTCGGGAACGAGCTGAGCTCGCCCTCGCTCCACTGCTCGGGGCCGCCGGTGGCGTGGGCGGAGGGACGGTCGATGCCGATGCGGACCAGCTCGCGCTGCGCCTCGGCAACATCCTCGGCGCTCTCGCCGAGGAGGGTAACGGGGGTGCCCCACGCGATGAGCCAGCCGAGATACGTGGCGAAGCCGCCGTCGAGGCCGAAGTTGAGCGTCCCGGGCGCGTGGCCGGCTGCGAACGCGGCGCGGGTGCGCAGGTCGACCACCCACTCGCCGGCCTCGATCCGCTCGCGCAGCTCGTCGGCGTCCGCGACCGAGGGCAGGGCGAGGTCGGGCTCGGACGGGCCTTCGGCGTTGGCCGGAGCCATGTGGGCGTAGTACGTCGGGTAGGCCCCGAGCCCGGCCAGCAGGTCGTCGACATAGGTCTGCTCGTCCTGCGTCAGGACCGGGTTGGCCTTCCTCTCCTCCCCAATCGTCGACGACGTGGCGTCGGACTGGGTGGCCGAGCAGAAGGAGCCGAACCCGTGGGTGGGGAACACCCCGGCGTCGTCGGGGAGGAGCTCGGCCAGCTTGTGGGCCGAGGCGTGCTGGTGACGGACCAGGTCGTGGGTGTGCTCAGCCCCGAGCAGGTCGGGACGCCCGGTAGCGCCGAACAGCAGTGACCCGCCGGTGAACACGGCGACCTGCTCGGACGTGAGCCCGTCCGTCAGTGCGTAGGAGAGGTGGGTGAACGTGTGGCCGGGGGTCGCCAGCGCAGTGATGCGCATCCGTCCACCCACCTCGACGACGTCTTCGCCCGCTACGGGGGTTCGGGTGAAGGAGACGTCGTCCTCGCCATTGACGAGGTAGTGGGCACCGGTGCGCGTCGCGAGCGCGAGGCCACCGGTGACGTAGTCGTTGTGGATGTGGGTCTCGAAGACGTGCGTGAGACGTACGCCATGCTCGTCGAGGAGCGCTAGGACGCGATCGATGTCGCGCTGGGGGTCGACGACGAAGGCCACCTCGCCGTCGTGGACGAGGTAGCTGCGGTCACCCAGAGTGGGCGTCTCGATCGGGATGATGGTCAGATCGGTGTGCTGGAACATGTTCGTCTCCTTGCGGACTAGGTCTGCGTATACGGCTGCGGGCCGGTTAGCGGCTGGTCGGGGCACCCGTGTCGAGCGGGCGTCCGGAACGCGCCCAGGCGCTCGTGCCGCCGGCGACTGAATACGCGTCGTACCCGCTCCTGACGAGCAGGTCCGTCATCGCGGCGCTGCGGTTGCCTGACGCGCACACGACGTACACCGGGCGGGTCTTGTCGAGCTCGCCAAGGTGAGCGGTCAGCCGGGTCATCGGCATCAGGGTTGCGCCCGGTACGCGGCCGGCGACGTACTCGCTCGCCTCGCGCACGTCGATGAGCGCTGCTTCGTCGCTCAAAGCGGCGGCAAGCTGATCGATGTCGATCTCGGGTATCCGGTTGCTCATCGGTCTACAACATCCTTCCGTCGGCTCTGACTGAATACCCGGCGGGGTATCGACCTGCGTAACCGTACACACCCCCGGGGGTATTCCCACCCGAGGCTGACGGCGCCGCAGAAGCCGACTCGGCAACCTGGGATGGGGTTGTCGTGAGCGGCGACGGAATACCGTGGGGGGTATGTTCGTTGTGCGGGTACACCCTCCGGGGACCTTGACGAAAAGGAGAAGGCCCGATGGCCACCATCAACCTGAGTGCCGACAACTTCGAGCGCACCATCACCGACAAAGACGTCGTCTTCGTCGACTTCTGGGCGTCCTGGTGCGGCCCGTGCCGCATGTTCGCCCCCGTATACGAGAAGGCATCGACCGAGCACCCGGACATCGTGTTCGGCAAGGTCGACACCGAGGCCGAGCAGGCACTCGCCGCCGCCGCGAGTATCACCTCAATTCCCACTTTGATGGCGTTCAAGGGCGGCACCCTGGTGTTCTCCCAGCCCGGCGCCTTGCCGGCCGCAGCGCTCGCACAGGTCATCACGGGCGTGCGCGACCTCGACGTCGACGCCGCCCTCGCCGAGCAGAAGAAGAGCGCCTGATGACCACCTTCACCCTCACCACCACGCTCGCGCTGCCCTACGACGACGCCGTCCAGGCCACACGCGCCGCCCTCGGCGAGCAGGGGTTCGGCATCCTCACCGAGATCGACCTCAAGTCCACCTTGAAGACCAAGCTCGACGTCGACATCGCACCCCAGGTCATCCTCGGCGCCTGCCGCCCCGCGCTCGCCTACGAAGCGCTGAGCGTCGACCCGTCCATCGCCGCGGTCCTGCCGTGCAACGTGGTCGTGCGCTCCCTCGACGAGGCGACCACCCTCGTCGAGGCGCTCGACCCCGACGCGATGATGGGCCTGGCCGACAACGACGCGCTGCACGCCGTCGCCACTGATGCGAAGGAGCGGCTCGCCGCCGCCCTGGACGCTCTGAACTCCTCCGAAGGACCAAGCTGATGGAGCTCAACCCCACCGAGATGACCCCGGTCATCAACCGCATCAAGCGGGCCCAGGGCCAACTGGCCGGCGTGCTGCGCCTCCTCGAGGAGGGCCGTGACTGCGAAGACGTCGTCACCCAGCTCGCCGCGGTCTCCAAGGCGCTGGACCGGGCCGGGTTCGCCATCGTCGCGAGCGGCCTGCAGCAGTGCCTGGCCGAGGGCGACGGGGTGGACTCCGTAGATGTGAAGAAGATGGAAAAGCTCTTCCTCTCCCTCGCCTGACCTGTTCTTGGCCTGCGGCCGCCCTGCGGGCACCGTGTGTGGCCTTGCCTCGTGTCATACAATCCTCCAAAGATCATTGGAGGAATGATGGAGACTGAGGACAGACGTAATCGGTTGTTCGACGAGCTCGCTGTGGTGGGGAAGGCTTTCGGTAGTCCCAAGCGGCTGGAGCTGGTCGAGCTGCTCGCGCAGGGCGAGCGCACAGTCGAGGGACTGGCGCGTGCTGCTGGGATGGGCATGAGCACCGTCTCAGCGCACCTGCAGGTGCTTAAGCTGGCCAACCTGGTCCGGACGCGACGGGACGGCACCAAGGTGTACTACCGACTCGCCGGTGACGACGTGGCCCACCTGTACGCCGCGATGCGCACCGTTGCTCGCGAACGCTCGGCCGACGTCAGCCAGGCCCTCGAGGCCTACCTCAACCTTCCCGGTTCCGACGAGGTGGGTCTGGTGACTCGCGACGAGCTCGAGCGGATGCTGGCGACGGGCGAGGTCACCCTGCTGGACGTGCGCCCACCCGAGGAGTACCTCGCCGGCCACATCCCGGGCGCCCGGAACGCGCCGCTGGGCACGTTGGACGGTGAAGTCGCGGCGTTGCGGCAGGCGCCGTCTGTGGTGGCGTACTGCCGCGGCAGCTTCTGCGTGATGGCGCACGACGCCGTTCGCATCTTGGGTGGAGCCGGGGTCGAGGCTCGCCGCCTGGAGGACGGGATGCTCGAGTGGCGCACCGCTGGGCTCCCCGTCGTGGCAGACGCGTCGTGACCGCGCCCTGGACGGTCCTGCTCACCTGGTCCGCGCGACGATGGCTGACCACCGTCGCCGCCGCAGCCGCCTTCGTGCTGGTCGTCGCTATCCCCACCGACCTGATCGACACGCCGGTCTTCGGCCGTGAGGTTCCGCCGACGTGGTGGGCATGGCCGTCACTGCTGATGTCCTCGCTGCTCGGCGGCCTGCTCGTCGCGACGTACGTGCGCGCTCCCAGCCAGCCCAACCGGACCTCCACCCGTCGAGGCGGCTGGGCCGGCGGTCTCCTCACCTACTTCGCCGTGGGCTGCCCGGTGTGCAACAAGCTCGTGCTGCTCGCTCTGGGAAGCGCCGGCGCGATGACGTGGTTCGAGCCGTTCCAGCCCGTCCTACAGGCCGCCGCAGTCCTGCTCCTCATCTGGGCGTTGCGTAGCCGGCTGCTCGGAGAGCTGTCCTGTCCCACCCCCATGTCTGGAGACCCCGCCCGTGCCTGAGAAGCCCAAGACCCCCCTCCTTCCGCTCATCGTCGCTGCAATCGCGGCACTCGCCCTCGGCGTTGTGCTCCTGCAAGGCGGCGACGAGCAGGAGGACTCACTCACCGATGCTGCGCCCGCGACTGCCTCGGCGGCTCCGCCCGACTCCTGGGAGCAGCTGGTACGCCGCGATGCCGACGACCCGATGGCGCTGGGAGAGGCGGACGCACCAGTGGTGATGGTTGCCTACTCCGAGTTCCAGTGCCCGTTCTGCGGCAAGTTCGCCCGAGACACCGAACCCGTCCTGGTGGAGAAGTTCGTCGAGGATGGCACCCTGCGCATCGAGTGGCGCGACTTCCCCTACCTTGGCGCGGAGTCGACCGTGGCTGCGCGTGGCGGCCGGGCTGCGGCGGCCCAGGACCGGTTCTGGGAGTTCGAGGAGGCGATGTACGCCGATCAGTTGCCGCCCAACAGCGGCAACCTCGACGAGGACTACCTCGTCTCGGTGGCCGAGGACATCGGTCTCGACGTGGACCGCTTCCGCGACGACCTTAACTCCGTTGAGGCCGAGCAGGCCGTGCAGGACGACTTTGCCGAGGGCCAGGCCATCGGCGTGACCGGCACTCCCGCGTTCATCATCAACGGTGTGCCAGTGATCGGCGCGCAACCCACCGAGGTGTTCGAGCACACCATCGAGAAGGCGGCCGAGGAAGCCGGTCGATGAGTGAGGTCGGCGTATTGGCCGCCTTTGCGGCCGGAATCCTGGCGCTGCTCTCACCGTGCAGCGCGCTGCTGCTGCCATCGTTCTTCGCCTACGCCTTCGCCAGCCGCCGGGCCCTCCTGGCTCGCACCTTCGTCTTCTACTTCGGCCTGCTCCTGACCCTCGTGCCGCTCGGCACCGGCGCGAGCGCTGCCTCGTCGCTGTTCTACGGGCACCGTCCGCTGCTGATCGCCATCGCGGGATGGACGATCATCGGCCTTGGCGTGCTGCAGTTGGTGGGCCGGGGGTTCGCCGTGCCAGGGGCGGCGTGCCTGCAGGCGGCCGTGTCGTCGCGCAGCGACGACGGGTGGCTGTCCACCCTGTTCCTGGGGGCCGTCTACGGGCTCGCCGGCTTCTGCTCGGGTCCCGTGCTAGGCGCCATTCTTACGGTGGCGGCGACTCAGGACTCGCCGTGGCAGGGCGGGGCGCTGCTGGCGGTCTACGCCCTCGGCATGGCTGCCCCGCTGTTTGTCCTGGCGGCCTTGTGGGACCGTTTCGATCTCGGCCGCCGTCGGTGGCTACGCGGTCAGACCCTGTCCTGGGGGGCTCTACGCCTGCACACCACGTCGCTGCTCGCCGGGCTGCTCTTCATCGCCGTTGGGGTGGTGTTCCTGCGCTACGACGGCACCGCGGGACTCACCGGGTCGCTGGGCATGGGAGACCTCACCGACCTCGAGTACTCCGCCCAGCGCGCCGTCACCGAGTGGACCGCTCAGGTGCCGGCCTGGGTACTTCCGTTGGTTGTCGTGCTCATCGCACTCGTCGTGGCCTGGCGTCGCCGTGAACGCGAAGAGCAGGACGCGCAGGACGAGCACGACCACGTAGGCACGCACTGAGGCAGGCGGGACACGGATCGGGTGGGACTGCTGCACGATCAGGTGACAGGTTGGGTCACGCAGCC
>NZ_JBDIVG010000045.1:0-620 GCF_039631275.1 Janibacter sp. LM
GCTATCTCGGCTACGTCACCGGCCTGTCCGACGTAGCACTGGAGAGGCGCAGCCGCAGCCGGATGGTCTTGGGCGCGCTGCTGTTCATCCTCGGCTTCACCCTCGTCTTCGTTCTCGCCTCGATGTTCGTGGCCACCGCCGGCCGCGCGCTCGTCGAGCACCGAGAGCTGCTGATGCGCATCGGTGGCGTAGTGGTCATTCTCATGGCCCTTGTCTTCCTCGGCGCCGGTTCGCAGCGGACCTTCCGACTGCCGATCAAGCCCGCCACCGGCCTGGCCGGGGCCCCTGTCCTCGGGGCCGTCTTCGGTCTGGGCTGGGCACCCTGCATGGGCCCGACACTCGCCGCGGTCCTCGCGCTCAACCTCGCCGGCGACGCATCGATCACCCGAGCTGTCGTCCTCGCCGTGGCCTACTGCCTCGGGCTGGGACTGCCCTTCATCCTCATCGCCGCGGCCTACGAACGCTGGGCCCCGGTCTCGTCGTGGCTGCAACGACACCAGCGCGCGATCCAGGTCGCCGGCGCAACCCTGCTGATCATCGTCGGGACACTCCTGCTCACCGGCGGCTGGGATGCGATCGTCCAGCCGCTGCAAACCAAACTCATCAGCGAATGGGAAGTG
>NZ_JBDIVG010000046.1:0-15886 GCF_039631275.1 Janibacter sp. LM
CCGGCGCAACCCTGCTGATCATCGTCGGGACACTCCTGCTCACCGGCGGCTGGGATGCGATCGTCCAGCCGCTGCAAACCAAACTCATCAGCGAATGGGAAGTGCCCCTCTGACGAGAAGGAGCGTTGCCCACTGATGCCAGGTTCTGACCCACACAGGGCCGTGCAGTGACGATAGGCAACGCGACTAGCTCCCAGGACGCCTATGCTCCTCAGCGCCCAAGCGACAGGGAGATTGTGAAGCACGAGCCCTTCCCCGGACCGGGGCTGGATGCGGTGAGTCCTCCATGATGCGCGTCGATGATGGCCTTGCTGATGGTCAGACCGATGCCAGATCCTCGTTGGTCGTTGCTGCGGGCCGAGTCCCCGCGGTAGAAGCGTTCGAATGCGTGCTGTACCTGCTCGGGGGTCATGCCGTCGCCGGTGTCGGTGACGGTGATGATGGCCTCACCATCTTCACGGGTGGCCGTCAGGGTGACTGTTCCGCCTGCAGGGGTGTGCCGGTGTGCGTTGGTGAGGAGGTTGGTCATGACTTGGGCGAATCGGACGGGATCGACCAAGGTCTCGAGTCCTGTCGCCTCGTCAACGTCCAGGACCAGGTTGATGCCCTTCTCCGAGTAGCTGTCACGCATGCCCCCGTAGGCCGCCCGCAACAAGTCGGCCACCTTGTTGCGCTGGATGTCGAGGGCGAGGTGTCCTTCCTCGGCCGTGGAGACCTCGTTGATGTCCTCGGCCAGTCGCGCCAGCCGTTCCGTCTGGGCGGTCAACGCGAGACGAGAGTCATCACCCAGGGTCACTACGCCGTCGTGCAGCCCCTCGTGGTAGGCGCTCAAGGTCGCGATCGGCGTGCGAAGTTCGTGGGCGAGGTCGGAAAGCATCCGCCGTCGGGTGTCCTCGACTCCTTCCAAGCGGGACGCCATCACGTTGAATGCTCCGGCGAGGGTCTCGAGCTCAGTCCCCGCACCGACATAAGGTACGCGGGTGGAGTAATGGCCACGGCTCAGTTCGCGCGCGGCATAGGTCATCTGCGCCAGCGGTTGGCGCAGTCGTCGGGCGAGGAACCAAGCCACCGCAGTCGCGCCAGTCAGAGAGATGAGCAGGCTCACGCCCAAGGCGATGAGCGAAGCATCCCGAAAGGCCATCTCGATGTGGACCAGTTCGGGCGCGTTCTCCTGGTGCCCCGCTTGGAGGAGGTGGTCATGGAAGATCGGGGGACCGATAACGGCGGCGACGAGCCCGGCTGTCAGTGCTCCCGCAAGGAGTACCAGGATCTGGCCCGCGAATAATCGAGGCGCCAGACCCTTGGAGAGCTTGTTGACGCGCTTGTTCATCCAGGCCCCATCCGGTAACCGATGCCGCGCACCGTGGTGATGTAGCGAGCGAGATCGGGGTTGTCTCCGAGCTTGCGTCGCAGATGAGCGATGTGGACGTCGACCAGGTGCTCGTCCCCGACCCAGCCGCCCCCCCAGACCTCCTCGATGAGCTGCGCGCGGGAGAAGGCCATCGAGGGCCGTTGGGCCAGGGTCATCAGCAGATCCCGTTCGGTAGGTGTCAGCGGAACTGGTTCCCCCTTCAGGTGGACCTGCTGCCCGAGCGGGTCGACCTGAAGATCGCCGAATACCCATGGGGTTGCCGCAGCGGTGGAGTTGCCGGGGTTCCCGCCCCGTGGGCGACGCAGGACCGTCTGCACGCGTGCCACCAGCTCGCGCACGCTGAAGGGTTTGGTGACGTAGTCGTCGGCGCCCACGGACAGGCCGATCAGGGTGTCAATCTCGTCCGTCCGGGCGGTTACGACGATGACGTAGCAGTCGCTGAAGGTGCGGATCTGGCGGCAGACCTCGATGCCGTCCAGTCCGGGCAGTCCCAGGTCGAGGATCACCACGTCTGGGGACTGCTCTCGTGCTGCGTGTACTCCGGCGACGCCGTCGTGCTCGACGGCGGTCTGATACCCGCTGCGGGCGAGATAGGCGGCGATCATCTCCGCCAGCGTCTTCTCGTCCTCGATGATGAGCACCTTCGCCAACGGCTCGAGGGGGCTTCGTGTACTCACGACAGACAGTCTCACCCGAGGGCCGCACCACGGCCGACGTCAGCGGTGAATCGATGAGGATCTTCGTCAAACCTCAACGCGGCGACCACCCACCCATGACCTTCCCGCCGGAGCCTGTATGCATGCCGGAAGGTCGGCTTCAGGAAGGAGTCTCCGATGATGTGGAACCACGGCTGCGACGTAATGTGGCTGGGCATGGCCGCAGGGATCCTCGCCTTCTGGGTGATCGTCGTGCTCGCCGTGCGCGCACTGTTTCCCGGCCAGAGAAGCACCGCCACAGGCCCTACCCGGACCAACGCGCTGACGCTTCTTGACGAAGGACTGGCCCGCGGTGACCTGAGCGTCGATGAGTACGAGAAGCGACGTCACCTGATCATCCACGGCCGCTGACGTGCGTCGGTACATCGACGCTTGGAAGGGGAAACTATGAACACCATCACTCGCCGTGGCCTGCTGATCGGCGGTCTCGGTGCCGCTGGCGCAGCGAGCTTGGGAGCCTATGCCGCCACCCAAGGATCGGGTGCACGTGCGCCGAGGGGCACCTTCGGCGCTCCGACGCCTGTCTCACCAGGCCCTGGTCAGACGGTGGTGACCAAGACGTTGACCGCCAAGCCGATCACCCTCGATCTGGCGGGCCGCACCGTCTCGACCTGGGGATACGGCGACGCCGTGCCTGGTCCACTTGTGCGGGCCACCGCTGGCGATTTCCTGCGCGTCACCCTCGACAACCAACTTCCGGACGAGACCACCATCCACTGGCACGGTATTCGTCTGCGCAACCCGGCCGACGGCGTTCCCGGCATGACGCAGGACCCGGTGAAGCCGGAGACCTCCTACGTCTACGAGTTCACCGCGCCCGACCCGGGCACGTACTTCTTCCACCCCCACGTCGGCGTCCAGCTCGACCGGGGACTGTACGCCCCGTTGATCGTCGACGACCCGAACGAGCCAGGCGACTACGACACCGAGTGGGTCCTTGTCCTCGATGACTGGATCGACGGAACGGGCACCACGCCCAAGCAGGTCCTGGAGAAGCTCTTGGCCAATGACTCCGGATCCGGAGGCATGGGTGGCATGGGCCACGGCGAGATGGGTGGGATGAACCAGGGCGCCATGGACGAGGCCGAGCCGTGGGGTGACGCCGGAGACGTGGCCTACCCGTACTTCCTCATCAACGGACGGCCGCCAGCGGACCCCGAGACGCTCAATGCCAAGCCTGGGCAGAAGGCTCGTCTGCGAATCATCAACGCCGCCTCCGACACCATCTTCACCGTCGCTCTCGGGGGACACCGGATGACGATCACGCACAGCGATGGGTTCCCGGTCGAGCTGACCGAGACGGACGCGTTCTATATCGGGATGGGCGAACGTTACGACGCAATTGTCACCCTCGACGACGGAGTCTTCCCCTTGGTGGCCAAGCCGGTCGGCAAGACCAGCGGCGGTCAGGCCATGGCCCTGGTCCGTACCGGAAGCGGGGCCGCACCCGACGAGGACGCCAACCCACGAGAACTGACCGGACGGATCCTCATCGGCTCTGACCTGAGACCCGCCCCGGCAGCCAAGCTGCCCAGCAGGACACCCGATGCGACCACGAAGCTCACCCTCACTGGGTCGATGCAGCCCTACGAGTGGGGGATGAACGGAGCCCCGTTCGGCAGGAACGAACCCTTGAACGTCCAAGCCGGACAACGGTTGCGGATCAACGCCACCAACATGACGATGATGACTCACCCGCTGCACGTGCACGGCCACACCTTTGCCCTGCCGTCCGGGCTCAGGAAGGACACCGTCCTCATGGCCCCCATGCAGTCATTCCCCATCGACCTCGACGCCGACAACGAGGGCGACTGGATGATCCACTGCCACAACACCTACCACGCAGAGGCCGGCATGATGATCGCCCTGGAGTACACCGCATGATGTCCCGACGACGTGCTGACCGAGGTATCGCTGCCGTAATCGCAGTGGCGCTGTTGGCCAGCTGTTCTTCCATATCCGAGACCGGGAAACCTGAGGAGTCCACCAGCGTCGGGTCATCGACGAGCGCAGCAGCGGGCGAGGCGGCCGAGCAAGCCACCCCTCTGATTCATGTTCATGGGATCGCTCGTCACCCACGTACCGGCGACCTGCTGGTGGCCACCCACCAAGGCTTGTTCCATCAGGTCGACGGCGAGCTCGTCCGCAAGGGTCCTGCCATCGACCTGATGGGCTTCGCCATCGGCGACGACGGCACTCTCTACGCCTCCGGTCACCCAGCGCCCGGCACCGACCTCCCCCAGCCAGTAGGTCTCATCACGTCGCAGGACACGGGCCGTACTTGGCAAGTCGCCTCACTCGGCGGGCGCTCGGACTTCCACGCTCTGACCACCGGCCCGAACGGGGTCATCGGGTTCGACGGAACGCTTCGACACACCAGCGACACCAAGACCTGGACTGCGCGGGACATCCCTTCGCCACCCCGGGTACTGGCCGCCTCTCCCACGTCCGGGAAGTTGCTGGCCACCACCAGCGCCGGCCTGCTCATGAGCCAGGACGAGGGCGCCAACTGGGCCTCCCTCGATCCCCCAGAGACGGCCGTGCTCGCCGCCTGGGCCGACGAGGAGACCATCGTGATCTCGTCAGCCGCAGGAAGACTCGCAATCAGCAGCGACGTCGGCCAAACCTGGACCCTTCACCCCAGGAGCATCGGGGTGGCCGAAGCGCTGTGGGCGGGCCGTACCAGTGACGGGCAGGTGGAGATCATCGCGTCTGTCGAAGGGCAGGTGATCAGCACCAAGGATGCAGGAACTACCACCCAGACGTTGGTTCAGTGACCTGTCGTCGCCGTCCCTGTGCATCCGCGGGTGGCCTTCATCGAACCTCAACGAGAGCGGGGTCGAATCATCATCTCGCGACGTGAGGGTGGATGTGTCCGCAAAACATTGGCGAAGGAGTCCCCATGACCCGACTTGCACGGCGCGCTGCCCTCGTGGTCGCGACAACCCTCACCGCGGGTGCCTTGGCTGCCTGCTCCAGCGGCTCGGATGGATCCATGTCCGGGATGGACCATGACGAGACATCGATGAGCACCAGCGAGACGTCCACGGCGGCGGATGGCCGGCAAGGTGACGTCATGTTCGCCCAGATGATGATCCCCCACCACGAGCAAGCGATCACTATGGCCGACCTCGCGCTCGACCCTTCCGCCAAGGCATCAGGGAAGGTCCATGACTTCGCCAAGGACATCAAGGACGCCCAAGACCCGGAGATCCAGACGATGGGAGGTTGGCTCAAGGACTGGGATGCCCCCACCGCAAGCTCTTCCGGCATGGACCACGGGTCCGGGATGATGACGCAGGATGAGATGTCCAAACTCGAGTCGGCCACTGGCACCGAGTTCGACAAGAAGTGGCTCACCCTCATGATCGAGCACCATCAAGGCGCCGTAACCATGGCAGAGCAGGTTCTCACCACGACCGAGGACAAGGCAGTCAAGAGAACGGCCAAGAGCATCGTCAAGGCCCAGAAGGCCGAGATCAAGGCCATGCGACGCGAACTCTGAGCGCGGCATGGCCTTGGCGAGTTCGGCCGGCCGGATCACGGTGGGCGCGCGACCCGCTCCCGATAATCGGTCAGGTGAGCGAGGTGATCAACTCGCGGCAGGCCCGCTCGCACCGCCGGCACGCCTCGGCACAGACGCGGCAGTGCTCATGCATCGAGGCATGCTCCTCACAGCTGTCACCGCACGACTTGCAGGCTGTCGCACAGGCCTCGAGGAAAGCCCGCGTGACGTTGGCGTCGTAACCGGTGTGGCGCGAAAGCGCTGAGCCGGTCGTTGTGCAGATGTCCGCGCAATCGAGATTGGCGCGGATGCATGTGGTGAGATCAGCGACTGTGTCCTCACTCAGGCAGGCGTCGGCACAGGCGGTGCACGTCTGGGCGCACTCGAAGCAGGCTTGGATGCACTCGATCAACTTGGCTCTGTCGATGCCACCCAAATCTTTCGGGTAGGTCTCGAGCATCTGCTCCACGGTGTGCATGTTTGTACTCCTCATCAAGTGGGGCGACGCCACAACGGTCCATGCGGCGCGTCGACGAGAGTCCTTGGGCTACCCCAGTGAGGTAGGCCGAAACCTGCTCGTCTGGCACAGGAGCGGACAGCTGCTGGGCTATGTGCCCACGGTTGGTAACCATGCCCTGGTTCATGATGTCGGGACCTTGCTCGAACTGGTCCTGCTCCATCCGCACGCAGCGTACATACTGCTAGGGGGTAAGGGTATGAAAGTTCACGAGGAGAACAGCACGAAGGAAGGAAGATGCATGACGGCGGTCCATCGGAAGGTTCACGCGGCAGCGACTGCTGCGGCGGCAATTGCGCTGCTGGCAGGGTGCGGAGGAACAGCCGAAGATGACGCGACGCAGTCAACACAGTCGTCGATGACGTCTGACTCGTCCGCGTACAGCAGTGGGACCAGCGAGGCCATGGGCGGTCACAAGACTGATGGCGGACCTCCCCCAGAGGGCATCCAGCAGGCGAGTTCGCCGACGTATGCCGTGGGCACGAGGGTGACGTTGACTGCTGACCACATGCCGGGGATGAAGGGGGCCGAGGCGACCATCTCGGGCGCCTTCGACACGACGGCCTACTCCCTCAGCTACACGCCCACGGACGGCGGTGAGCGGGTCACGGACCACAAGTGGGTCGTTCACGAGGAGCTGGAGCACCCCGGCGACGCGCCAACGGAAGCGGGTACCGAGGTCGTCCTAGCTGCCGATCACATGGCCGGCATGGATGGCGCCGAGGCGACGATCGACAGCTCGACCGACGAGACGGTGTACATGGTCGACCTCACGATGGATGGCATGAAGATGACCAATCACAAGTGGGTCGTGGAGAGCGAGATCCAGCCACTCAAGTGACCTGAACGGTGAGATGCTGCTGAGTGCGCAGGGCGTGGCAGACGACGCCCCTTTTTGCGTTGATCCTCTGCTGCCTCACAGAAGTTTGTTGTCTAAAGGTCAAGAAGGGCGGATTGCGGTGTACGGGATCGTGGCGATGGCGCTGGTGGCTGTGTTCGCTGTGGCGTTCCTGTATGCGCTTCACCGGGCTGTCAGTGTGCTGGCCGAGCCACTGACGGTGCTCCCGGCGCAGTCGGGGTGGTTGCCCCAGGAGCATGCGCTCTCCCGATTCCACGCCCGCTGGTATCCCGCCTCCATCGTCTTCCTCGCCTTCGACGTCGAGATGCTGTTCATGTACCCGTGGGCAGTGATCGTGGCCGAGGAAGGGATGACTGCGGTGGTGGAGATGTTCCTCTTCCTCGGAGCCCTGCTCATCGCAGTGACGTGGGCCTGGCGGGAGGGGGTCTTCCGATGGGCCTGATCCGGGTCCTCGCCCATCTGGCGGTCAACTCCACCCGTGTCCTGATCGTCGAGGCACCGGGTCACTGGCTCACGCGCGTGGAGCTCGAGCAGCAGATGGCGCTCCGAGGCTGGCGTGCGGCATGGACGCCGGCAAATGCGGACGTGCTGGCCGTCTGCGGTGTGCCAGGTCCCGAGCTGGCAGAACTCGCGGAGCGCCTGTGGGAGCAGATGCCCGGCCCGCGGGCGCGCGTCGACGTCGCCTCGCCGGCGGTTGTGGGTTCTGCTCTCGAGGACGCGGCAACGCTCCTTCTCGATACCCCGTATCACCGGGCGGATGCCGGGGAGAGGGCGCAAGAGCCTCGGATTCCTGAGGATCACGGTCAAATGCGCCACGAGGGCATGGACCACCAGGGCATGGACCACGGTGGGCACGAGGGCATGGACCACGGTGGCCACGGGGGTCACGGCGGGATGGACATGGCCCCGGCCGGGATCGCGTTGGCCCAGGGCGGTCAGGACCGGGACGGTCTGGAGATGGATGTCCTGCATCTACCGCTCGGCCCTGTGCTTCCGTTTTGGCCGGCTGGACTGGTGCTGCTCTGCTCGCTACAGGGTGATGTCGTGGTCGATGCCGTGGCGTCCGTCGTCGACGGTGCGGGCCAGGCAGCCAGCAGCAAGGAGCCCCAGAACCCACTGGTGCCTGCGTCTGCAGTGCGGTGCGATGGAGTCATGGCGCTGCTGGCGTTGGCCGGGGCGGATGATGCGGCCGCGCGTGCTCGCCGGGCTCGGGACGCCCTGGTGCGTGGCGATCAGGGTGCCGCCCGGGATGCCGTCGAGCGGTTGCACCGCACGGTGCGGAGGTCCTGGTTGCTCCGCTGGTCCCTGCGGGGGGTGCTGGTCCTCGATCAGTTCGATCTGGCACGGCACGACCTGCCGGAGGTTTGCCGAGGAGACGCCCACGACCGCCTGTCGTCCACGGTGGAGAGGCTCCGGAGCGAGGTGTGCGGCGCAGCCCCGGTGCCCGAGGAGACTGGCGCAGTGCCGTGGGAGACGATGTCGCACCTGGTGACCGGGTTGGAGCTGGCCACCGTGCGTCTGGCCGTGGCCAGCTTAAATCTGGAACCCGTCTCGACCGTCCAGGGGGTCGGGAATGCCTGACGGCGTGCTGGTGACCGCTCCTGTGGGGTGGGCCGTGCTGGCCGGTATCCTCCTGTGCGCTCTGGCCTACGTCGCGGTGACCCTGGACGCGGTGCTCTCGGCCCGGCAACTGGGTGTGCGCGGCGGGTGGACCGCGCCCCTGAGCCGCGCTGCGCGGCTGTTGCGGCAACGCCGCCGCGCCCCCGTGGCCGCGGACACTCTGCTGTGGCGGATCGGTGGCGCCGGGATGTTCATCGGCGCGTTCTTGACGGTCGCGGTCATTCCGATGGGCCGGTGGGTGCTGGCCGATCCCGATGTGGGCATCGTGTGGTTCAACGTCGTCGACGTCATGGTCTGGGCCCTGGTGTGGCTGACCGGGTGGGGCGCAAACTCCGCCCACAGCTTGGTGGGCGGCTACCGCTTCCTGGCCCATGGACTTGCCTACGAACTGCCGCTGATGTTCGCCCTGGTCGCGCCGGCGATCGCCGCCGGCAGCCTGGGTGTCGGGGACGTGGTGGCCGCCCAGGACGGCGCGTGGTTCGTGGCGTGGATGCCGGTCGCCTTCCTCGTCTACCTGGTGGGCGTGACGGGGTTCTCCGTGTGGGGACCGTTTGCTCCCGCGCTGGCAGCAGACATCGCCGGCGGGGTGCTGGCCGAGTTCTCGGCCGTGGACCGTCTCGTCTTTCAGGCTGGGCGCTACCTGTTCCTGACCGCTGGAGCGGCCTTCTCAGTGCCGCTGTTCCTGGGCGGTGGCGCCGGGCCGGTGTTGCCCGGCTGGGCCTGGGTGCTGGTCAAGACCGTGGTGGTGTTGGCCGTGCTGGTATGGCTGCGCCGAAAGGTTCCGCTGTTGCGCCCGGACCGGTTCATGGAGATCGGGTGGATGGTGCTGCTCCCGGCGGCCGTGGCCCAGGACCTGTTGGTGTCCCTCATCGTCGTGTCGGGAGGTTGAGCCGTGCTGACCGGAGTGGCGTTCTGGGTGCTGGCGGTGGTGGCCGTGGCCTCGGGCGTGGCCGTGTTCGTGGTGGACTCCATGGCACGAGCCACGTATGCCCTGGCCCTGTCGTTCATCGCCGTGGGAGTGCAGATCCTTCTGCTGGAGCAGGGCTACCTGGGGTTGATAACGATCTTGATGATGGTGATGGAGATGGCGGTGATGGCCGTCTACATGGTGATGTTCATGGGGATGAATCCTGCGCTGATGCCCATGGACATGACCCACGGGAAGAAGACCGCGATCGGTGCATCGGTCGGAGCCTTCGTGCTGCTGGCCGGTGGTGCGCTGTTCATCCCTTGGCCGCAGCGCCGTGGCGCCGCTTCCGAGGATCTCACTCGCGCGCTCGGTCTGGAGATCATGGGCGAGAAGATGCTGGTCATGGCCGTGCTGGGACCGGTCATGGTCGCGACCATCGTGGCCGGGGTGGTCCTGGCTACCCACCGCACCCGCTATGACCGGTTCGGCGACGATCTGCGCCGCCACCCGGCCAACGACCCCCAACAAGGAGGTGTCGGCCGGTGACCCTCGAGGCTGTGCTGGTGGTGGCTGCCGCCCTGTTTTCGGTGGGCCTGTATGGCGCCCTGTCCCAGCAGGTCGTCGTGATGGTGATGATGGGCCTTGAGCTGATGATCAACGGGGTGCTTCTGGCTGCCGCCGGGTTCTGGTTCTTCTTGGCCCCGGACCCGACCGGGCAGGTCCTGCTGCTGGTGGTGCTGGCCGCGATGACGGTGGAGATGGCCATGGGCTTCGCGGTGGCCACGCTGTTGCACCGACGGGCACAGACGGACATGACCGACATGGCCGAGGAGCTGTCCGGATGAACGGGCCCCAAACTGCGCTGCTGGCGATGGTGGTACTCCCGGCCACCGTGGGTGGCGTGCTCGCCCTCGCCCGCCCGCACCGTGGTGCGGTACCGATCGCGCTGGTGACCTCCGGGCTCACGACTGTCTTGGCGTTCGCCACTGCGCTGGCGCGGCCGGCCGTGTCCTACCCTTTCGTCGTCGGCGCCGACTTTGCCCTGGACGTCGATGCCCTCGCGGCGCTGCTCGTGCCAATGATCGCCACCGTGACCTTCCTGGTGCTGATCTTCGCGGCGGGAAACATCCGGGCGTCCCGGGCCCGCTTCCATGGGCTGATGCTCATCTTCGCGGCGGCCGCCCTGGTCACGGCGACCGCCGCGACCATCCCGGCGCTGCTGTTCGCCTGGGAGGTGATGGGCGCGACCTCCTACGCCCTGATCGGGTTTTGGTGGCGCGACTGCGACCGTGTCTCAGCGGGCCTGACGGCCTTCATCACGACGCGCACAGCTGACTTGGGCCTCTACGTCGCTGCGGGCGCTGCCCTGGCCGGTGGGGCGGGCATGGCCTTGGCTGACCTCTCTGCCGCCCAAGGGCCGTGGCGGGATGTCGCCGCTGCCGGGATCCTGGTGGCGGCACTGGGCAAGGCAGCGCAACTGCCCTTCTCCTTCTGGCTCTCCGGAGCGATGAAGGGCCCCAGCCCGGTCAGCGCGCTGCTGCACTCCGCTGCGATGGTCGCCATGGGGGGCTACCTGCTGTTGCGCGTGGAGCCCCTGTTGGCCGCGACCGGGTGGGCCGGTCCGCTGACCGCGTGGGTCGGCGTGCTCACGGCGGTGCTCATGGGGCTGGTGGCGTTGGCGCAGCGGGATCTCAAGCAGTTGTTGGCCGCTTCCACGGCCGCCCAGCTGGGTTTCGTGGTGCTCGCCGCCGGTGTCGGCGCGGTTAGTGGCGGCGTCGCCCACCTGGTGGCGCACGCCTCGGTCAAGGCGCTGCTGTTCCTGGCTGCGGGCGCCTGGCTGACCGCGTTGGGGACCGAGGACCTGACGAAACTGCGGGGTGTCGCCCGTCGGTGGCCGGTCGTGGGGGTGGCCGCGAGCGTGGCGGCGCTGGCTCTGGCCGGGATCGCACCGTTGTCCCTGTGGGCGACCAAGGATGCTGTGCTCACGGCCGCGCTCGAGTCATCCCCGTGGCTCTACGCCGCCGGGCTGGTCGCCGCGGCATTGTCGGCCGCCTATGCCGGCAAGGTCCTGTGGGCAATCTGGCGGCGCGGTGCCCGCGCCGAAGCGCGGGCCGACGACCCCGGCGAGGTCAGCATCCTGGAGCAGGCCCCGCTGGTCGTGTTTGCCGTTGGCGCGGTCGTGCTGGGTGTGCTCGCCCTGCCTCCGATCAGTGGCATGCTCGCCGGCACCCTGGGCGGCCACGCTCAGACCCCGACCGTCGAGCTGGCCATCTCAGCTGGGATCGCAGTGGTCGTGGTGCTGCTGATGCTGCGAGTGCGTGCCCACGCGCCGAGGTGGGCTCGGCGGTGGCTGGGGCTGGAAGCGGCGGCGCAGACCGTCGTGGTGCGCCCGTCCTTGACCGTGGCGCACGCTCTGGCGCGCTTCGACGACCACGTCCTGGACCGGTCCGTGAATGCCGTGGCCGGGTCGGTCCGCATGCTGGCGCGGGCAGCGGCCCGCGTCGATGACCACGTCCTGGACCGGGGCGTGTATGCCGTGGCCGGGGCGGTCCTCATGCTGGCGCGGTCAGCTGCCCGCGGCGATGACCACGTCCTGGACCGGTCCGTGAATGCCGTGGCCGGGTCGGTCCTCACGTTGGCGCGGTCAGCTGCCCGCGTCGATGACCACGTCCTGGACCGGTCCGTGAATGCCGTGGCCGGGTCGGTCCGCATGCTGGCGCGGGCAGCGGCCCGCGTCGATGACCACGTCCTGGACCGGGGCGTGTATGCCGTGGCCGGGGCGGTCCTCATGCTGGCGCGGTCAGCTGCCCGCGGCGATGACCACGTCCTGGACCGGTCCGTGAATGCCGTGGCCGGGTCGGTCCTCATGCTGGCGCGGTCAGCTGCCCGCGTCGATGACCACGTCCTGGACCGGGTCGTGTCGGTTATCGCCGGCCGGGTTCGCCGACTCGGGCACCTGGCGCGGGCCCCGCAGACAGGGGCCATCCACCAATACTTCCTCCAGACCGTCGCCGTCCTCGCCGCCGGCGCCGTGGTCTGGTCCGTCTACGCCGTGATGGGTTGAGCATGCTGAGTCTGATCGTCTTCCTTCCCCTGGTCGTCGCGGTAGTCGTGGCTGCGGTTCCCTCGCTCGGCGCCGCGGCCGCGCGGTGGGTGTGGGTCGCGGTCAGCGCCGTGGAGCTGGTGCTCGTCGGCGTCCTCTGGGCCGGGTATGAGGACCCGGGGCCGAACGGGTTGGCGTTCGAGGAGCAGGCGCCGTGGATCCCGGGGGTCGGCAGCAGCTACCACGTCGGCGTGGACGGGCTCTCGTTGCCGCTGGTGGCCATGACGGCGATCATCTTCTTCGCGTGCGCCGTCTACGCTCTTCGGGACGGTGAGCGGCCCCGTGCGCAGACGGCTCTCTTCCTGTTCCTGCAGGCAGTAAGTCTCGGGGTGTTCGTGGCTGCCGACCTCATCGTGTTCTTCGTCTTCTTCGATCTGTCCATCGTGGGCATGTACTTCGTCATCGCTGGGTGGGGTCACGGGAATGCCGCCCGTTCGGCACTGAAGTTCTTCCTCTACACCTTCTTGGGGTCCCTTGCCCTCCTGCTGGGCTTCATCGGCCTGTACGTGGCCTCGGACCCACACACCTTCGACATCCCCGAGCTCGTCGCGGCCACGCCGCTGGAGGACAGCCCGCTGGCCGGAGGACTGGTGCTGGCGGCGATCCTGGTGGGTCTGGCCGTGAAGACCCCCACCGTGCCCTTCCACACCTGGCTGCCCCCCGCCCACACCGACGCCCCGGCCACCGGCTCGGCGGTGCTGGCCGGGGTGCTGCTGAAGATGGGCACCTATGGCTTCGTGCGCATCGCCATGCCGATCCTGCCCGAGGCGTGGCGCGGATGGGCCTGGGTGATCGTGGTGGTCGGCATCGTCTCGGTGCTGTACGGAGCATTCGTGGCACTGGCCCAGACCAACCTCAAACGCATGATCGCCTACACCTCCGTAAACCACATGGGCTACATCGTCTTGGCCCTGGGCGCGGTCGGCCTCATCGCCGGTGACACCGCCCAGGCCCGTTCCGTGGCCGTCACTGGCGCGGTTGTGCAGATGGTCAGCCACGGGCTGATCACTGCCGCGCTCTTCCTCCTGGCCGGGGTGATGCGCACCCGCGCCGGCACCTACGACCTGGGTGCCTACGGTGGCCTGGCTACACCCGCGCCGCGTTTCGCGGCACTGTTCGCGATCGCGGCCTTCGCCTCGCTGGGCCTGCCCGGGTTCTCCGGGTTCATCGCTGAGTTCCAGATCTTTGCCGGCAGCATCGCCGTCGCCCCGGTCACCGCGATCGCTCTGCCGGGCATCCTGCTCACTGCCACCCTGTTCCTGCTGGCGCTGCAGCGAGTCTTCACCGGCCCCACGCAGGGTCAGTCGCCCGGGTTCGCGGACCTGCACGGTCGAGAGCTGTGGTCGATCGGCCCACTGCTGGCCCTGTCCCTGCTCATCGGGGTGCTACCGCAGGTGCTGCTCGGGGTGATCGAGCCGGCCTCGGCCGCCCTCGTCGACCTGGTCGGCAGGTAACCGTGGACGCCTCGATGCAGATGCGCCCCGAACTGTTGCTCCCAGAGATCATCACCTTCCTCGGTGGCCTGATCGTCCTGCTGGGGGGCTCGTTCCTGCCCAGACACCGGCAGTGGATCGCCCGCGCCGTGGCCGCCCTGGCGCTACTGGGTGCCGCGACCGCGGCGGCCCTGGCCATGGCCGGGCCCGCGCAGACCGCATTCTCGGGAACCTTCGCCGTGGACACCGCCACCGGCGCCGCCCGGGTGATCGCCGCGTTGGCCACCCTGCTGGTCCTGGGCGTGGCCTCCGGAGAGATCGCCAACTCCCCGCGCGAGTCCGACACCTACGCCCTGCTGCTCTTCGCCACCACCGGGGTCATGGTTCTGGCCGCGACCACCGACCTGCTCGTGCTCATCGTCGGATTCCTGCTGGCCAGCATCCCCCTGTACGGGATCGTGGGCCTGACCGGCGGTCGCTCCGGGGCCGAGGCCGCCATGAAGACCTACCTAATGGGCGCACTGTCCGGGATCCTGCTCATGCTTGGGGTCACCCTCCTCTACGCCCTGACCGGCGCCACCGACTACGCCCAGCTCAAAGACGAACTACCTGGCGCCCCGGCCGCAGCCGTGGGCGCGGGCGTGCTGTGCGTGCTCACCGGGCTGCTGTTCAAGGCCGGCGGAGCGCCCGTCCACTTCTGGATCCCCGACGCAGCACAAGGCACCGGCGTGACGGCCGCGACCTTCCTCACCACCGTGCCCAAGATCGGAGCACTGGTGGCCATCTACCGGTTCGTGGCCACGATCTCTGCCGGGAACGAGACATGGTTGATCGTCACGGCAGCCCTGGCCACGGCCTCGATGTTCCTGGGCAACCTCGCCGCCTACTGGCAGCGTGATCCCCGCCGGCTGCTGGGCTGGTCAACCGTGGCCCAGGTCGGGTTCCTTCTCGTTCCTGTGGCCGCCGCCGGCCGCAGTGACCTCGCCCTGCCCTCACTGCTGTTCTATCTCGCCGCCTACGCCCTGACCAACGTGGCTGCCTTCGCGGTCACCGCGGCCCTTCCCGAGCGCCGAGACCTGACCGCCTACCGTGGGCTGGTCCACGAACGCCCCGGGCTCACACTCGCCCTGCTCGTCGCACTGCTCGGCCTAGTGGGCACCCCACCGACGGCCGTGTTCGTCGGCAAGCTCACCACCGCCACCGCCGCTTGGGACGGTGGACACAGCTGGCTGGCCCTGCTCGTGATGCTCAACAGCCTGCTCAGCCTCTTCTACTACCTCCGCTGGTTCGGTCCTGTCTTCGCCCGCCCCACCCAGGAATCCGCGACCCGTCGCCGCACGGGCGGGGACGCCTGGGCTGCCGCCACAGCCGGTGTCGCCGCCACCGCAAGCCTGACCCTCGGGATCGTTGCCGGCACCCTGTGGACGGCTCTAGAGGGGCCCTTGCTGCTCTAGTGTCGCGTTCCTGAGGTGCTTGGGAGGCTCTAGGTACGCGATAGGGATTGATCCTGAAGGCCCGCCCGCCGCAACTATCGACGGTGACCCCGTCCAACTCGAGAAGGTGGTCTGAAGCGCCCCAGGTTCTGCGCCGCTCCTATACGGGTTGCGGCTCTCGGATGAGGGCCGCGTAGTGGGCTTGCTCGTACTCCACTGGGGTCATCATCCCAAGGGTGGAGTGCAGGCGCGTGTTGTTGTACCAGTCGACCCAGCCTGCGGTGGCGTACTCGACCTCGGCGAGGGTCCGGTAGGGCCCGGGGTGGAAGACCGTGGTGCGGATGCACTCGGTCTTGAAGAGCCCGATCACGCACTCCATCAGCGCGTTGATGCTCCTATAGATCGTCAAGTCGATCAG
>NZ_JBDIVG010000047.1:0-378 GCF_039631275.1 Janibacter sp. LM
GTCTCGGCCCGCAGCGCCGCGTTCTCGGCCTCCAGTCGGTCGATCTTCTGCTCCGGCGTCTCACCTTCGGGCGCCGAGGAGTTCTTCTTCGACGGCCTGGACTGCAGTGGGCTGGAGGTCAACGTCCCGTCAGCAGCGGTCTTCTTGCCGGTCCCGTAGACCTCGAGCCAACCCCGCAGCGTGCCATGCACGATGCCGAGGTCCTCGGCGATGCCGCGGACCGTGGCACCCGGGGTGGACTCGTACAAGTCGACGGCCCTGACGACGGAACTCCTCGGAATAGTTCTTCCTAGCCATGATTCTCGGATCATCTCGCTTCCCCAGCACCACGTGCTGGATTCAGCGTGTCCAAGAACCGGGGTCAGGCCCCGACAGCCG
>NZ_JBDIVG010000048.1:0-15452 GCF_039631275.1 Janibacter sp. LM
CAGCCGCTATCTCACGGCCGCGCTGAAGGCCCTGGTCGACGAGGAGGTCCACCTCTCCGCCTCGGGCACACTGCGCCCGGTCCGCTTCGAGAGCCCCACCGACCCCGACCGCGTGGTCATCGTTCAGCCGATCCGCCGGGCTCTCTGACCCGGACCCCGAACCGGTGGCGGGGTGCCCCGTCGACCCCGAGCACGACCCCGACCCGGCAGCACTACGTCGTCCTCGAACTCACCGGTGCCGCCGCCGTGGACCGCTTCTACCTCGGACCGACCCAGGATCTCGTGGAGCGGCGAAGCGCAGATCGTCACTCACGCCCTCGAGCACGGCTGCGCCGGGATCAGCGCCGAGCAGGCGGCCGCCGTCGGTGCATGGCTGCTGCTTGGCGTGGGACGTGATGCTCGAGGAGCTGACGGTGGTGTTCTCGCCGTGGCGAGGTGGGAGCACCGGGTGAGGGGGGAGCGCGGAGCGCTTCCCCCTTCGTCTCCCGTGGGGCCCCGCGGATCGTCCGTCATCGGGTAGACCGACCCGATCCGAGACCGACCCACCCGTCGTCGGGCCTTGGCCCTTGATCGTGGACACGGTGTCGGTTCGGTTATGCCGCTTCCGCGAGCGTAGCGGAGCGCGCGGCTTCGTAGGCGTTCGGGCTGATGTTGCCGATCGCGGAGTGGCGCCGGCGAGTGTTGTAGCGGTTCGCCCACCGGAACACGGCCCGGTAGGCGGTGGCCTGGTCCGGGAACGCTGACCGGCGACGGACAAGACGGTGGACGCGGAGGGCAAGGCCTGGCAGGTCGGCAACGCGCTCATTCAACGCCCCGGCACGGGCGAGGACATCGCGTACATGGCGCTCTACCTGGCCTCCGACGAGTCCTCTTGGGTGACCGGACAGAACTACAGCGTCGACGGCGGCGCGACCGGTGACGGACGGGAGGCACGGTGCCAGCTGACACCGTGCCTCCCGTCCGTCGTGGCCACCTCGTCTAAATCGCGAGGTACCCGCCGTCGACGGCGAACTGCGAGCCGGTCGCGAAGGCGGCCGCGTCGGAACCGAGCCACGCGACCATCTCGGCGATGTCGTGCGGCGTGCCGAGTCGGCCGATCGGGTGCTTCGTCAGCAGCGCGTCCTTGAAGCCGGGGTAGGTCTCCTCCAGCGCGTCTATCATTGGCGTCTGGATCACCCCGGGCAGCACTGCGTTCACGCGGATGCCTTTGTCGGAGTACTCCACCGCGGCGGCTCGGGTGAGGCCGATGACGCCGTGCTTCGACGTGACGTAGGCGGACTGGTGGGCGAGGGCGGCCTGCCCGAGGGACGAGGCGGTGTTGATGATGGATCCGCCGCCCTGCGCCAGCATCTGCGGGATCTCGGCCTTCATGCTGATGAACACTCCGGTGAGGTTGACGGCGATCACCTTGTCGAACTGCTCCACCGTGACGTCGGCGAGGTCGGGGCCGGTGACCTCGATGCCGGCGTTGTTGTGCGCGATGTCGAGTCGGCCGTAGCGGTCCACCGCGGCCTGGACCAGGTGCTGCATCGACGCGAGGTCGGTCACGTCCGCCCGGACGAACGCCACGGCGTCTCCGCCGTCGATGTACTCGAGCGTCCCGTTGCCGGCATCCTCGGACAGGTCGGCGACGACGACCCGTGCGCCATGGTCGACGAGGACCTTCGCGGTCTCGCGCCCGATCCCTCCGCCACCACCGGTGACGAGTGCGACCTTGCCATCGAGCGAGTTTGACATTGTGTGCTTCTTTCTCTCAGGGAGCGGCGTCGGTCGGCGCCGCTCGTTCAGTGCGGGAGCTGCGACGCGGTGTCGGCTGTGAGCCGGCGGACGTCGCGATCCAAGGTGGGGCGGTCGATGCCGACAGTCATCACCGGGTTGCCTTCGGATGCCGCGGCCCAGTCGCGCGCGCTACCCTTCCGGGTCGGAGTCGATCAGGGTCGTGTTCAACCCGTCGAGTTGGTAAGCCCGGGCGAGGTGCGTGGCGGTCGTCGTTTTGCCCGCGCCGCCCTCGAGAGCGCGAGCGGAGAGAACCTGCTGAACGGCGTAGCCGGCCGCCAACATCGGCGGTAGCACGTCATGAACCGGGGCACAGGGCGTACCGGTCACCTCCGCCTCATGGAGTCGTCCTCGACCGCGGTTGCCACCGCGTCCGGGGATACTCCGTCGGTCACCGGCCGCGCCTCGTGCAGCGATGGCTCCTCCACCGGGGGGTCGAGGACGGTGATGGCCCGCACCGGGCAGCTTGCGGCGGCCTCGAGCGCTAAGGCGTGGGTGCGGGGGCCACCGGCAACAGGCTCCAGAACGACGGCGACGCTGCGCTCGTCATCGAGGTCGAAGAGCTCGGGCGCGGTCACGACGCACGAGGCGAAGCCCTCACACCGCTGGTGGTCTACCGTGATGTTCATCGTCGCCTCCGTGGTTAGGTCATGGGCAGTCTGTTCGGCGGCGAAGCGCCGCATCGGATCGATCCTGAGCGCACCGGCCAGCTGCATGATCAGCAGTGGGTGGGCGCCCCTTTGATGGAGGGTGACCAGGTCGCCCTCCAGGACGGCCGCAAGATCGGCCAGCCGTACGCCTGCGAGGTCGGCCGCGAGCTGGCCCGACTCTTCCGCAATGGAACGAAACTCCGGATCCCGGATGACCCGGCGGATGACCTGGTCCAGGGGTAAGTTCACGGTTCCTCCTCGGGGGCCAACCGAGCCAGCGCGATCCCGGTCGCCCAGTCCGGGACGGACTCGTAGGCCAGGACGACCCCTCTCGGCCCACGGGCCGTCGGCTCCCCCCCCGATCTGGGCCTCCGCTCAGGCTCCGACACTCCCCAGCCCTCCTGACTGGACGCGGCGGCCATCGCGGTGACCCAGTTGCGGATCTCCGGGGCACCATTGCCGGCCTCAGCGAGGACGTCGGCGGTCTTCATGACGAGGATCGCGCCGAGGTCCCCTGCGCGCACGTGCTGCAGGAACCGCTCGTCGAAGGCGGAGTTGATCTGGCCCATCTCCGGCGTGCCGACCCAGTGGGAGAGCCCGCCGGTCCCGAGCACGACCACTGTTTCGGCTGCGGGCCGTCGCGTGATGACGTCGCGCAGCAGTTTCCCCAGTTGGGCGCTGCGCCACAGGGGTGGCAGAGGCTCGGTGTTGGCGTTCTGGAACACCGGGACCACCGGGATGTCCATCTCTGGTCGGATGAGGGTCAATGGTGCCATGAACGCATGGTCGAGCTTCGGGTTGGCGGAGAACGCGAGGTCGAACCCGGTGGCCACCCCCTCGGAGAGCAGTTGGGCAGCGAAGGCGCCAGCAAGTGGGACCTCGGCGCTGGCCACTCCTCCATCGCCCCAACCGGTGGCTATCTCTCCGATTCCGACGCATATCTGCGGAAAGCTGTCGTAGCTGAAGGATTTTAGGTGCTCGCTGCTGACGACGACGAGCACGTCAGGGGACAGCCGGTCAACCTCCGCACGCACCTGAGCGAAGGCCTGATGGACTGCGGCGTGCACGTCGTTGTCCGGTTGAAACTTTCGGATCATCATCGCCGTGTGGGACGTCGCGTACGCACCTACCAGGCTGCCCATCAGCGGGCCGCCCGTTGCCGGTTGGTGGCCGGATCCGTGGGGCCGCCGTCGCCGTCGCCGTCGGTGCGCCCACCTCGGCGCCCCGCGGTGACCGAACGCAGGAAACCGCCGACGACAGCGTGGAACTCCGCCGGCTTCTCGAACTGCGGCCAGTGACCAGCGTCCTCCATCAGACGGAACGTTGCATCGGGAATGATCCGGCTGGCCGCCTCCCCCACCGGCCACGGCATGGTCGGGTTCTGCCGGGTCCACAGCACGAGCGTCGGGCAGTTGATCGTCGCGAGCCGCTCGGCGGTCAGCAGTTCCTCCGGCCGGGGCCGGGAGGTGAATGCGGCGACCATGTCACCGGCGGTGGCGGCGAAGTCCGGGCTGGCGTAGATCCGGTACCGGGTCTCCACCAGTTCGTCGGTGACCACGGACGGGTCATGCACCAGCCATTCCAGCCGAGTCCGGACCTTCTCCCGGGTCGGGGTGTCCAGAGCCTTGGTGGTGGCCTCCGCGACCTGTCGGCCGACGTTCTCGGTCAGCGTGGCACCGTCGGCGTCCACCTGCAGCCCCGCCCCGGTGACGCTGACGAGCGAGGCGACCCGCTCGGGGTGGTGGACGGCGAGAAACGCCGCGACCCAGCCACCGAGAGACTGCCCGACCAGGTGGGCTCGCGAGGCGCCGATCTCGTCGAGGAAGCCGAGCACGTGCTCGGCGAGCGCGCGGATCGAGTACTCGATCTGCGGCTTGTCGGTGAAGCCGTGACCCAGCATGTCAATGGCATGCACGCGGAAGTCCCGGCCGAGGACGGCGACGTTGCGCACCCAGGTCTCGGCGTGCCCGCTCACGCCGTGCAGCAGGACTACCGGCTCACCGGCGCCTGCCTCGATGCTGCGGGTGCGGTAAGAGCTCGCCTGGCGGTACCGGACCTCGGTTCCCAGCAGGTCCACCCAGAACGAGTTCCCCTGGGGCTGGGCCGTTCCCCCTTCAGCGCTCGTCACGTTGAGGCTCCTCTCTGTTCGGCCGTGCGGCCGGTGCGGGATGGTCGGTCACTCCGGTCCGAACGGCTCGGTGAGCAATGTCGTGTAGGCCCTCTCGTCGAGCCAAGTGAGGCTCTCCAGCTGCAGCGCGTCAAGGAAGACCTCGCGGCCGGTGCGCAGGCTACGGATGGCCAGGCGAAGGTCGTTGCCGTCTCGGTCGGCGCGTACCCGCACCCGGGCGAACTCGTTGCTGACTACGAGCTCGCCGTCGGCAGAGCCGGTGCGCAGCCAAGAACTCGGCTCTGGTGCGCCATCAGCCCCGACGTCCCGACTGCCGTCGAGGTCAGCCGCCTGGGCCTCAGAAGAAGATGGAGATGGCACGGGGCAGCACCCGGTGGTCGAGGAGCACGGTCCGTTCGGCGATCTTCCAGTTCTCACCGGAGGTCACGATCCGGTCGCGACGGGAGCCGACGAAGAACTGCTCGGAGTTGGCCCGCCGGGACTGGAAGACGATGAAGTTGCACTCCGCTACCAGGTCGCCGTCCGGCCCGGGGGTGACCAGGACGTTGCTGATGAACCGACGCGTCCGCGACCGCGGCTGCTCCGAGTGGGCAAGGCCACCGGCCAAGCGCTCCATCCGCTTGGCGAGGAAGCGGGCGTCCTCCTCCATGAGCGACCACTCGCCGGGGACGTGGTCCCGGTGCTGCCGCACCTCACGGGTCTCCGTGATCGGCATCCAGTAATGGACATCCTCGGTGAACAGGTCGAGCCACTCGTCGTAGCGTTGCTCGTCGAGCATCTTGGCCTCGCTGTAGAGGAAGTCCTCTACGTCGCGGCGCAGATCGGTGAGGGAAGTGGTCATTTCTGCTCTCCCGGGGTGGTCATGAGTTCGAGCCAGTAGCGATAGAAGTTGCGGTGGTTCTGCTCCGAGTAGTGGGGCCCCAAATGGCCGGGGTATCCCTCCTCGTGGATCTCGCCCTCGTGCCCCAGGCCCATCGCGTAGTTGAAATCCCGGGTCTGGGAGACCACCCCGCGGGCGGACTCGGTGATTTGCTCGAAGTTCTCGCCATCGTCCTGGCCGAAGATCCCGGCCGCGGCATTCTCCTGGGACATCTGGGTGCGGGCGACGTCCTTGACCGACTGCGGCGCGTCGCGGTCGAAGAGCGCCGTCTGCCAGACCTCGATCTCACCCGGTCCCCTCGGGTGCCATTGGAAGAGCCCGAAGACGTGGAAGACGCCGAACTTGATCCATGACAGGTTCGGGAAGATATTGCCCTGACCGAGCCCGTGCATCTCCGCCTGCAGCGGGGAGACCCGGGCCTTGAGCCGCTCGTGCACGGCGTTGACGTACTCGATCGCCTCCGGCCCGAGGAACTGAGCCATCCCGACGTCGTTCTGATAGGCCCGGCCGGGCTTGCCGATGTCGCCCATCCCGTGGCCGTGGTCGAAATGTGCGATGTAGTCGCCGAGCGTGTCGTAATCGGGGAGGAAGCCGATCTGGAAGGCCGACCCATGTGTGTAGAGCACGTGGTAGTCGTCGCCGGCGAAGTTCTCCGCCGCCAGCTTCCAGTTGGCCTTGATCCGGAACTTCATCGTGGGGCCGATCACCTCGAGCCCGCCGAGCGGCGCCTCGAAGGCCAGGTCCAGATACCAGAGCTGGTCAGCGCCGAGGTAGTCCACCAGCGGGATGGCGTCCTCGTCCCAATTGGCGAAGATGAAGCCCTTGTAGTTCTCCACCCGCGGAACGGCCTTCAGACCTAGCCGCGACTTGTCCAGCTCGCCATGGTAGACGGTATCTGCGCGCGGTACACCGATCAGATCGCCGTTGTTGCTGTAGGTCCAGCCGTGGTAGGGGCAGCGGAAGAACTTCGAGGACCCGGCGTCGGTGCTACACACGGCCATGCCCCGGTGGGCGCAGGAGTTGAGCATCACCCGGATCACTCCGTCCGCACCGCGAGTGGCGATCACAGGGTCCTCGCCCATGAAGTTCGTCAGGTAGTCGCCCGGCTCACTCAACTGGGACTCGTGGCCGATGAACAACCACGTCTTGGTGAATACCCGGTCCAATTCCTTGCGGTAGATTGCCTCGTCGACGAAGACCGTTCGGCTGACGGCGCCCTCGTCGGGCTTCACCAGGTCGTGCAGTCCTGCGGAGGCCACGTCAACGGGGCGTTCGCTAATGCTGGTCATGATCGGGTCCTCTCGGGGTCTGACGGGTTGCGTGAGGTGAGATGGGAGGGCGGACCCGAACGGCCCACCTGTAAGCGGATCGTCTGGGCGTCTGCGGTATCACTGAGCGCTGTCATTGCTGGTCCAACTGTTCTGGGCCCCGAGGTTAGCCATGCCCGCGGCGTACAGGGCGCCCTGCGCGTCGAAGGGGAGGTGGGCCACGCCGGCCCGCTCGTATGACGGGGTCGCGGCTTCCAGCCGGCTGTAGATCTCCTCCATGTCCGGAGGCAGCTCATGGTCCTGCCACGCGGCGTAGTCCCCGTAGCCGTGGTCGTAGTTCCACTCCGGCACGTAGTAGAGGCGCCCGGACGCCCCCGCGCTGTCCTGGGCTGCGAGGAAGAGCGAGATCGGCAGCAGGTGCTCGGGAATCGCCGGGCGCATGAAGTAGGCGATGCCCTGCTCGTTGAAGGCCCGGGCGGTGGCGTCGAACCACGACGCTCGGGTGTGCCCCGGCATGATCGCGTTAACCGCGACCCCGTCGCCGCGCACCTCCTCGGCGAGGTAGAAGGTCAGCGCCATCACGGCGGCCTTGGTGGCCTGGTAAGGCATCTCGACCGTCCACGGGCGCAGCCCGTGGTAGCCGCCGCCGGCGGCGACGGCCAGGACGCCACTGCTGACGACGTTGACGATGCTGCCCCGCTGCTGGGCCCGCATCGGCTCGATGAACCGGCGGATGGCCTTCAGCGTGCCGAACACGTTGACGCCGAACATCACCTCCCAGTCGCGGTCGGTCGTGTCAAGGGTGTTCCGGTGGCCTGTGGGCGGGAAGAGGGTTTCGGAGACCAGAGACGCGTTGTTCACTAGGACGTCGACGGTCCCGAACCTGTCGATTACAGCGTCTCGGGCGGCGTCGAGGGCGTCGTCGTCGGTGATGTCCATGTCGACGGCCATGCCGCTGCCGTCCGACTCCAGCTGCTTGCGGAAGTCGTCAGCGTCGTCCCACGTCAGGTCCGCTGCAACGACCTTGGCGCCGGCGCGCAACAGTCCCTCGCAGAGGGAACGGCCGATGCCGCGGGCTCCACCGGTGACAACGATGACTCGACCCGCCACCTCGCCCTGCCACTCACCGAGTGCCCGCTCGACCAGCTGACGCTGCCGCGCAGTGGCCACGGTTCCTCCACCAGACTCCGACATCCAATTCTCCTTAAGGTAGGACGACTTTCTGCCTTGCAGTACACGTAGGAGCGTATGACCCTCATCACGCGCTGTCTACGGTCTATTCTGGGATCGAGCTATTCACTGGTGTAACTAGGAGCCATGCGTGGAGCTGCGTCAACTCAGGTATCTCCATGCGGTGGCCCGCGAGGGGTCGTTCCTCCGCGCCGCCGCCACCCTCGACGTGCCGCAGCCCTCGCTGTGGCGTTCGGTCAAGGCGCTGGAGGCGGAGCTGGGCATCGCCCTCTTCGAGAGGTCCGGCCGCGGAGTACAGCTCACCGGTGCCGGGAATCAATTGCTGCCCCGCGCCGACTACCTGCTGAATCGAGCGGAGTCGGTCTCCCAGTTTGCCCACGAACTCGCTCGCGGTCGAGCGGGCGTCGTCACGGTGGCCTGCGCATATCCGCACGTGCCACGGTTCCTCGCGCCCCTGATCGGCACCTTCCGGTCGGCGCATCCCGCTATCCACGTCGCCGTCCACGAGTACTCGGGCCTGCCCGCGATCGAACAGGTGCTTAACGGGGACGTCGATCTCGTGACGGGCCTCGGGCAGGCCGACCAGCGTCTTGCGGGCCACCAGCTCGGCGACGTGCGGCTGGCGGTGGTGACCTCCGACGACCACGCGTGGCGGGGCCGGAGCCACGTCTCGGTCGCTGAATTGCGTGACCAGCCGGTGCTCACCGGGTCCGCCGATAGCCTCACCCGGCGCCTGCTGGAGCCGGCGCTGCGGGCAGGGGGCTTCGGGCTCGACATCACGTCGGAGAGCGTCAACGCCACCACACTCGTTGCGCTCGCCCGGGCCGGGCTGGGCGTGGCCGTCATCGCCGACGACAACCTCAGTGCCGACGACTCGGCGAGATGGCCAGCGCTGGTCGACGAGCACACCCCGATGAGCGCCCCGCTGTGGATCTACTGGTCACGCGAAGGAGGCATCGCCCCGGCGGTGCGGTCCTTTGTGCGCCACGTCCAGGGGACCGGCAACCGGCTGGACCGGGACGGCGGGCAGCCCAGTCCCGCCTGAGGCCCAGCCGACCTCGGACTGACCACGCCGATCAGAGCAGGAGGTGGTCGATCTCCTCCGCCGCAGCTACCAGCCGAGTGAGGATGTCCTGCTCGGTCGCCGAGCTCATGCGACTGAGCGGCAGCGAGGCGTTGACCGCCAACCGCGGAGAGCGGGTCGAGGCCAGCGCGACGGCGAGGGAGGCGACACCCTCCTCGCTCTCCTCCTTGCTCGTCGCGAACCCCCGGGAACGGATCGTGCGCACCGCGTCGAGAAGCTCGGTCCGGGTGCCTAGCGAATGCGGGGTGAGCTGGATGAGCCGCTCGTCGGGATACAGCAGATGTAGCTCATCGTCAGTCAGCATGGCCAGCAGCGCCTTGCCGGTGGAAGTGCAATGGGCGGGCATGCTGCGCCCGAGCCGGTTGGCCACTCGCAGGGCCCGATCACTCTCGATGGAATCGATAAAGTGGACCTCGTTCCCCTCGAGCCGGCCCAGGTGCACCGTCTCCCCCAGATCGTTGTTGAGCCGCTCGAGCACCGGCCGTGCCCGGTCTCGGGCGTCGAGTCGGCGCAGCAGACCGAAGGCCAGCGAGTCCAGGGTCGGCCCCGGGACGTAACTGCGCGTCGCGGCATCCTGCCGGACGTAGCCGCGGTACTGGAGCATGGCAAGCAGCCGGTGGGCAGTGGATGATGCCACCCCCAGGTACTTGCTGACGTCCGTCAGCCGCAGGCTGGGGTGCTCCCCCAGCAGCAGCACCACCCGGAGTGCGTTGTCCACCGACTCGATCGGGTACTGCGGCGCCGAGCCAAATTCCGGTGTCGGCGGCAGGTTCGACATCGCTCTCATGGGTCTGAGGCTACGGGGTGTCTGCTGCGCAGGGACCGACGCCGAGGACCTGCGCCCCGGCGGTCACCCCATCCTGGCGACTTCATGCCGCCACGCCACGCCCTCGTTGAAGCCCGGTCCGAGGTCGGGCAGCGCCGCCAAGTCCTCGGCCGGCAGATCCGCTTGCGCCCCTCCCGCCGCGGCGATCTGGAGGGACAGCCGGGCCAGAGAGTCCACGCTGATCGCCCGCAGGACCGCTTCCTGGACCGATCCACCGCTGCTAGTCAAGCCGTGCCCGCGGAGCACGACGACCGGCCGCTTACCCATGGCCGCCACCATCTCCAAGGCCAGGCCACGGCTCCGAACGAGCACGCCACGCGGGTAGACGGGCACCCCGCCGGCGGCCAGCTTGGCGCCCGGGATGTCGAACGCACCGACGATGGGGCGGATCGCGAGGCCAGCCAGGTCTGCTGCGACTACCGCCCGCGGGTGCACGTGGACGACTGAGGCGGCCTCCGGCCGGGAACGCAGCACCTCCACATGCAGCGGCAATTCGTTCGGTGGAGACCATCCATCGAGCTCGCCCGGAGCTCCAGGGGCGCCGCCCTGGTCAACGAGGTGGACGTCGGCGGCCGTCGTCCAGGCCAAGCCCCGCTCCTGAGGGCCGCGGCAGCGGATCAACAAGCGTTCCTCGTCGATCCGCAGGCTGACGTGGCCCAGGAACCCGTCGGACAGCCCACGAGCTGCGGCGACCCGACATGCATCCGCGACGAGCTGCCGCTCAGCGGCGTACCCACCGCTCATGCCGGCGCCGCCCCCGCGGCCGACAGCCGGTCGAGCTGGGCGACGACGTCGTCGAACGACGCGCCCGCACCCACCGCCCTCCGGCAGACCAGCAACGCCTTGGGCCAGTTAACCGCGACCGCTCCCCGCAGGTCCCCGCTGTCATCGGTGTAGACCGCCGCTCCGCGGGGATGGGCACTAGTCAGGTCCCCCACCAGCGTGTGCCGGGTCGCCCCAACCGGCCGGCCGACGATCTGAATCTTCCAGTCGTACTGGTCGCTCCACACGTACTCGACCGGGCAGTGGGACCGCAGCTCCTCGGGGTGGGCGATGTTGTGTGCCACCACGGCAGCGGACTCAACCGCGTTGGTCCAGTGCTCGACTCGCACATGCTCTCCGTGTCCCGGGTGGAACCACCGCAGCACGTCACCGACGGCGTACACGTCGGCGGCGTCGACCGCCCGGCAGTGCTCGTCGCAGACGACGCCGTCGTCCACGAGGAGGCCCGAGCCCGCCAGCCAGCCGTCGTTGGGAACGGCGCCGATCCCGACCACGACGGTCCCCGCCGCCAACTGCGAACCGTCGGTCAACTGCACCGTTAGGTCACCGGCTTCGCCCTCGACCGACTCGACACCCACCCCGAACTTCGTGGTCACGCCGTGCCGGGTGTGCAGGTCGACGAACAACTCTCCGACCTCTCGGCCGACGACGCGTCCGATCGGAGCGGAAAGGGGATCGACGACGGTGACTTCTCTGCCCAGGGCGTGCGCGGTGGCTGCCACCTCCGCGCCAATAAAGCCCCCGCCGATGATCACAACTGGCCGGTCGACCTCCAGGTCGTCACGCAGCGCGCGTGCGTCGGCCATGGAACGCAGCACATGCACCCCCGATGTGGCCGACCACGGGGCGGGGCGCGCGGCAGCACCGGTGGCGAGCACCGCAGCGTCGTAGTCGATCGTGCTCCCATCAATCAGCACCACCTGCCGGTCGGCGACGTCCAGACGCTGCGCCGCGACCCCCAGGCACAGCTCGATCCCGGCTGCTGCCGCCGCCTCGGCGGTCAGCAGCGCGATCCGTTCAACGGACCAACAGCCGGTCAAGAATTGCTTGGACAGCGGCGGCTTGTCATAGGGCAGGTCCGGCTCGTCGCCCACGAGGACGATGCGACCGCCGAAGCCCTCGGTACGCAGAGACTGGGCCGTCCGCACGCCGGCGACCGACGCTCCGACGACGACTACGGTCCGGGGATCCGTCATCAGCCCTCGATGCTCAGCGCGTTGGCCGGACAACTGCGCGCGGCTTCCTCGACCCGCGGCCGGTCGGCGTCGCTGATCTCCTCGGTCAGGAGCACAACCTTGCCGTCGTCGTCGATGTCGTAGACGTCGGGTGCGCCGGTGATGCAGTTGCCGTATCCCTGACAGGCCTTGACGTCGGCCCACACCCGGGGCATGAGCTCTCCTTTGGTTCGCTGGGGGGTGGGTCAGGAACGTTTCCTGGGGGAAGCGGAGACGCCGATCCCGCCGTCGGGGTGGACCACCCCGCCGGTGATGCCACGGGACCGGTCGGAGGCTAGGAACACGTAGCTCCACGCGTGGTCCGCAGCCGTCAGCGCGACCTGCAGCGGTACCCGGGACGCCACTTCCTCGGCGCGGCCCGGGATGTCGCCCAGGCTGCGCCCCGCAGTTCCCAGGCTAGGCAACCCACGCAGGTCGGTGCCCAGCGTGCCGCCCGGTGCGACCCCGTTGACCCGCACCTCCGGCGCCAGGTCGTGGGCGAGCGCCGTGACGATCCCGCGGACGGCGAACTTCGAGGACAGGTACAGAACGCCGCCTCGACCCGGGAAATAGGAGGACGTCGACTCTGTAAGGAGCACCACTCCGCGCCCCGACGCCTGCAGATGGGGCAGTGCCGCTTTCACGGACTGCAAGTGGGAAAGCACATTGGTGCGGAACATCTCGTCGAAGGCGACGTCTAGCACGTCGGCGTCGAGGTCGAGAAGACTGCGGTAGAAGTCGAACACCCCCACGCAGTTGACCAGAACGTCCAGCCCCCCGAAGGCCTCGACCGCCGCGGTGACCGCGGCGTCGTTGGCCTGACGGGTGACCGCGTCGCCGACGGTGACCGGGACTTCGGGCAGGGCCGCCCCGATCGCCGCGCTCTTGTCCGGATCGCGCTCCAGGACCGCGACTCGCGCTCCCTCGGCGAGGAAGACGTCCACAACCGCCCGGCCGATGCCCGAGCCCGCGCCCACGACCAGCGCTCGCCGCCCCTCGAGCCAGCCGGCGGTCACTGGCTGCCACCCCCGGGCGGGTGCTGCGGCGGCTCGTTGCCGCCCTCAGGGACCGCGCCGTCTTCGCAGATGCCGGCGGTTCCGTCGGTGACCAGCGAGCCGAAGGGGTTGCCGATCATCGCCGAGAAGGTGGCGGTGCTCTGCCAAGTCAGAGCCTCGAGCTCTAGGGGGTCCAGCGCTACCCACTGCCCGGACTTCGGTGACTCGACCAGGAGCCGGGAACCGTTGCGTGTATCGACGCGGACCACCCGCACCTCGGCGAACTCGTTCGCGATGGTGGTGGCGCCGCCGCGGACGCCCGCGAGCAACGCGTCGCGCTCGGCTGCGGCGCGCCGCGCAGCCCGGGCATCAGCCTCCTCGCCCTCCCAGTGCAGCGTCACAGGAATATCGCCAGGTTCTGCATCCGCATGACCGAGTCGTCCACGAGGATCGTGCGACGGGCCAATTTCCACCCCTCGGGAGTGCGGCGTAGGACGTCCTCGCGCCCGGCGGAGACGAACGAGCCCTCGCGGACGTCGCCACGACTGCGGAAAAGCAGGGTCGCCGACTCGACCACCAGGTGGTCCTCCACCAGATGCCCGTCCAGATCGGCGGCGAAGGCGCGCACGTTACTGAGGTGGTGGCGCAGGCGGGACGGCGGGTCCTCGGTCCATGCGTGCTCGGTGAGGAACCGGGCGACCCGCCGGGACAGGGAGTACTTGTCCTCGTCGAAGTGGGCCATCCCCGGAGAGGTGTCGTAGCCGGCGCCCAGCGCGGTTGTGACCCGCACCGGCATCAGGTAGTGAATGTCGTCGGTGAGAAGGTCCAGCCAGTCGGAGTAGGACTGGGCGTCGAGCATCCACGCCTCGTCGACCAGCCACTGGTGGGCCATCAAGTGCCGCTGGTCCCCGAAGGGCAGCGACCGCCCGGTCCGCTGAACACGGGAGGCGTTCCTGCCGAGCACAGAACTCGCGGAATGAGTGTCGGTCATGCCTGCGCGGCCGTCCCGTGCGACGCGGCGGCGACATCGCCGGCCGCGGTCGAGATTTTTGCGGAGGCATCTGGGGCGCCCTCCCGCGGTCCACCCACCTCGACCGTGGCCGCGATGGACATCGGCGTTTCCAGGTCGTCGGCCCAGCGGCTGAGCAGTGCTCGCTGGTTGTACTCGCTGTAGCCGGTGTGCGCCGACCCCGGACCGTGAAACTGCTCGACGGTGAGCTGCGGGATCACCTCAGTGTCGTCCTCAAGGATGCCCATCCGGCTGTTCAACCGCAGTCGGCGGGCCATGGAGCCAGCTGCGGTGTTGGTCAGAGAGACCCAGTTCTCCACGTCATCCTGCTCGAACATGCCTGTCGAGCCGAAGCACATCAAGTACGCCTTGTAGGACAACGCCTTGAACTCCTCCGGCGCCTCGGCGTCGACGGCGAACCACGACAGCACCTCGGTCTCATCCTCGCTGATCGGCTGCCATTGCCGGATGGAGATGAAGGGCAGCACGTTCTCGGAGTCGGCCACCCGCGGCCAGTTGTGCACGAGGGAGAGGTTCGGGTAGATAGACGCCGCGCTGATCATGAAGCCGTCGTCGCCGATAACCTTGAGCTGATCGGACGACAGATGCTGCTTCATCCGGTCCACCATTTCCTGCGGATACCCGACGTAGCGCAGCCGCTCGTCGAGGTCGCCCTCGGGGAGCTTGTAGGTCGTCCCGCCCCCGGCGCCCGCCCAGTAGGTGGCCCCGTCCTTGCGCTTCTCGGCCTTGGGCTCCCGGAACAGCCCGATCTCCACCACCGAGGTGTGGGTCTGCGGCGTGTGGTACATGTCGCCGGCGAAGTTCTCCGCTCCGATCTTCCAGTTGGCCTTGACCCGCCAGCGCTGCGGGCCGCGCAGCTCGATGCCGCTGCCGCTCTGCTTGGTGTAGTAGTCCAGGTAGAAGCGGAAGTCGCCGAGGAACTCCTCCAGGGGTGGCGCGTTCGGGTCCAGCGACACGAAGATCAACCCGTTGTAGGTCGCCAGGTTAGGCGCCGACAGTAGGCGCTGCCCATTGCGCTTGAACCCCGCCTCGCCGCCGTAAGCGTCTTGGTGGAATGGGAGGCCGACGATCCGCCCGTCATTGCGGTAGGACCAGCCGTGGTACGGGCAGCGGAAGTGCGAGGCGTTGCCCATCTCCGCCCGGCACACCTGCATCCCGCGGTGCAGGCACATGTTGAAGTGCGCCCGGATCTCGCCCTCCTCGTCCCGGGTGACGATGAAAGAGTCCTGCAGCACCCGGCGCACCACGTAGTCGCCGGGCTGGGCGATCTCCGACTCGTGACCGACGAACACCCAGGCACGGGCGAAGACCCGCTCCTTCTCGAGCTCGAAGATCTCGCGGTCGTTGTAGACGTGCGCGGGGATCATCCCGCGCCGCACATCGGCGAGCATGCCGGTCTGGTCGGTCATCTGAATCAGTCTCCTCGGGCGGCCTATAGTCAATCGCCGTTTCCTGCCCCTCTGTTGACCAGAGGCGCGTTCTGCTCAGTAGACCACGCATGGGCTGGCGGGGCAAGCACACCCGCTCGTCGGCCGATAGCTCGGCGACAACGTGGCCGGGCCTTGAGCTCACGGTTCTCCTGCTTAACCTCGATCCACCGATCGACTGTGTCCGGTGGGCGGCGTGG
>NZ_JBDIVG010000049.1:0-15669 GCF_039631275.1 Janibacter sp. LM
ACGGCTCGCCAGAACACCCACGGAAGCGTCAGGAGAGCCAAAAAAGCCAAGGCTGCCGCCTCGCCCACGTGCCCCAGCAGGACGGCCCCCGTACCGGCGATCGTCATCAGCAGGCCCACACCCAACCGGCCCTGCCCACGCCCCGTGACCAGGCGACGGATCGCAGCCGGAGCAAACGTCCAAGCACCTGCAGCCAAGCCGACCGCGTAGGACAGCACGCTCATGCCCTCGGAGCCGCCCACTCCCAGCAGCAACCCGGTCAACCACAGCACTCCAGCGGCGGCTGGCAGCGCCAGGGCCTGATCACGCCACCACGGAGCGAGATCCTCGGGCACCGGCTCGTCAGAGACCCCACAGCATGCATCGCTCATCGCGCGACCTCACTCTTCTCATCGAGGGTGAGTGGAGGCGTGGCTCCGCAGCACAGCGGTACATCGCAGTCCGCATCCATGCAGGGAACCCCGTCGTCGACCGCCAAGACCACGTCCATCAACGACTCCAACGCCCGAGTCAGATGCGCGTCGGCGATCTCATACCGGGTGCGACGTCCCTCCGGTGCGGTGACCACGATCCCGCAGCCGCGCAGACAGGCCAGATGATTCGAGACATTCGTACGGCTCAGTCCAAGATCCCGGGCCAGCTGCGCCGGATAGCTCGCCTCCTGCAACAACGACACCAAGATCCGCGCTCGAGTCGGATCCGCCATCGCCCTACCCAATCGATTGAGCACGTCCAGTCGAGCAGCACTGTTCATCACGCAGTGACCATACATTGCTAACTGACCTATGGGCCAACCGGGGCAATGGGCACCAACTCATCGTTTCATGGCGCTAGCATCGCTCTATGACGATCAATAGCCGCCATGAAAATCCAGCTGCAATAGAGGTGTCTGACGCCTGCGCTGCCTTGTTCCACGCCTTGGCCGAGCCCACGCGCTTGGCGCTCCTGAAGCACCTCTCCAGCGGGGAACATCGGGTCCGTGACCTGGTCGACCACATGCACCTTGCTCAGTCGACGGTGAGCAAGCACTTGGCGTGCCTGCGGGACTGCGGGCTGGTGAGGGTGCGGACCGAGGGCCGCGCGTCGTGGATCTCGTTGACCGATCCGTCCCGACTGTCTGACCTGTTCGAAAGCGCGGATGCGCTACTGGCAGCGTCGGGCGCGTCGTTGTCCCTGCGCGAGCACCGTGACCACGACCAACTTGCCACCGAGGAGGTCTGATGGGATCCGACCACCACCACAGCCCGCCACATGGGCAAGCGGGCAGCGGCTTGCGCAACCGCCTTCTAATTGCCTTTGGCATCACGTCGTTCATCGTCATCGCGCAGGCGATCGGAAGCGTCATCACCGGCAGCCTGGCGCTGCTGACGGACACCGCCCACGCCCTATCGGACTCCACCGGCCTGCTGGTCGCGGTCATCGCGGCCACCATGATGCTGCGACCCCCCAGCAGCCAGCGCACGTGGGGCTTCGCGCGAATCGAGATCGTCGCTGCCCTAGGCCAAGCGGCGTTGCTGCTGCTGGTGGGTTCTTACGCGGCCATCGAAGGGGTCCGCCGACTGGTTGAGCCCACGGAGGTCCAAGCCAGGGAACTGCTGCTCTTCGGCATCATCGGACTCGCGGCCAACATCACCGCGATGGTGGTCCTGTCCTCCAGCCGCGACGCGAACTTCAACATGCGCGCGGCATTCCTCGAAGTGCTCAACGACGCACTGGGTTCCCTCGGGGTGATCGTGGCCGCCATCGTGATCGCCACCACAGGGTTCCAACGAGCGGACACCATCGCCGGGCTGTTCATCGCGGCCTTGATCCTCCCCCGCGCATACAAGCTCTTACGCGAGACCGTGCGGGTGCTGATGGAGTTCACCCCGAAGGACGTCGACCTGGACGCCGTGCGGACACACATCCTTGAGCTGGAGCATATTCGTGAGGTCCACGACCTGCACGCCTCCACGATCGGCACTGGCCTGCCCGTCATCTCCGCGCACGTCGTGATCGACGACGAGTGCTTCGAGTCGGGCCACGCACCACAGATTCTGGAGCAGATCACTTCGTGCGTGAAGGAGCACTTTCCCGTTTCCTTCGAGCATGCCACCATCCAACTGGAGACGGCCGCAGTACGAGCGCGAGCATGTACCTCGGTTCAACACACGTAGAGCGACCCACCACCTTCCAGGAGTGTGGGTCCCCGCGTCGCGGGTCGACGGCAGTCAAGCGCCCAGCAATCTCACCCCATGAGCAAGTTGCCCGCGCACTCACTGGACATCACCGCTCAGGCACCCTTCAAGCCCAGATCAGGACGCCACCGGGCCGTCCCCCAAGCAAGGCTGTCTCGATGTCGCGGTTGACGATCGTCACCGCACACCCGTCTCGTTGAAGAGGGTTGAGGACTCTGCCAAGAGGGGAAGACGGGAAGGTGTGGCCTCGATGGAACCCGCGACTCGTCGCACCACCCCCTAAGGGCGTCGTAATAATCCTTTCCCATCCGGCTCGACCTTCTCTAGCACGAGGCCGTCAGGCGCGACGAATGTTGTTTGTTGTTGGTGGTCTGGGTGGTGCCACCCACGCAGGATGCGTTCGCCGCCGTTGCACTCCGTGGCTTGGCCTCCCGCGGACTCAAGGCGCTGGTGGTCACGGCGCTGGCCCGTCACCACTCGTCGTAGTGAGCGGATCAACGCCTTGCTTCCGCAGAGGATCTCCCTTCACCAAGCCGCGACCGGATCGAATTCGTCTCATGGCCCCTAGCGCAATAATTAGAGTGGTCAGACCCCCTATGAGAGATACTCCCAGCACCAGCAGAGCAAAGGGGTAGGGGTTCGCTGAATCGCGCGACACCACAACGACTGATACCGCCGCACACATCGCCAACAGCGCAACCATCGCGAAAGACATTCGCATTCGCCGATCATCTCCCAGGGGATCCTTTCGCTCTCCGGGAAGAACGGGAATCGGTTTGCGATCTGACACCTTAGGCAACATCACACCTCACTTCATGCGATCTTTGAATCAGGACCAGAACCACCAAACAGCAACTCCCCAGCAAATGACGATGAATGCCACGCGCACTGCTGCCGACCAGCCACCCTCTGGCAACACAGCTTGAACGACGAGCCACCCCGAAAGCGCGATCAACAACAACGCGAAACGTCGAAACTCGCCGCCTTGCTTGCCTTTGTCTGTCGCCATCCCACCTCCTAAAGCGGCGCACCGGTGCCAGCAACACCATTGAGGTGCGAGCCATATCTACTCAGCTTTCCTTCACGCACAGCCTGTTCCATCGCCGGTACGGCCCTAGGCTCGCCGTGATGATCGCGCCAAAGTGCGGGCGGCCCTACACATCTCCAGACTGGTCCTTACTTCGGCGCACTTCTTGGTTTACGCCGACGGCGAGCAGCATCAAAGGAACGACAGAAAGGATAAGAACGACTATAGCGACCCGAGGCGTTGTGGCGGCAGCGAGCACGACCACAACCACCAATACCGAAAACCCGAGCAGGACTAATGCCCTTCCCAACAGCCTGTGGCGATCAGAGACATAGTTTGCTTTCCAGCCGATCATCAGTCGAACCAGCCGCAATCTTCGATAGCCGACTGCCACGTATAGGCCGTGAACACAATTCCCCCGACCCAGAAGAACGCACCCCAACCCGAAGCCACCGCAGGGCCAGCTGTGTACACGAGTGCCGCCGTGCCGAATAGGCCACCAACTACCGACCATCCGCAATCGCTGCTGAATGCTCCCGTGGGGTCGGTGTGGTTGGTGGGGTTGCAGCCGACGTAGTTGTAGGGCTGGGATTCTGCGGGGCTGGCGGGGTTACGCAGCCGACGGTTCTCCACCTTCAGTCGCTTGATCTCAGCCGACTCCTCGCTGGTCACCCCGGGCCGGTCCCCGGCGTCGATATCGGCCTGGACGACCCACCGCCGCACGGTCTCCTTGCCGATCCCGAGCTGGTCAGCCACGGCCTTGGCCACCGCAGTGGTCGAGCCGTAGTCGGCACGATGTTCAGCGACCATCCGAAGCGCCCGATCCTTCAGGGCAGGGTCCACCTTCTTAGGCATGTACTCATCCTCCTTGACTCATAAGGAAGCGGCATCAAACTCGTGACGGTTCAGAAGGGGGGCACCCAGGCGAGCACGTCGGCCACCAGTCCCTTTCTGGCAGGCCCCCTAGGACTGGAGCGAGGACATCAATAAGGGGAATCACGGGTGAATTTCCTTCCGATGCAATGCTTCCTCCGCTCTTACGTCCCGGGGCAGCCACACAAGACCAGGCCCTTCTACAGTTACCCCTATGGCTACCAGCTACGCCACTTCGAGCGTTCATCGCACTCGTTGACCTCACTGTGTCTCTATGACACATCCACCCGTCGCCAAGCCCACACTATCCCTCCTCAGGTAAGGGAACCCTAAACCATGGGGCCCCACGCTCGCTTGCCTGCTTCTAGAAACCTGCCTCAAGCGCTGTACCGTCAACTAGAAACACGAGGCGCACAGACGCTACGACAAGTTCCTTCGGATCGGGGTGCTTTCCATGCCGAACGAAGTCATGCCACGCTCCTTCGCCGCACAGCTGAACCACCCACTTGAGATCTCTAGCCCTTTCCTCGTAGGGATCCGTGAAGACCCGCAAGTCCAGTAGCCACTCGGTCGAGTACGACAGGGCCGCCCGGATTCCGACGACGCCGGTGTCGCACTGCGAGAGCTGGCGATACTTAGGTGCTGGCGGCGGAGCGAGCGGGACCCACATCGAGCCGTCTTCCCGGACTTCCGGATACCTCGGCACGCTGCGCACACTCATCAGCTCCTCAGCGCGACTGCTGAGCCTTCAGAATCCCGTACCGGACACCGCTCGTGCCGAGCCTGCCGCCGACTGCCGCGCTGATCCGGCTGGCCGAGACTCCCTGCGAGGCGATCTCCAAGAAGAGCGCGTTGCGCTGCTCCAGGGCCGCGGCCAAGGATGCCTCCAGCGCTTCGACCTCTTCAGAGGCAGAGCGTGCGCGCTCCAGCAACTTGGCCTCGTCACCCTTCGTCATCGCCCCAGCGTATCGGCGCACATTCGCCCACATCAGGACTCCTTCCCGATCAGATCCAGGCCCTTGTCCTTCAACCACGGCAACGGATCTACCGCCTGCTCGCGCACCCGGACCTCGAGGTGCAGGTGAGCGCCACTCGACTGGCCGGTGTTCCCCACGGCACCGATGCGTTCTCCCGCCTTGACCTTCTGCCCCACCTCCACGTTGAAGCTGCTCATGTGGGCATATCGCGTGGTGACGCCACCTCCGTGGTCGATGATGACGAGCTTGCCGTATCCGCCCATCGAGCCTGCGTGCACGACCTGGCCGCTGCTCATGCATGAGATCGGCATCCCTTCGGGCGCTGCGAAGTCGGTCCCTTCGTGCATCCTCGCGACGTGCGTGATCGGGTGAACCCTCATGCCGAAGGGAGACGACGGCACGAGCCCGTTCGACGGCAGAGGCGCCTTCCACTTCCCGGCGCCGCCGACCGAGACTTCCGCGCAGAGACCGGTGTCGCCGCTGGCAGCCTCGACGATCGCCACAGACGTGGACTCCTGCTGGGCGTAGGCGGCTGGGAACGCGGACCCTTGGACCGCCTGTGCGGCAACAGTGATCGGCATCTTCTCCCAGCCCTGTACGTCGAGGAGCCCAGGGTTGTCCGTGTGCATCGCCCGGCCGAAGAACGCCTCAGTGGACTGCACCACGTCTTGGATCTCCGAAGCTGAGCCCCACCCCTGGCTGGGGCGTTGCTGGTACAGGCCAAGCGAGTCGCGGTCACCGTGGTCGAGGTTCCGCAACGAACTCTCCTGCAGTGCTGTGGCGATTGCGACGACTTGGCCTCGTGTCGAGACTTTCAGCCGTTTGGCCACGGCGATGATCTTCGCGGCGTTGTCTGCCTGCTCCTGAGAAAGTCCCACACCCTTCGGGGACGCACCGACGCAGGTGATCGAGGTGTCCCCGGCCGGAACCTCATCGGCGGACGAGAAGCCACCCGTTGCGGCTGCCGCCACCAAGATGAGGAACAACCAGGCCACGACGCCCAGGGCGACGAGCAAGCTCACAATGAGTCCGCGGTTCCGCCATGCCAGTTGAGCGCCAACGACCCAGGGATCCATCACGACACCTCGCGATCCGTGACTGGAGCGAAGTCGGTCACGCGCAAAGTCCCTTGGTCCGTCGCCGACACCGTGACGTCCACGCCGCCAATCGACCCACCGCGAAGGGGGAATCGCATGACTCCCCCAACCTCAGCACGTGAGTGGACTTCACCGGCGCCCACGGACCCGGTCGGCAGGTTCTCGAGTCGGATCGTCTTCAGGCTGGCGTAGACACGGTCACTGACGAGTGGCCTCAAGCGCTTCAGCCAGCTGGACCTGCCCCCCTTCGTGTTGCTGTAGCGATTTGCGAAGGAGCGCGCCGTCTTCTCCCACGGCTCAACCGCTGACGAGTTGCGCTGGGAGGTCGTGGGGGTCGGTTCCACAGTCGCCGACGACGAGGATGCGGTCGCTGGCTCCACGGTTGCACCGGAGGTGCCCTCCGACGGTGGTGCCCACCGGGTGACGACCACAGCCGCGACGAGAGCGACCGCGACCAGTGTCAGTCGGGCCACGGGCCCGATCCGCGTCATGGCGCTTCGCCTCGCTCTTCGTCATCCAGGCCATTGGTAGTCACGAACGACTTGGTGGAAGCGTCGTAGAAGACCCAGCCCGCCTCGTCGGGGTTGCCCGGCGACTCAATGACCGAGGTGCCGTCGTCGTCGTAGCGTCTTGGTCCCGGCTCAACAGGCGGGGCTTCCACCGAGATGATCTGTTCAACAGGCTCGACGGCCCTGTCCTCGATGACCACCACAGGGGCGGGGGTCTGTCCGAGGCTGCTCGACTCGGGCATGTGGCCACCATCCACGGTCTCGGGCATATCATCCGCGTATACGACGACCGAGGGCACGACGTCGACGGGCTGCCGGTGGCGCTCCTCGCCAGTGGCGGTCTCACGGTCGCTCACGACGTCGTGGTCGACAGGTTGGGAGGTCGGCGGTTCGGTGGGCATGCGGTTGACCGTGGGCTCGCTGGCGGCGTCCGTCTCGCTCGGATGCGGCGAAGTCGTCAATTCCCGCGGGCCGGTGTCGTTCCACTGATGTGTGGACCGCGTACGTGGACGATTGGCGTCGTCGCTCGGTTCCCCTTGCTGATCTTCTTCCTCGTCCTCCTCGCCCCGGTTGCCCAGAGCGTTGCCGGCGGCGATGGTCAGGACGGTCTTGGCCACGTTCAGGGCGCCGGATGCTTGCGAGCCATCTGCGCCGGGCAGGTTCAGCGATGTGAATCGGGTCAGCGCCCGCACGGGGTGGAGCACGATCCATCCAACGAGTGTGAGCACGGCGATGCACAGGCATTGCCAGCCGAAGGGGAGTTCGTCCGCGGTCGTGATGTACCGCGCCAGGGCGATGTAAACGGCAGCGCCCAGGCCGAAGATCACGGTGTTGAGCACCACCGCGCCCAGCTTGCGGGCGACGGACCGTGCGACGGAGGGCATCATCGCCATCACGGCACCGAGCATCGGGCCCAGGATCACGGTGAAGCGCCAGTAGAGGAAGCAGAGCAGGAGCAGCACGAAGGCGAGGAAGGGCAGTGAGAAAGCCATCGGCGCGACGAGGGACCCGCCGATAGCCAGCCCCATGCGCTGACCGAAGTTCGAGTTCGTCAGGTTGTGGTACGCGCTGGGGTCCTCGTCCTTGATCTTGCCGGCGACGTCCTTGAAGTCCTTCTTCTTCTGCTCGTAGATCTTCTTACCGGCCCCGCTGGGATCGCGGTTGACCTCCTGCTGCTCCGCGTAGGTCAGCGTGCGGGAGGCGTAGAGCTGGTACCCGTACTTCTGGGCCACGGCAGAGTCGTCGGAGCCGAGTTGTCCCCGGAGCCAGACGTCCCACACCAAGGCCTTGTACAGCGGGCCGACGAAGACAGCGCCCGGCTGCTCCCGATCGGCTTGCGATGGCTCCTTGTCCTTGCCGCTGATGATGTTCTGCTGCCCGGTCAGGACGACTGCGGAGACGGTGTCATCGGTTGCCTTGGCCGCCTTGATCGGCCAGCCCACGGTCAGTCCGACGACGCACAGGCCGATGAGGACGTACGCCAACACTCGCAGGGTCTTGCTGATCTGGCGACGAGCAGCGAAGACGAGGCCGGAAAGTGCGGCGACGAGGATGAACATCGGCATCAACGGCTCGGTGAAGGCCTTGGCCATCGCCGTCGAGGTGTGCTGCAGGACGGGGTCGAGGAAGTCGAGCCAGTCAGGGTTGCCGAACGCGTTGCCGGCCGAGACGGTCGCACCGGCGGAGAGGACCGCCGGGAGGAAGACGGTCGAGGCGATGCCGTCTGTCACCTCGGCCGGTTTGTCGGTCACTCCCCCCGGTTCCGAAGTCGCAGTCATCGTCGAACGAGAACCACGACAGCCCGGCGACGCCGTGATTCTGCAGCAGGCTGGTTCCCGAGGTCGGGTCCACGGTGGTCGGTGGAGCGTCGGGGGCAGGCAGGAGCCAACCGCCGAGGCCATCGGTGGGCCCCTCGGCGACTGGTGCCGTTTCGCAACCGAAGGGGTCGGGCGCAGCTGCCGCTGGCGAGGCGCCCCAGGCGAGCATCGCCAACGTGGCGACGAGGAGAATCCACAAGGCACGGGATGCAGTGCGCATCAGACCCACTCCAGTTCGCTGGCAACCCCACCGGCGTCGCGCCGGTCCTGGCCCTTGGGCCGGGTGTCGAGCAGCTCCCAGAGGCCGGGAAGCAAGTCCCGGTTCACACGGAAGCGGCCGACCTTGCCGTTGATCCGCGCGACGAAGTCGCGGTATTCCGCGCTCTCGGGCGTGCCCTCGGGGGAACGGAGGTTGCCCAGGGTCCGCTCGTACCCGACCCCGGTTTTCACCCCGATGAGGCGAAGTGCGTCCTCCTGCTGGTCGGGGTCGTCCAGGGCACCGATGAAGGCGTCACTGATCAGGGCCTTGGACGCCGACTGAGCGGAGAGCGCTGTGTGGCGGTCCTGCGAGCTGGTGACGATGCGCGCGTTCCACTTCCGGCTGTCCCGCTCGAGGCGGGCGAAGAGGTTGCGCCCGGAGGCCCACTCCGAGAGGCGGTGCGCCTCGTCGAGGCCGACGAACTTCCGTTCGTTCATCCCGCCGGAGTAGATGCGCGACGACGCGAACTGCGCGGCGAGATTGAGGACAGCCACGGACAGCCGTTCGTCGACTGACCAGGAGGACCGCTCGGTCTCCTGCTTCGGCAGGCTCATGCCGGGCAAGGTGATGACGAGCAGCCGGGACGATGACTGCGTCTGGGAACCCGGGTTGAAGAACAGCCGCGTGCGAGGGTGCTCCATCATCTGGCGCAGGCTCTCGTAGAGAGTGCGCGACATGTCCTCGGGGAAGAGCGACCGATCAGCGAGGAGCTCGACGACGTCGGCCAGTGACCCGTCCTGCCGGCTCGGCTGCTGTGCGAGCGCCCGCGACAAGAGAACCTCGGTCATCGCCCCGGACATGACGCCCGTGGGAAGGATGCTGCGCATCGCGTCGAGGGCCAGCGCGGAACGTTCCATGCGTGCCACCTGTTGCGCGTCGCGCCACTTCTGCTCGAGGTACTCGCCGCGCTCCCTTCGCGTCGACAGACTGCGCAGCTTCTCCTGGACCGAGTCGTCTGCCTCGACCGACTCGAGCGACGGATCGATCACCACGCCGAAGGGGGACAACGTCCCCTCTGCCGCGTCGAGGAGGTTCAACGACTTGGAGACGTGCGCGATCGGCTCCCACTTCGTGATGCGTGCCAGCGGCCCGGAAGGGTCGAAGACCGTGGTCGAGACGTTCGAGAGCGTCTCCAGTGCTGCGAACAGGCCCATCAGCGTGGACTTGCCACCGCCCAGCCCGGAGACCAGCGGGGTCAGGCCCGATCGCGAGAATCGCTCCATGCCCTGGTGCATGTCCCAGATGAAGGGGTGACCGCCCGCGCCGACCGTCGTGCCGATCAGGTGCCCCTCACGATCGCCGAGGCGGCTGGAGACGTTGGGTAGTCCCGCCGCATAGGTCACCACGGGCATGTGCCGCAGATGTGCCGTGGTCGAGATGTCCTCGCCCGGTACGAACTCCCGGTAGGCGCCCTCGACGTTGCGCATGAACTTCAGGTCGATCCGCTCCGCCTCGTAGTGCTTGATCAAGCCCTGGGCGCGTTCCAGAGCGGCCTTGCTCGTGGGGCCGGCGACGGCGAAGCGCACGTACGCGTAGACGCGGGTCGACTCGGTGCCGTACCCCTCTTCCATCTCGTGCTTCATGGCCCGCGCGGCCTTGTGCGCCTGCCCGAGCATCGGCGGTTCCATCCGGGAGTCGACCCGTTGGAACTGGTCCTTCTGGTCATGGATCAGCTGCAACCGCTTCTCCACGTCCTTGGCCGCGCTCCGACCGTCGCGCACGAGGAAGTGCGAGGACATCTCGAAGCCTCCGAAACGGCGGGCGTAGGCCGCCCAGGGCGGTGAGGTCTCAGGGATGGAGCGGTCCTCCATCCGAGCCATGGACAGGACGGCCACGTACGTCTCGACCGGCTCGGCAGTCTTGGACCGGTCCGGCGAACCCACGAGCCGGACCGTTCGTGAACCGATCGGGCCCGGGTGGATCTCGACCTGATCCATCACGCCGGCCAGATCGAAGACGTCCACCGGCTCGGCCCCAGCAACCCACGACGGCGAAGGGTTCGGCAGGCCAAGGCCACGCGACCGCGAGACGAGCCACTCCACCTCGCGCTGGGTGGCCGGCCGCCCGAGGGGCTCCATGAGCGCATCGAGATTCTCGATGTCCGAGCTCAACCGGTCAGCCGCGCGGCCCGCCCGGTCGCCCTTGCCCAAGCCGGCAAGGAAGCGCGCCACCGTCGATTCGTTGCCCACGGACACGCCCCACAGGACCGGGGTTGCCGACAACGACCTGGAGGCCAGCACCCTTTGACCGCCGGAGAGGTATTCGCGCCACGCTGCGTCATCGACGGGGCTGGGGGTCCCCGCGTCCAGGGCTGCCGCCCACATCGACGCGGCGAAAGGCATCGAAGACACACGCTCGTGCACGCTGCGCCCCGCCAATCCAGCGAGCACGCGGCCGGCGTTGAAGATGTGCGCTTCCCGCTGGTCGGTGGAGAGGAACTCCCAGTCCACCTCACGCAAGACGTACCAGGCCCGCACCTCACCTCGAGCTGTCGTGACGTGCCCCGAGATCCCGGTCAGCTGCCAGTCGTAGGACCTGGGCAGGGAAACGTCCAGACCGGCGCCCTTCGGCACCTTCTGTTGCGAACGTCCAAACTTCATCGGAGGTCACCCGCCTTTGCGTGTTGGTCGAGCCGGTCACGTCGGAACCTGCGCCGTGCCTCCACTTCGGATCGGATGATTCGCACCCATGCCCCGAAGGGGACTTCGCCGGTGACGAAGTCGGCCAGGACCCACGACCCGATCCCGCCGAAGACCGCTCCAGAGACAGCCGCGAGGAACCACCCCAGCGGCGAGAACACGAGGGCCAAGACCGGAGCCAGGACCAAGAAGATGAACACGGCCACGTAGCGCGGGTGCATCGGAATCTCGATGCCATCCACCTCGACCAAGCGCCCCTGAAATCTCCACACCCGGTCATCCGTCGTCAGTCGCACGACAACGCACCTCAGAGGTTGAAGATGGCGGAGACCATCTCGCGGCCGCTGTCCGTGCCGACCAGCCCGGCCATGCCGACGATGAGGAAGACGATCAGGACGCCACCCAGCGTCGAGAGCAGGTCGCGCACACCCGACTTCTTCGTGCCGAAAGCGAAGAGCGCCACGAGTCCCACGGCAATGATCCCGATGCCGAGCAGACCGAAGAGCTCCCCCTTCAGTCCCTCCGTGTTGACGATGTCCGCCGACACTGCGCCGGCCAGAGACGAAACGTTGAATGCCACCATGACGAACACACTCCCTGCTGATCAGTTGACGGATGGATGCCCCATCAACAACGGTACGCAGCGCACAGCGCACTACGCATCTTTGGCGAACAGAGCGCGGGCGGTTGCTTTGCAGACCCCTGCTCGCGACCTCATGACAGCACAGCCCCGCACCGCCTGCAGGACGAGTGTCCACAAGCCATCTGCGCGCCACTGAACGTTTAGCGCGTGGCCACTCCGCCGGGACAGACGGTTAGATCACGCGGGTCCGAGGCGTCGGTCGGGGCTAAGGGCGGGGTGCCGCGGGGAATCTCGACGGCGGTACCGCCTGTCGGAGCGAGGCGCTACCTTCGACCCATGACCTTCGCCGCGACCGCCGTCCAGCTGCTCATCGCCTCACCCGGCGACACCCAGGACGAGCGCACCGCAATCCTGTCCGAGGCCTCCCGGTGGAACGGCAGACACGCCAAGGGACGTGGCTTCATCCTCTCGCCATGGCTCTACGAGCTGCACTCCACACCGATCCTCGGTGATCGAGCGCAGGCCATCATCAACAGCCAGGGCGTCGACAAGTCCGACGTCGTCGTGGCGGTCTTCGGCTCCCGGCTCGGCACCGACACCGGCGTGGACATCTCCGGCACCGCTGAGGAGATCAACCGCGCGATCTCGCTCGGCATCCCTGTCCACGTCTACTTCTCCAAGGGCGACCTGCCCAACGATGTCGACACCGAGCAGCTGGAACTGCTGCGCATGTTCCGCGAGGACCTGATGCGCAAAGGCCTGTGCGGCAATTACCAAGACCCCCGAGACCTCGCCCGACAGGTCATCGACGCGCTGGAGTACGACCTCGACGCTTTCGAATCGGTCCCGCTGCCGACCGCACCGGCCGGTGTGAGGCTGCGCGTCACCCACGACCACCAGACCGAGCAGAAGGGCGTGAACGCCCGCAGCGGCAAGATGGAATACCGCCACGTCATACGCGACTTGGTCATCACCAATGCGGGCGACACCACGGCCGAACAGCTGCGCTTCACGGTCAAAACCCTCTCCGACGACGACCACGTGCATCTCGGTGTCGACACGGATGAGGAAGGTTGGGTCACCGTTGGCGACCTCACCGACGGTTCCTCGCGGGCCTTCCAATGCTTCCCCTCGCGCGGTCGCTGCGACGTCGAGGTCATCACCGAGTGGGCCGAGAACGGCACCACCCACACGAAGACCTTCACCACGCAGATCACCTGACGGAGTGGAGCTGTCCCCGGCGCTTCACTTAGGACTTGACGAAACAGGTATACGGATGTCTTGTTCAGACAAGACGCCCCTTGGGTAGGCAGCATGGTTCGGGCAGCTACTACCTGGCCACCCAGGGGGACCGGCCTAAGAGATAGGTGCGTCAGATGAGACCTGATCGGCACCTTGCGGCTCTGACGGAACAGACTCCGCGCCTTCCTCAGCCTGCCTTGCTTGTGCCATATAGGCCGCTAACGGGTCGACTGGACGCTTATTGAAGTGGCCGTTCTTTGAGTTGGGGAGATACATCTTGAAGGGCCACGCATCGCTCGTATAACAAGCCTCGCACAAGTCATGAATCAAGTCGACATCATGTTGGGCTGAACTGAACTTACGCAGGGCCGTGTTGACCCCTGAACCGCTCTGCAAATCAATGGCAAACAGTGGATAGGGATTCCCGCTCCACACGCCTTTAAGTTCTAGGTTGTCAAGCATGAGCAGATTCCGGCTCTGATATTTGCCCTTATCTGGCCCGGGCGTGCAATGAAGTGAGCCGAGCGCATACGCAACCTCTAGCGACAAGGTCATGTAGCGCTCACTACACTTGCTCAGAACTCGAAATCCAGTATCAATACTTGGGCCAAAAAAATCATACAAGTATTTCGATTCAGCGCGCCTCGCCGAAACGGTCTCATGGTTCAGAATCACGACATCTTGACCGGAACGTTCATCCACGGGCAAGCGTGGGATGCTGGACTCGGAATCTGGACCGGGGAAGGTGGCCAGAAAGACTCCACCCTTAACGCCCAACCCCGTGTCATCGAGGCTCTTTGCCTTGTACTCCGTCAGGACAGCAGCCCAAACTTGAGTCGCCCGATATATGTCAATCTCGCTGGTCACGTCGCAGGTGAAGATGAGTTCGTCACCTACGGCTTTCCAGAGACTAAACACCAAGTCTGTTACTTCCAGCGCAGTCTGCTGAGCATAAATTTCTTGGGGAAACTCACGGTAGAACTGAAGAAACACCTTCTGCCAAGGCGACGCAGGATCGGGGTCCGGCTTTTGCTTGAAGGCCGTGGATCCCGTGATGTCGCAAGACAAGAATAGTCGCGACCCCTCAAACAGGGCCATTTAGCGCGAAAGGGTTAGCACTTGGGCGCGAACACCAGCCGCAGCTGGGGAAACGTCGAAATGTCCAGCCACATGCCACTCGTCGCCATCCTGCTCAGCCCAAACCTGCTGGAACTGCGTCGGCGGCATCAAGAGCGCCGACGCAAATACATTCGCCTCGGTCTCGACGCGATTACGCCCTCCACGATTGAAGCTCTTGGAGCCAGACAGCCCAGGGAGCCGGTAATGGAGAAAATAGTGGCCCAACTCATGCGCCACGGTGAAGCGGTCTCGCCTAGCAGACGTGAAGTGCGGAATGAAGACAGTGAAGTCTCCAACGTCACGCACCTCAAGCGACTCTGGCCCGTCGGAGTACTCCTTGATGCCACCAAGGACCTCCAAGAGAAGATCCAGGTCGGCCTTTCCGGAGTCATAGATCTGGTGATGCTCACCGATACGGACTGCATAGTCCGCGATTGACGCATTAGACAGCATTGTCTCTTTCACCAGCACCAGCCTCCCCGGCCAAGTCGCACGCCTGCCACTTCAGACCCACAGCGTAGTCCATCCTCCAACGTGGACAAGGACCTATCTCACGGTGACGCGCAGTACCTTCGAGACGCCTTCGAGCGCAGACCGTGACATTGCGCCCTGGCCAGGCGAACCCAGACTCCGACGCACACGGACTTCGGGCCTGACGGGCAGCCGCCGGGGTCTCGGCTGTGTGGAGCACGAGTTGAACCTGTGATGACTTTCCCTACTGTCTCAAGGCGGGCCTCCGGCCCGCGCGCACGCCGCCGGCGCGCGCTCCGGTAGGGACCCCCGCGCTCCGGGCTCGTTCCTCGCCCTCCGCGCACCCCCACCTCCGCGCGCTTGGCAGCGGCGCAGCATCCGTTGAAGGTTCGGTTCGCTCCATCCCCCCGGCGGGCGACGATCCGACCTCTACGAGAACCCGTCAAGGCCCAGGTGTTCGCGTGGTCCAGGTATGTCCTCCCGGACATGCGGCACGAGCCTTCGCGATGACCGGGGCCTTGACCGAACCTCTCCGAGCTCTTCTCTGCTCCGCTATCGGGGTGATGGATCTCCGTGGGCACTCGCCCGGGTTTCGTCCGTACGACAACCGGGCCGACCACCCCGGCCGGGTCCCGTTGACACGGTTGTCCCCGCTAGTTCCGGTGGTCTCCCGCAGCCTTGCCGTGACGGCACAGCCTCCTAAAGAAGGTGTCGCTGGTTCGAATCCAGCCGGGGGCACCGCTAGACCTACGGGAGCGCGAGGGCGGAGGGGTCGCCCCTCCGCCGACAGGTGACCCAGTTCCCCTGCATTGCCCTAGCCCCGGTCATTCATGACGATGGCCGCGGCGGTGTCGGGGCGGCGTGATCGAGTGTGCTGGG
>NZ_JBDIVG010000005.1:0-120453 GCF_039631275.1 Janibacter sp. LM
ACGGCTTGGCCGCGAGGATCTTGACCTCGATCGTCTTGCCGTTGGGGGCCTGGTAGGTGGCCGTCTCGCCGACCTTCTTGCCGTTGATACCGCCGCCGAGCGGTGACTGCTCGGAGTAGACGTCGATGGAGTCGTTGCCGTCGGCGATCTCACGGGAGCCGAGGAGGAAGGTCTCCTCCTCGCCGAACATCTCGACGGTGACGACCATGCCGGGCTCGACGACACCGTCGTCGGGCGGGGTCTCGCCGACGATCGCGGTGTCGAGGATCTGCTTGAGCTGGCGGATGCGGGCCTCCATCTTGCCCTGCTCCTCCTTGGCGGCGTGGTAGCCGCCGTTCTCCTTGAGGTCGCCCTCCTCACGGGCAGCCTCGATGCGCTTGGCGATGTCGACACGACCCGGGCCCGAGAGCTCGCGCAGCTCGGCCTGGAGTCGGTCGAACGCCTCCTGGGTCAGGTAGGACGCGGAAGACGCGGTCTGGGTCACGGGTAACTCCTTGCTTCGGGCCGCGGGGAGACCTGGTGAACCCCCGTGGACGATGAACCGGTGGTGCCGCCCGGTCGTCCGGGTCAAGCACAAAGGTCTGGACCCATCGGTCCAGACCCACGGTTGCGGTAAAGGACCAGTATAACGCGGAATCGGCGTGGGTGCAGGTCTCACTCGACCCGCGAGCAGCCCTGCACGGTGGCCGTCACGGCGCGGGTGGTCGTGCGCACGGCGGCGCGCACCCGGGTGGTGCGCTCCCGGCTCGCCGGGACGAGCTGCTCCTTGGTCCCGACGCGCGCGTAGCTGCCGTCCATCGCCGCGATCGTGCACGAGACCGCCGTTCCCTCGGGACGGGTGACGTCGAAGACCATGGTGATCCGGCTGTCGCTGTCCTTCTCGAAGCCGATGTCGGTCGTCGTGATCGCGCCTCGGGTGCCGGAGATCCCGAACCAGATCGTCAGGGCGGTCGCGAGCGTCACGAGCACCGCGGCGACGACCCACCAGCGACGGCTGCCCCGGTCGCGGCGCGACTCAGCCTCTGCCTCCTCGCGCTCCGGGTCCCAGGCGGGCACGGCGTCGGGGGCGTCGGAGGTCATGCACGGGCTCCTGCGGGACGAAGGGGGTCGGTCCGGCCGGCGGTCGAGACCACCCGGGCGCGGTGAGAGGATGGAGCCATTGTCCGTGACCGAAGTCCGCGGCGGCACACCGGGCCGCGGGCGCACCCCTCCGGGAGGACCCGAGCAGTGGAAGCACTCAGGCTGATGGCCGTGCACGCCCACCCCGACGACGAGGCGAGCAAGGGTGGCGCGACGACCGCCCGCTACGTCCACGAGGGCGCGGAGGTGCTCGTCGTGACGTGCACCGGCGGTGAGCGTGGTGACGTGCTCAACCCCAAGCTCAAGGGGGACGTGCACATCCTGCGCGACCTCGTCCAGGTGCGCCGCGAGGAGATGGCCAGGGCGCAGGCGGCGCTCGGGGTGCAGCACACGTGGCTGGGCTTCGTCGACTCCGGTCTGCCGGAGGGCGACCCGCTCCCGGCGCTGCCCGCCGGCTGCTTCTACCTCGAGCCCCTCGAGGTGGCGACCGAGGCCCTCGTCCGCGAGATCCGCCGGTTCCGCCCGCACGTCGTGACGACCTACGACGAGAACGGCGGCTACCCGCATCCGGACCACGTCATGACCAACCGCGTCAGCGTCGCGGCCTTCGAGGCCGCGGGCGACCCGGAGGCCTTCCCGCACGCGGGGGAGCCGTGGCAACCGCTGAAGCTCTACTACATCGGTGGGTTCAGCCGCGAGCGGATCCACACCTTCCACGAGGCCCTCATCGCCCGGGGGCAGGAGTCCCCCTTCGTCGAGTGGATCGAGCGCACCGAGGGCCGTCCGCAGCGCACGCTCACCACGTGGGTGCCGTGCTCCGACTTCTTCGACCAGCGGGACGAGGCGCTGCGCGCCCACGCGACGCAGATCGACCCCGACGGCTTCTTCTTCGCCGTGCCCAACGACGTGCAGGCCGACCTGTGGCCGACCGAGGAGTACGAGCTCGTCATGAGCCACGTGCCGACGACGGTCCCCGAGGACGACCTCTTCGCCGGGGTGCCGACGAGCCTGGCCGAGGCCGACGCCCTCGCCACCCGCGGTGACCTCGAGCTCGTGCTCGACGAGCGGACCGAACCGACCGTGAGGGAGTGGTCATGAGCGCCCCGAGCACCGAGGTCGGCCCCGGCTGGTGGGCCTTCGTCGCCTTCTTCTTCCTCGCGGTCGCGCTGTGGCTGATCATGCGCAGCATGTTCACGCGGCTGCGTCGCATGAACCTCGCGCAGAAGGACGAGCTGCGCCGACAGCAGGAGGAGGCGCGGGCCCGTGACGACCTCACCGAGCGCGCTCGGGACCAGGACCTGCCGGAGGGGTCCGGCGGCTCAGCCGGCGTTCGTCGCGATGGGCCCGAAGAGGGCCAGGGTCGCCGCGACGAAGTGTGAGATGAACGCCAGCACCGTCAGGGCGTGGAAGATCTCGTGGAAGCCGAACCAGCGCGGTGACGGGTTGGGACGCTTGAACCCGTAGACGAGCGCGCCGGCCGTGTAGAGCGCACCGCCGACGACGACGAAGGCCAGGATCGTCCAGCCGCCGTGGGTGAGCAGCGGCTTGATGTAGAAGACGGCCACGAAGCCGAGCGCGACGTAGACCGGCACGTAGAGCCAGCGCGGGGCGCCGATCCACAGGACGCGGAAGAGCACGCCCATGATCGCCCCGCTCCAGACGATGACGAGCAGGGTGATGGCCTGCTGGCGCGGCAGCATCAGCGCGAAGGGGGTGTAGCTGCCCGCGATGATGAGGAAGATGTTGGCGTGGTCCCAGCGCCGCAGCACCGCGCCCGCGCGCCGTCCCCACCGGCCGCGGTGGTAGATCGCCGAGGTCGCGAAGAGCAGGCCGGCGGTGATCGTGAAGACCATGGCCGCGATGCGCCCGGCCTGGGTCGGGGCGGTCGAGGTGAGGACGAGCCCGCCGATGAGGGCGAGCGGGGCGGTCACCAGGTGGAGCCACCCGCGCAGGTGCGGCTTGACCGCGTCGACGAATGCGTCGACGTGCTCGCCGACGTGCTCGCCGAGCTCCTTGATCTCTGCCCGGGGGGAATCCATGCCGAAGACGTTAACCTACGGGCCCGTAGGTTGGCCATGTGCGTCGGGTCTCCACGGGGACGCGCGTGAGGGCGGACACGTCGCGCAGGTAGGTTTGGGCGGACCACGTCGCCAGGAAGGGAACCGCGAGTGCGCAATCCGCTCTACAGCGCCTACGAGAGGCGGCTCGTCCGCAACCTCGACTCCCAGTCCGTCCCTCGGCACGTCGGGATGATCGTCGACGGCAACCGCCGCTTCGCCAAGGCGCGCGGGGCGAACGCCGACGAGGGGCACCGGGCCGGCGCGGCCAACATCGCCAGCTTCCTGGAGTGGTGCGAGGACGCCGGGGTCGAGGTCGTCACCCTGTGGCTGCTGTCGACGGACAACCTCACCCGTCCGCCGGAGGAGCTCGACCGCCTGCTGCGCATCATCGAGGGGCTCGTCGCCGACCTCGCCGCCGCGGGCCGCTGGCAGCTCCACCCCGCCGGTGCGCTCGACATGCTCCCGGTCCAGACGGCCGCCGCGCTGCGCCGTGCCGAGGAGGAGACCGCCGAGGTCGAGGGCCTCATCGTCAACGTCGCGGTCGGGTACGGCGGTCGCCAGGAGATCGCCGACGCGGTCCGCTCGCTCCTGCGCCACCGTGCGGAGCAGGGCGCGACGATCGAGGACATCGCCAGCGAGCTGACCGTCGAGGACATCGGCGCGCACCTGTACACCAAGGGCCAACCCGACCCGGACCTCGTGATCCGCACCTCGGGCGAGCAGCGGCTCTCCGGGTTCCTCCTGTGGCAGTCCGCCCACAGCGAGTACTACTTCTGCGAGGTCTACTGGCCCGAGTTCCGCCGGGTCGACTTCCTGCGCGCGCTGCGCTCCTACGCGGACCGGCACCGCCGCTTCGGCGCCTGACCTCCCCTTCGCTCTCCCGACCCTGCATTGCCCTAGGGCAATGCAGACGAGCGGTCGTGGCCGGACGAAGGGGGAGGGACAGGAGTGGCCCGTGGGGCGGGTGAGGTGTCGACGGCGTGAACACCTCGAGCCGCACCCGCGACACGCCCCCGACGTCGCGCGCGTCCTGCTCCGGTGGTCCTACGTTGAGCGTGACGACCCGCACACCGCAGGACGTCTCGGGAGGCCTCGCATGGAGCAGCTGCTCAGCAGGAGGGGCCGGACCCGGCCCCGGCTCCGGCCCGCGGCCCGGTCCCGGCACCAGCACCGAGAGTAGGCGCGCACGCGCCTGCCGGCGCGGCGCCCGTGGAGGAGACCGACGTGGACGACCTGATGACCCAGACCGTCACCCCCTCGCTCGCGCAGCCCGAGGGCGCGCCCGACCCGGTGGACCTCCCGCCCCAGGACGAGGGCCCCCGCACCTACGTGCTCGACACCTCCGTCCTCCTCTCCGACCCGCGCGCGATGCTGCGGTTCAAGGAGCACGAGGTCGTCCTGCCGGTCGTCGTCGTGACCGAGCTCGAGGGCAAGCGGCACCACCCGGAGCTCGGCTACTTCGCGCGGACCGCACTGCGTCTCCTCGACGACCTGCGCGTGTCCGCCGGCCGCCTCGATGCGCCGGTGCCCGTCGGCGAGGACGGCGGGACGCTGCGGGTGGAGCTCAACCACACGGATACGCAGTCCCTGCCGTCGGGCTTCCGGCTCGGGGACAACGACACCCGCATCCTCGCCGTGGCCAAGAACCTCTCCCTCGACGGCGCCGACGTCACGATCGTCTCCAAGGACCTGCCGATGCGGGTCAAGGCCTCGGCGGTGGGCCTGGACGCCCAGGAGTACCGCCACGAGCAGCGTCCGTCCGACTCCGGCTGGACCGGCATGTCCGAGCTCGAGATGAGTGCCGAGGACGTCGACCACCTGTACGAGACCGGTCGGGTCGAGCACCTCGCTGCCGCCGAGATGCCCTGCCACACCGGGCTGAAGATCCTCTCGCCCAAGGGCAGCGCCCTCGGCCGGGTCGGCGCCGACAAGCAGGTGCGACTCGTGCGCGGCGACCGTGACGCCTTCGGCCTGCACGGCCGCTCGGCCGAGCAGCGCATCGCCCTCGACCTGCTGCTCGACCCGGACGTGGGCATCGTCAGCCTCGGCGGTCGCGCCGGCACCGGCAAGAGCGCCCTGGCGATGTGCGCCGGCCTCGAGGCGGTCATGGAGCGGCGCCAGCACCGCAAGGTCGTCGTCTTCCGCCCGCTCTACGCGGTCGGCGGCCAGGAGCTCGGCTACCTGCCCGGCAGCGAGTCCGAGAAGATGGGCCCGTGGGCGCAGGCGGTCCACGACACCCTCGGCGCGCTGGTCTCCAAGGAGGTCGTCGACGAGATCCTCGACCGCGACATGCTCGAGGTGCTCCCGCTGACGCACATCCGCGGCCGCAGCCTCCACGACGCCTTCGTCATCGTCGACGAGGCGCAGAGCCTGGAGCGCAACGTCCTGCTCACCGTGATGTCCCGCATCGGGCAGAACTCGAAGATCGTCCTCACCCACGACGTCGCCCAGCGGGACAACCTGCGCGTCGGTCGCCACGACGGCGTCGCCGCGGTCATCGAGACCCTCAAGGGTCACCCGCTCTTCGCCCACGTGACCCTCACCCGCAGCGAGCGCAGCCCCATCGCCGCGCTCGTCACGGACCTGCTCGAGGGCCTCGACCTCTGACCCCCCGCAGCGAAGGGGAGGCCCCGCCGGATCACCGGGCGGGGCCTCCCCTTCGTCCACAGGGGCGCTTTGCGTCCGGCGCGGCCCGTCGGCTAAGGTCTCGAAAAGATAACGGCCGGTCCGACGCCTCGTCGTCGCCGGCGGCACTTGGCCACTCCCCGTGAGTGGCTTTTTCACGGAAAGGAGCTGGTCACGTGCTCTCGTCGAGCTACGCGCCCAGACACGGCGGTGCCCCCGAGGGGGGCAAGGGAGCCGCGCTGCGCGCTGCCGTCCGTCGCCCCCTCGTCGGTGGCGCCCTCGCGGTGGCCATGCTCGGATCGGTCGGCGCCACCGTCGCCATCGGTGACCCCTCGCACTCGGACGGGAGCGCTGCCGCCGTCGAGTCCCCGACCTCCGAGGTGACCGCCGACACCGCCACGGTCGACGCCACGCGCCTGGCGCAGGACCGCCGCACGACCAATGTCTCCCGCAGCGCCTCCCGCGAGCAGGCCCGCCTGTCCGAGGTCGAGCGCGCCAAGAAGGCCGAGGCCAAGAAGAAGGCCGAGGCGAGGCGCAAGGCCGAGGCCGCGAAGAAGAAGCGCGCCGAGGAGAAGGCCAAGCCGGTCAGCGAGCGTGAGTTCACCGACGCCGAGATCGCCGTCATCCAGAAGGACCCCGCGCCGTACGCCAAGGAGATGCTCCCGGAGTTCGGCTGGGGCGAGGGCGAGTGGTCCTGCCTCATCAGCCTCTGGAACGGCGAGTCCAACTGGGACTACAAGGCGACCAACCCCAGCTCGGGCGCCTACGGCATCCCGCAGTCCCTGCCGGCCGACAAGATGGCCACCTCGGGCGAGGACTGGAGGACCAACCCCATCACCCAGATGCACTGGGGCATGGACTACATCAAGCAGTCCTACGGCACGCCCTGCGGGGCCAAGGCCTTCTGGGACAGCAACAACCCGCACTGGTACTGAGCCGCTGCCGGTACGACGAGGCTCCCGCGACCCCTGGGTCGGCGGGGGCCTCGTCGTCGCGCGGCGTCAGAGCTTGCGCAGGCGGATCCGGCGGACCTGGTGGTCGGCGCCCTTCGTCAGCACGAGCGTGGCCCGGCCCCGGGTCGGCAGGACGTTGTCGACGAGGTTGGGCTCGTTGATCGTCTCGAAGATGTGCAGCGCCCGAGCCTCGGCCTGCTCGTCGGTGAGGCTCGCGTAGCGGTGGAAGTACGACGCCGGGTCGGCGAAGGCGGTCTGCCGCAGGCTGAGGAACCGGTCGACGTACCAGCGCCGGATGTCGGCGACGTTGGCGTCGACGTACACGGAGAAGTCGAAGAAGTCGCTGACCGCGAGACCGGTGCGCCCGTCGCTGCGCGCCCCCGGCGGCTGGAGGACGTTGAGCCCCTCGACGATGAGCACGTCCGGCTGGCGCACGACGATCCGCTCGTCGGGGACGATGTCGTAGGTCAGGTGCGAGTACACCGGCGCCGTGACCTCGGGCTGGCCGGCCTTGATCGCGGAGATGAAGCGCAGCAGTGCCCGCCGGTCGTAGGACTCCGGGAAGCCCTTGCGCTGCAGCAGCCCCCGGCGCTCGAGCTCGGCGTTGGGCAGGAGGAACCCGTCGGTCGTCACGAGGTCGACCTTGGGGGTGTCGGGCCAGCGCTGCATGAGCTCGCGCAGGATGCGCGCGGTCGTGGACTTGCCGACGGCGACCGACCCGGCGACGCCGATGACGAAGGGGGCCTTCGGCGGCCGCTCGCCGAGGAAGGTCGACGTGATGCGGTGCAGCCGCGTCGTCGCCGAGACGTAGAAGGTGAGCAGGCGGGAGAGCGGGAGGTAGACCTCCTGCACCTCCTCCAGGTCGATCGGGTCGCTCAGCCCGCGCAGGCGGGCGAGGTCACCCTCGTCGAGGTTGAGGGGGTGGTTCTCGCGGAGGTGGGCCCACGCCTGGCGGTCGAGCTCGACGAAGGGGGACGGCAACGTCGCCGTGAGGGCGGTGGACACGCCCCCCATTGTGTCCCACGTGGTCTGGCGACGACGCACGGACGGTTAGCCTGTCCGTCATGTGCGGAATCGTTGGATACGTGGGGCCCGACTCCGGTGCCCGCTCCCTGGACGTCGTGATGGAGGGCCTGGCCCGCCTCGAGTACCGCGGGTACGACTCCGCGGGCGTCGCGCTCGTCGACCGTGGCGGGGTCTTCACCGAGAAGCGTGCCGGCAAGCTCGCCAACCTGCGCGGCGCGCTCGAGGGCGACACCGTCCCCGGGTCGGCGACCGCCATCGGCCACACCCGCTGGGCCACCCACGGTGGTCCGACCGACCAGAACGCGCACCCGCACCGCGGCGGGGGCGACGGCAAGCTGGCGGTCGTCCACAACGGCATCGTCGAGAACTTCCACGCGCTGAAGCAGGAGCTGCTCGCCGAGGGCGCGGAGTTCACCTCCGAGACCGACACGGAGGTCGCGGCGCACCTCGTGGCCCGGGCCTTCGCCGCGACCGGTGACCTCACGGAGGCCATGCGCACGGTCGTCGGCCGCCTCGAGGGCGCCTTCACCCTCCTCGCGGTCCACGCGGACCAGCCGGACACGGTCGTCGCGGCCCGTCGCAACAGCCCGCTCGTCGTCGGTCTCGGCGAAGGGGAGAACTTCCTCGGCTCCGACGTCGCTGCCTTCATCGGGTACACCAAGCGGGCCGTCGAGCTCGACCAGGACCAGATCGTCACGATCACGCCGTCCTCGTACTCGGTGATCAACTTTGACGGCACCCCCGCGGAGGGCAAGCCCTACGAGGTGACCTGGGACGCCGCGGCCGCCGAGAAGGGCGGCTACGACACCTTCATGGAGAAGGAGATCCACGACCAGCCGCAGGCGGTCGGCGACACCCTCCTCGGCCGCACCGACGCCGACGGACGCCTCGTCCTGGACGAGCTGCGCATCGACGAGGCCAAGCTCAAGGACATCGACCGCATCACCATCGTCGCGTGCGGCACCGCCGCCTACGCCGGCATGGTCGCCAAGTACGCCATCGAGCACTGGACCCGCATCCCCGTCGAGGTCGCGCTGGCGCACGAGTTCCGCTACTGCGACCCGATCGTCTCCGACCGCACGCTCGTCGTCTCGATCAGCCAGTCAGGCGAGACCGCCGACACGGCGATGGCGGTGCGGCACGCGCGCTCGCTCGGTGCCCTGACCGTCTCGGTCTGCAACACCCACGGCGCGACGATCCCGCGCGAGTCCGACGCCGTGCTCTACACCCACGCCGGACCCGAGATCGCCGTCGCCTCGACCAAGGCCTTCCTCGCGCAGATCACCGCCTGCTACGTGCTCGGCCTCTACCTCGCGCAGCTGCGCGGCGAGACCTACGCCGACGACGCCAAGGCCGTCATGGCCGAGCTGCACGAGGTGCCCGCCAAGATCGAGTCGCTCCTGGGCGAGATGGACCGGGTCAAGGAGATCGCCCGCTTCATGGCCGACACCCGCGCGGTGCTCTTCCTCGGCCGCCACGTCGGGTACCCCATCGCCATGGAGGGCGCGCTCAAGCTCAAGGAGCTCGCCTACATCCACGCCGAGGGCTTCGCCGCCGGTGAGCTCAAGCACGGCCCGATCGCGCTCATCGAGCCCGGCCAGCCGGTCTTCGTGGTCGTGCCCGGCCCGGACACGCCCAACGAGCTGCACAAGAAGGTCGTCTCCAACATCCAGGAGATCCGCGCGCGCGGGGCCCGCACCCTCGTCATCGCGCAGGAGGGCGACGAGGAGGTCCTCCCCTTCGCCGACGAGGTCATCCGCGTGCCGCACACCTCACCGCTGCTGCAGCCGCTGCTCACGGTCGTGCCGCTGCAGGTCTTCGCCCTGCACCTGTCGACCGCCAAGGGCCTGGACGTCGACCAGCCGCGCAACCTGGCCAAGTCCGTCACCGTCGAGTGACCCGGTGATCATCGGGGTCGGCATCGACGTCGTCGACATCGCGCGGCTCGGCGAGCGGCTCGACCGCACGCCGAAGCTGCGCGACCGCGTGTTCACGCAGAGCGAGCGCGGCCTTCCGCTGCACTCGCTGGCGGCCCGTTTCGCAGCCAAGGAGGCGGTCGGCAAGGCGCTGCGCACCCCCGGCGACCTGCCGTGGCAGGGCGTCGAGGTGACCAACGGCGAGCACGGCGAGCCGGTCCTCGTCATCTCCGGCACGGTGGCCGCGCGGGCGCAGGACATGGGCGTCGCCCGCATGCACATCTCCCTGAGCCACGACGGGGGCATCGCCACGGCCTTCGTCGTCGCCGAGTCCGCCTGACCCCGGGGCGAAGGGGGCGCGGTAGCGTCGGTCTCGTGATCACCGGCTACTCCGTCGAGACCATCCGCGCGGCCGAGGCAGCACTCCCCGAGCTCCTCGAGAGCGGCGAGCTCATGCAGCGGGCCGCCCGGGGTGTCGCCCGGCTCACCGCCGGTCGCATGCGCGAGCGCGGCGCCCGCACCGTCGTCGGTCTCATCGGGCCCGGCAACAACGGCGCCGACACGCTCTTCGCCCTGGCCCGACTGGCCCGACGCGGCTTCGCGGCCACGGCCGTGTGCGCCGACCCGAGCGCCTCGCAGGTCCAGATCGAGGCCGCGGCCCTGGCCACGACGCGCGGCGTCACCGTGCTCACGGGTGCCGGTCCCGAGGTGGTCACCGCGATCTCCCGCGCCGAGGTGGTCCTCGACGGCATCACCGGCATCGGCGGGCGACCGGGGCTGGCCCCCTTCGCCCGCCCGTGGGTCGACGCGATCCGGGACCGGTCCTGGGTCATCTCCGTCGACACCCCGAGCGGGCAGCCGGTCGAGGGCGGGCCGCTGGTGGCCGACGCCGTCTTCGCCGACGAGACGGTGACCTTCGGCGCCCCGAAGCCGGTGCACCTCCTGCCGCCGACCGAGGTGGCGTGCGGCGTGCTCACGGTGCTCGAGATCGGCCTCGACCTCCAGGGCGCGACGCCGGCCGTGGTGCGCCACACGCCCGACGACGTCGCGCGGCTCTGGCCGGTCCCGACCGCCGAGGACGACAAGTACTCCCGGGGCGTGCTCGGGGTCGTCGCGGGCGGCGAGGAGTACCCGGGTGCCGCGGTGCTCGCCGTGACCGCGGCCGTGACCGCGGGCGCGGGGATGGTCCGCTACGTCGGCACCCCGACCCCCAGCGCCCTCGTGCGCGCCGCCGTCCCCGAGGCCGTCCACGGCGAAGGGAGGGTCCAGGCCTGGGTCGTGGGGCCGGGCCTCGACGTGACCTCGACGGCCGAGGGTGCGGCGGCCCAGACCGAGGTCGTCCGCGCGGCGCTCGCCTCCGACCTGCCGGTGCTCGTCGACGCCGGGGGCCTCGACCTCGTCGAGGGACCGCGTGACGCACCGACCCTGCTCACCCCGCACGCGGGGGAGTGCGCCCGCCTGCTCACCCGGCTGCGGGGTCGCACGACCGAGCTGACCCGCGAGGAGGTCGAGGGGTCACCGCTCGAGCACGCCCGGGCGCTCGCCGAGGCCACCGGCGCCACCGTGCTCCTCAAGGGCGCGACGACGCTCGTCGTCGACGCCGACGGGCCGGTCCACGTCCAGGACGACGCCCCGGCGTGGCTCGCGACGGCCGGCGCCGGGGATGTCCTCGCGGGCCTCCTCGGCGTGCTGCTCGCGGCCGACCTCGAGCCGGCGGAGGCGGGGTCGCTGGGCGCCCTCGTCCACGGTCGGGCCGCGGACGTCGCCAGCCCCGGTGGGCCGCTCCGCGCGCTGGACCTCGCGCACGCCCTCGGTCGCACCGTCGCGGGCCTGCTGCGCGACGCGGGCTAGCCGCGCTCGGGCACCGCGCCCCAGGCCGAGGGCTCGAGCCCGTCGTCGATGCGCACGTCGAGGCTCAGCTGCGCGGACACCTCGTCCAGCGTGCTGCGCAGGGCGGCCAGGTCGACGTCGGGTCCCACGCCGACCACCGCCACGGCCTCGAAGAGTCGCTCGCCGCTCATCGGGGCGTCGCTCGTCCACGTGTGCAGCTCGCGGATGCTCAGGCCGCGGGCGGCCAGCGCCGTGGTCACGTCGCGCACGATGCCGGGCTGGTCCTGGCCGACGACCTGCAGGTCGACCGACTGCCCCGGGTCGTCACCGGCCGACGTGACGGAGACGTCGACGACGCCGACGTCCGGGAGCGACCGCACCGCGGCAGTGAGCGACTCGACCCGCTCGTGGTCGATCTCGACGAGGGCCGCGCCGGCGAACGATGCTCCGAGCCGGCCCATCTGGCTCTCGAGCCAGTTGCCGCCCTGCTCTGCGACGGTGCGGGCGAGGTCGGCGACGAGGCCGGGACGGTCGGCGGCGATGAGGCTGATGACGACGGTGCGCATGAGCCGAGGCTAGCCCCACCGCCGCCTCGCGATCAGCCCTGCGCGGACTCCGCCCACCAGTTGACCCCGCCGTCGACGGCGTGCTCGTCGATCCGCCGCAGCTCCTCGTCCGTGAAGTCCGGGCGCTCCATCGCGTCGAGGCTGTCGTCGAGCTGCTCGACGGTGCGGGCGCCGACGAGCAGCGAGGTGACGCGCCGGTCGCGCAGCGCCCACGCCAGGGCCATCTGGGCGAGCGTCTGCCCGCGCCCCTGCGCGATCTCGTCGAGCGCACGGATACGCGCGAGGTTGTCCTCGGTCAGCTGGTCGACGATGCCGGTGCCCTCGCGCGCGGCCCGGGAGTCGGCCGGGATGCCGCCGAGGTACTTGTGGGTGAGCAACCCCTGCGCGAGCGGGGTGAAGGCGATCGTGCCGATGCCGAGCTCGTCGACCGTGTCGAGCAGCTCGTCCTCGATCCAGCGGTTGATCATCGAGTACGACGGCTGGTGGATGAGCAGGGGCGTGCCCATCTCCCGCAGGATCGCGTGCGCCTCTCGGGTGCGCTCGGGGCCGTAGGAGGAGATGCCGACGTAGAGCGCCTTGCCGCTGCGGACGGCGGCGTCGAGGGCGCCCATCGTCTCCTCGAGGGGCGTGTCGGGGTCGAAGCGGTGGCTGTAGAAGATGTCGACGTAGTCCACCCCCATCCGCTCCAGCGACTGGTCGAGGGAGGCGAGCAGGTACTTGCGCGAGCCGCCGCCCTGCCCGTAGGGCCCGGGCCACATGTCCCAGCCGGCCTTGGTCGAGAGGACCAGCTCGTCGCGGTAGCGCCGCAGGTCCTGCGCGAAGATCGTCCCGAAGTTGCGCTCGGCCGCCCCGTACGGCGGGCCGTAGTTGTTGGCGAGGTCGAAGTGCGTCACGCCGCGGTCGAAGGCGCGTCGCAGCACCGCGCGCTGGGTCTCCAGCGGCTCGGCGTCGCCGAAGTTGTGCCACAGACCCAGCGAGATCGGGGGCAGCACCAGCCCGGAGCGTCCGCAGCGGCGGTAGTCCGTCCCGTCGTAGCGGGTGCCATCGGCCTGGTAGTCGTCAGTGCGGTACGTCATGCCTCCCATCCTGCCCCGCCGGCGCGACCTAGACTTGTCCGGAAGCCCCATGGACCTGTCGACCCCGCACCCCGAGCTCCCGTCCGTCGCGACCCCCTCCGTCCTGCCGCAGGGGGCGTCCACGGTCGGTCTGTCGGCGTGGGCCGACATCGACCTCACGGCGATCCGTGACAACGTCGCCCAGCTCTCCCGCCTCGCCGGCGACGCGGACGTCATGGCGGTCATCAAGGGCGACGCCTACGGGCACGGCCTCGTGCCGGTCGCCGGGGCCGCCCTCGCCGGAGGAGCGACCTACCTCGCGGTCGCCCAGCTCGCGGAGGCCCGCGCCGCCCGTGCCGCCGGCGTGAGCGCGCCGATCCTCACCTGGCTCTACCCGCCGGGCGCCGACCTCGCGGGCGCGATCGGTGAGGACCTCACCCTCTCCGCCGGTGCCCCCTGGGCCCTGGCCGAGATCGCCGCCGCCGCCCGCTCGCTCGGCACGACCGCGCGGATCCACCTCAAGGTCGACACCGGCCTGGGCCGTGGCGGTGCCTGGGGCGAGGACCTCGCCGCCATGCTCGTCGACGCCGCCCGGCTCGAGGCGGAGGGCGTCGTCGACGTCGAGGGGATCTTCTCCCACTTCGCCTCTGCCGACGCGCCGGACCACCCGACGGTGCGGGCGCAGCAGGAGACCTTCGCCGCGGTGCTCGCCGACGCCGACCGCGTCGGGCTGCGCCCGCGCCTGCGCCACCTCGCCAACTCGGCGGCGACCCTGACCAACCCCTCGGCGCACCTCGACATGGTGCGGCCCGGCATCTCGATCTACGGCCTGAGCCCCGTGCCCGACATCGGGGGGCCGACGCACTTCGGCCTGCGCGAGGCCATGCGGGTCACCGCGCGGCTCATCGCCGTGAAGGACTGCCCGGCCGGTCAGGGCGTCTCCTACGGGCACCAGTACGTGACACCGGCGGAGACCCGCCTGGGCCTCGTGCCGCTGGGCTACGCCGACGGGATCCCGCGGCACGCCTCGGGCGTCGGCCCGATGCAGGTGCACGGGCGTCGGTACACCATCGCCGGGCGCGTGTGCATGGACCAGGTGGTGCTCGACCTCGGTGCCGACAACCCGGCCGCGGCCGGCGACGAGGTCGTCCTCATCGGCCGCGAGGCCGCCGGCGAGCCGACCGCGCAGGACTGGGCCGCGGCCATCGGCACGATCAACTACGAGATCGTCACCCGGCTCGGGCCCCGCGTCCCGCGCCGCTACCTGGAGGAGTCGTGATGGACGAGCAGCGCACCGGCCTCGGCAGGACCGCGGCGACCGGGATCGGCCTGGCGGCAGCGGCCGTCGGCGGCATCGCGCTCGCCGGGGCCGGCCTCGCCGGCAGGTCCGTCGCCCGACGGTCCCGGGCCCACGCGGTGACCAGCGCCGACAAGGTGCACGTCTTCCCCTTCGCCACGGACAAGTACGTCGCGGTACCGGCCAACGACGGCCTCGTGCTGCACGCCGAGATCGACGAGCCGAAGGGCTGGAGCCCGCAGGACGGCCCGACGGTCGTGCTCATCCACGGCTTCGTGCTGAACCTCAGCTCGTGGGTGCACCAGCGTCGCGCCCTCGTCGACGCCGGCTACCGCGTCGTGAGCTACGACCAGCGCAACCACGGCGCCTCGCAGGTCGGCGAGCTCGAGCGGTGCACCATCGACCAGCTCGCCATGGACCTGCGGGCGGTGCTCGACGCGACGACGCCCGAGGGCCAGCTCGTCCTCGTCGGCCACTCCATGGGCGGCATGACGATCATGAGCTTCGCCGGGCGGTACCAGCAGTACACCCGGGCCCGCGTCGCCGGCGCCGCGCTCATCGCGACGAGCGCGGGCGGCGACAGCCTCGTCCGGCTGGGCCTCGGTCAGGTCTTCGACCGGATCATCGCGCGCCTCGGCCCCGGGTTCCTCGGACGGCTCGGTGACCAGGAGGCCGTCTGGGGCGGGCTGCGGCTCGGGGGGCGCGCCATCGAGGAGCGACTCGTGCAGTACTACGCCTTCGGCCAGCCGGTGCCCAAGGAGCTGCTGCGCAAGGTCGCCACGATGGTCTTCGGTACCCGGCTGGAGACGATCGGCGCCTTCCTGCCCGAGCTCGACGAGCTCGACATCCGCGCCTCGCTGCCCGGTCTGCGCGAGACGCCGGTCCTCATCGTCGCCGGGTCCGCGGACAAGATGACGCCGCCGGAGCACAGCGTCGCGCTCGCCGAGGCGCTGCCGACCGCGGAGCACGTCGTCGTCCCCGGCGTCGGGCACATCCTCTACCTCGAGCGGCCCGGTCCGGTCACGGACGCGATCTTCGGTCTCCTCGAGCGCACCCGCGGCGACGACGCGGCGCGCGACGCCAAGCGGGCGAAGGGGGCCGTCGACGAGGTGGCCAGCACGTGAGCCTGGTCCTCCCGGACACCGACGCGACGGTCGCGCTCGGCCGCCGGCTGGCGCGCCTGCTGCGTGCCGGTGACCTCGTCGTCCTCACCGGTGGCCTCGGCGCCGGCAAGACGACCCTGACGCGTGGCCTCGGCGAGGGCCTCGGTGTCCGCGGCGCGGTGACCTCCCCGACCTTCGTCATCGCGCGGGTGCACCCGCCCCTCGGTGACGGGCCCGAGCTCGTCCACGTCGACGCCTACCGTCTCGGCGGCGCCGCGGAGCTCGACGGCCTGGACCTGGACGCCGACCTCGACGAGGCCGTCACCGTCGTCGAGTGGGGCGCCGGCCTCGCCGAGGGGCTCGCTGACGACCGCCTCGAGCTGACCCTCGTCGCCGACCCGGCCACCGAGTCGCGCCGGCTGGACGTGCTGGCCGTCGGCCCGCGCTGGGCCGGGACCGATGTCGAGTCCCTCCTGCGGGACGAAGGGGGAGACGCATGAGGCTGCTCGCGCTGGACACCGCGACCTCGGCGATCACCGTCGCCGTGCACGACGGCGCGCAGGTGCTCGCGACCCGGTCGGTGCTCGACCCGCGCCGGCACACCGAGCTGCTCGCGCCCCTCGTCGCCGAGACCCTCGCCGCGGCCGGCGCCACGACCGCCGACATCACCCACGTGGCGGTGGGGACCGGTCCGGGACCCTTCACCGGGCTGCGGGTCGGACTGGTCACCGCCGTGACCTTCGCCCACGTCCGGGGGATCAGCGTCCACGGGGTCTGCTCCCTCGACGCCCTGGCTGCGGCTGCCGCCGTCGAGGGTCATGAGGGCCTGCTGCTCGTCGCGACCGACGCGCGGCGCAAGGAGGTCTACTGGGCCCGGTACCGGTGTGCCGCAGGGACGGCCACCGCGATCGACGACCCCAGCGTGACCCGCCCGGCCGACCTGCCCGAGGAGGTCCGCGCCCTGCCCACCGTCGGTCGTGGACCGCTGCTCTACCCCGAGCTGCTGCCCCACGCCAGCGACCTGCTCGACGTCGACGCGGGCGTCCTCGCGACCCTCGCGGTCACGAGGCTCGCCGCCGGGGACGACATGCCCGTCGAGCCCCTCTACCTGCGCCGCCCGGACGCCGTCGCGCCGGCGCCGCCGAAGCCCTCCCTGGCCGCCCCGCCCCGCCAGCAGCAGCGCCCGCTGCGGCAGGCGGGCCGTGGGTCGTCGGGTGAGCCGCGGAGCGGGGAGGCGGACCAGTGACCACGGTGACGCAGACCCCCTTCGTCCTGCGGGAGGTGCGCTGGCAGGACCTCGCCGAGCTCGCCGGGCACGAGGTCGACCTCTTCGGGACCGAGGCCTGGTCCGAGGCCTCGTGGTGGGGCGAGCTCGCCGGGCGGCCACGGCGCGAGTACCTGCTCGCCGAGGACGAGGAGGGCATCGCCGGGTACGCCGGGCTCGACCACGGCGGTGAGGTCAGCGACCTCATGACGATCGCGACGCTGACGCGCGCCCGGGGCACGGGCCTCGGCCGACGACTGCTCGAGGAGCTCGTCGAGCGATCCCGCGCCGCGGGCGCCGAGCGCCTCCTCCTCGAGGTGCGCGCCGACAACGAGGCCGCCCGCGGCTTGTACGCCGCACGCGGGTTCGAGCTGCTGCAGACCCGTCGCGGCTACTACGCGGGTGGGGTCGACGCGCTCGTCCTCGCCCTCGACCTCGGGAGGCAGTCATGAGCAGCCAGCCCCTCGTCCTCGGCATCGAGACGTCGTGCGACGAGACTGGCGTCGGCATCGTCCGCGGCGAGGAGCTGCTCGTCGACGCCGTGGCCTCGAGCGTCGACGAGCACGCGCGCTTCGGCGGGGTCGTGCCCGAGGTCGCCTCCCGCGCGCACCTGGAGGCGATGGTCCCGACGATCGAGCGGGCCTGCCGCGAGGCCGGCGTCGCACTCGGCGACCTCGACGGCATCTCCGTCACCGCCGGCCCCGGCCTGGCCGGCGCCCTCATGGTCGGGGTGGCCTCGGCCAAGGCGTTGGCGCTCGCGCTCGGCGTCCCGCTCTACGGCGTCAACCACCTCGCGAGCCACGTCGCGGTCGACATCGTCGAGCACGGCCCGCTGCCCGAGCCGACGTTGGCGATGCTCGTGAGCGGCGGCCACTCCTCGCTGCTGCTCGTCCCCGATGTCACCCACGACATCCGCAGCCTCGGCGCGACGATCGACGACGCGGCGGGGGAGGCCTTCGACAAGGTCGCGCGCGTGCTCGGCCTGCCCTTCCCCGGTGGGCCGCACATCGACCGCGCCGCGGGCGACGGGCAGATCACCATCGACTTCCCACGCGGGCTGTCGTCGCGCAAGGACATGGAGCGCCACCGGTTCGACTTCTCCTTCTCGGGGCTGAAGACCGCCGTCTCGCGCTGGGTCGAGACCGAGCGGGCCGCCGGCCGCGAGGTCCCGGTCGCCGATGTCGCCGCCTCCTTCCAGGAGGCCGTCGTCGACGTGCTCACCCGCAAGGCGGTCCTCGCCTGCCGTGAGCACGACGTCGCAGCGCTGCAGATCGGTGGCGGCGTGGCCGCCAACTCGCGCCTGCGGGCGATGGCCCAGCAGCGCTGCGACGACGCCGGGATCGCGCTGCGCGTCCCGCGGCCGGGGCTGTGCACGGACAACGGCGCGATGGTCGCGAGCCTCGGTGCCCAGATGATGCTCAAGGGGCGGCCCGCGAGCGACCTGTCGCTGCCCGCCGACAGCTCGCTGCCGGTGACCGACGTGAGCACCGGCCTGCCGGTGCACGTCGACCACGACCACGCGCACTGACCCCGAGGGCGGTGCGAAGGAGGGTCAGCCGCAGCGCAGCAGACCCATGCCCTCCTTGAGCGTCAGCACGCGGGTGACCGAGGCGGTGACCTGCCGCGCGAAGGCCGGGTCCCCCTTCGCCGTGCCCTCGATCGCCGAGACCATCGTCGGGACCTGGCCTGGGTCGGCGGTGAGGACGATGTCCCCGCCGGCGGCGATGAACTTCGTGGCGCGCGCGCCGACCGGGGTCGCGGCGACCGCCTCGGCCGCGCCGACGTCGTCGGTGATGACGACCCCGTCGAAGCCCAGGTCCTCGCGGAGCATGCCGTCGACGATCTTCTTCGAGAACAGCGCGGGCGTCTCGCCGTCGATCCTGGAGTAGTGCGCGGAGCCGACCATGACGATCCTGGTCCCGCCCTCGATGTTGTCGGCGAAGGGGGCGAGGTAGGGGTCCGTCGTCGTCGCCGTGGAGTCGGTGATGCCGGTCGCGGAGAGGTCGGTGTTGCCGGTGATGCGACCGATGCCCGGGAAGTGCTTGACGGTCGGCTCCACGCCCGCGTCCTGCATGCCGCGCGCGAAGTCCTCCGCCCCGGCGCTCGACGCGGCCGGGGTCGAGCCGTACTGGCGGCCCCACGTGCCGATCGGCTGGTTGGCGCGACCGATCTCGGCGGGGACGGTGTCGGCGACGGGGGCGAGGTTGACGTTGACCCCGGCCGCAGCGAGCTCCGCGCCCCAGGCCTTGGCGGAGGCCCGCAGGTCGGGGTCCCGGGCCTGCTCGAGGGCGGAGGGCATCTCGGTGAAGCCCGCACCCGTGAGCTGCTGGACCTCGCCGCCCTCCTGGTCGGCCGCGACGAGCATGCCGACCTTGGTGCCGTCGACGGTCGGGGAGACGTCCTGCAGGTGCGCGCTCGCCGCCGCGACGGTACCCGAGTCCTGCCACCCGCCGAGGTAGAGCATCGAGCCGAGCCCCTGCTGCCCGATCGGCGCGTCGAGACCGGTCGCCGGGCCGGGCTGCATGGCGGCCATGAGCAGCTGGCCGGCCTGCTGGGTCGGGGTCATCGCGTCCCGGACGGCGCCCACGCAGGAGCTCGCGGCCGGTCCGTACGCGCTCGTCGTGGTCGAGGTCGAGGACGACGTCCTCCTCGGGGACGAGGGCGAGGAGGAGGTCGTCGCCGAGGTCGACCGGCTGGTCGAGGAGGTGCTCGAGGAGGTGCTCGAGGTCGGGCTGGACGCCTCGTCACCCGAGTCGGAGCCGCATCCCACGAGGGCGAGCGCGGCGAGTGCGGCGGTGGCGCGGGTCAGGTGGGTGGCTCGACGCGGCATGCCCTGCAGGCTACCCGGGGCGTGCGGAGGGGAGGTGGTCCCGGGACTCAGGCCCCGGCCGGCCGCACGACGAGGACGGCCTGGGTGCCGCCGACGCGGGTGAGCACGATGGTCGCGCTCTCACCGCTGCCGGCGCCGCGGCCGATCTTCAGCTGCTTGCGCAGCTGGTCCTCGTCGAGGCGGATGCCGCGCTTCTTGACGGTGAGACCGGTGACGCCGCGCTCACGCAGCCATGCCCGCAGCCCCTTGACGGAGAAGGGCATCGCCTCGAGCACCTCGTAGCGGCGCGCGTGCCCGAGGTCGAGCGCGTGGTCGCTGCTCACGTACCCGAGGCCGGCCTCGAGCTCGCGGCCCGAGACGGCGCCGGTCACGGTGCCGATGAGCCCCGCGCGGGTCACGGCCCGGTCGGCCTCGTAGAGCCAGGGCCCGAGGTCGGCGAGTGAACCGGCGACGTCGGGGTCGTCCTCGCAGGTGCGCTGGTCGACCTCGACGGGCGGGGCGTCCTTGCGCAGGATCCGCGCGCTGCGGCCGGCCTCCTTGACGAGAGGCCCCCACCACACGGCGCACTCCAGGACCGTCCCCTGCCACGAGGTCCACTGCGCCTCGGTGCCGAGCGGCGGGATGTCGTGGGGGAGCGAGGGGCTGAGCTTGGCGCCCGTCGCCGGCACGTCACGGGCGACGGACAGCACGAACTCCCACGACGGCGAGATCTCGTCGAGGCGGAAGACCCGGCGCGTGCGGCCGGTGCGGTCTGTGTGCCCGGGGGTGCGGCGGGCGGGGTCGAGCCAGACGCCCACGCGGGAGTGGAGCGGGTCGATCGGTGCCTCGAAGTCCTCGGCGACGCCCGGCCGGGCGCGGCTGTCCGGCCACGGGCGGAGGTTGACGTCGGCGATCGCCGCGGTGAGAGGGCCGGCGTCCACGCCGTGGACCGTGACCCCGAGGGCACTCATCGCCATCGCGTCCGAGCCGATGCCGCAGCCGAGGTCGTGGACCGTCGCGAGGCTGGCCGCCGCGAAGCGCCCCGCGTGGGTCGCGGCGACCTCGAGACGGCTGGCCTGCTCGAGCCCGTCGGGGGTGAAGAGCATCCCCTCGGCGAACTCGCCGAACTTGTCCTTCGCCTTGTCCTGCAGGCGCTTCTGGGTCAGCAGCCCGGCGGCGTGCTCGGGTGCCAGGCCCTCGGACCGCAACCGGGCCGCGGTGGTCACGGCGTCGGCCTCGCGGTAGGCAGGGAGCTCGTGCAGCCGGGCATGGCCCTCCGGGGAGGCGAGCCACCTCACGGTCTGGATGTCCACAGGCGGCATTGTCCACGGTCGCGACGTCCCGCGCCGCACATTGGCACTCAGGTTGACCGAGTGCCAGCCGGGTGCCTAGATTTGCCCTTGGCACTCACCTTCGGCGAGTGCCAGATGCCACGGCTGGTCGACCCCCGCGACGGCGCCCGGCCCGGCACGCCAGAACTCATACTCACGACCCTCACTTCACTAAGGAGTCACCGTGTCGGTTTCCATCAAGCCGCTCGAGGACCGCATCGTCGTCCAGGCCGTCGAGGCCGAGCAGACCACCGCTTCCGGCCTCGTCATCCCGGACACCGCCAAGGAGAAGCCGCAGGAGGGCGAGGTCGTTGCGATCGGCCCCGGCCGCTTCAACGAGGACGGCGACGAGCGCATCCCCATGGACATCGCCGTCGGCGACCGCGTCATCTACTCCAAGTACGGCGGCACCGAGATCAAGCACGGCGGCCAGGAGTACCTGATCCTCTCCGCCCGCGACGTCCTCGCGATCGTCTCCTGACGACCTCTCTCTGCTTGCAGCGCACGCCCCGGGTGCGGGCCCTCCCGGGTCCCTCCGGGGCGTCGCTTCTTCCCCCTTCGTAGAACCAAAGGACAGACATGGCCAAGGAACTGGAGTTCAACGACTCCGCCCGTGACGCCCTCCAACGCGGCGTCGACCAGCTCGCCAACGCCGTCAAGGTGACGCTCGGCCCCAAGGGCCGCAATGTCGTCATCGACAAGCAGTGGGGCGCGCCGACCATCACCAACGACGGCGTGACGATCGCCCGGGAGATCGAGCTCGAGGACCCGTACGAGAACCTCGGCGCCCAGCTCGCCAAGGAGGTCGCGACCAAGACCAACGACGTCGCCGGTGACGGCACCACGACCGCGACCGTCCTCGCCCAGGCCATGGTCCGCGAGGGCCTGCGCAATGTCGCCGCGGGTGCCGCACCGTCCGGCCTCAAGCGCGGCATCGACCAGGCCGTCGAGGCCGTCGCCGCCCGCCTGCTCGAGAACGCCCGTGAGGTCGAGGGCAAGGACGAGATCGCCCAGGTCGCCTCCCTGTCCGCCCAGGACCAGGGCATCGGCGAGATCATCGCCGAGGCCTTCGACAAGGTCGGCAAGGACGGCGTCATCACCGTCGAGGAGTCCTCGACCGCCGAGACCTCGCTCGACTTCACCGAGGGCATGCAGTTCGACAAGGGCTACATCAGCCCGTACTTCGTCTCGGACCCCGAGCGCATGGAGGCCGTCCTCGAGGACGCCTACGTCCTGATCAACCAGGGCAAGATCTCCACGATCGCCGACGTGCTGCCCGTGCTGGAGAAGGTCGTCCAGTCCGGCAAGCCGCTGCTCATCATCGCCGAGGACATCGACGGCGAGGCCCTGAGCACGCTCGTCGTCAACAAGATCCGCGGCACCTTCAACGTCGTGGCCGTCAAGGCCCCCGGCTTCGGCGACCGTCGCAAGGCGATGCTGCAGGACATGGCGATCCTCACCGGTGGTCAGGTCATCGCCGAGGAGGTCGGCCTCAAGCTCGACCAGGCCGGTCTCGAGGACCTCGGCCAGGCCCGTCGCGTCGTCGTCACCAAGGACAACACGACGATCATCGACGGCCAGGGCAACGGTGAGGACGTCACCGGCCGGGTCAACCAGATCAAGGCCGAGATCGAGCGCACCGACTCCGACTGGGACCGCGAGAAGCTCCAGGAGCGCCTCGCCAAGCTCGCCGGTGGCGTCTGCGTCATCCAGGTCGGTGCCCACACCGAGGTCGAGCTCAAGGAGAAGAAGCACCGCATCGAGGACGCGATCTCCGCGACCCGCGCGGCCATCGAGGAGGGCATCGTCGCCGGCGGTGGCTCCTCGCTCGCCCACGCGGTCGCCGTCCTGGACGGCATCGAGCTCGAGGGCGACGAGAAGGTCGGCGCCAACATCGTGCGCAAGGCCGCTGTGGAGCCCCTGCGGTGGATCGCTGAGAACGCCGGCCTCGAGGGCTACGTCGCCGTCGCCAAGGTGCAGGAGCTGGCCCCCGGCCAGGGCCTGAACGCGGCGACCGGCGAGTACGGCGACCTCATCGGCCAGGGCGTCATCGACCCGGTCAAGGTCACCCGCTCGGCGCTCATCAACGCCGCGTCGATCGCGTCGATGGTCCTCACCACCGACACGCTCGTCGTGGAGAAGAAGGAGGAGGAGCCCGAGACCCACGGTCACGGCCACTCCCACTGATCTCCTGATCCGACGAAGGGGGCCACGCACCATCCGGTGCGTGGCCCCCTTCGTCGTGCCCGGCGCTGCACTGCCCCGGGCGGGTGCAGCCTCAGGCCGTCACGATGACCCGGACCTCGATGGTCTCCGGAAGCTCGCGCAGGCGCTGCTCGGTGTCGGCGGGCAGGCTGCTCGCGAGGTCGGTGACGGCGTAGCCGTACTCGCCCTTGGTGCTCAGCTGCTGGCTGTCGATGTTGACGTCGCCCTCGGACAGGATCGTGTTGACCCGGGCCAGGACTCCGGGGACGTTCTGGTGCAGGTGGAGGATGCGGGTGCCGCCCAGGGCGACGGGGGCGGCGACGGCCGGGACGTTGACCGACATCGTCGTGGCACCGGTGGTCGCCCAGTCACGCAGCTTGCCGGAGACGTAGCGGCCGATGTCGAGCTGCGCCTCCTCGGTGGAACCGCCGATGTGCGGGGTGAGGATGACGTTGGGGATGCCCTGCAGGCAGTTCTCGAAGGCGTCGCCCGCCTTCTTCGGCTCGCTCGGGAAGACGTCGATCGCGGCACCGGCGATGTGGCCGGAGAGCAGGTTGTCGCGCAGTGCCTCGAGGTCGACGACGAAACCGCGCGAGAGGTTGAGGAAGAGGCTGCGGGGGCGCATCCTGGCGAACTGCGCGGCGCCGAAGTTGCCGGCGTTGCCCGCCCGGCCGTCGACGTGGAGCGTGATCGTCTCGCAGGTCTCGAGGAGCTCGTCGAGGGTCTCGCACTTTTTGGCGTTGCCGAGGGGGAGCTTGTCCTCGAGGTCGTAGAAGGAGACGTGCATCCCGAAGGCCTCGGCGACGACCGACAGCTGGGCGCCGATGTTGCCGTAGCCGATGATGCCGAGCGTGCGGCCGCGGACCTCGTGTGCCCCCTTCGCCGACTTGTCCCAGACCCCGGCGTGCAGGGCGGTGCTCTTGTCGGTCAGGTGGCGGGCCAGCGAGATGATCTCGCCCAGTGCCAGCTCGACGACGCTGCGGGTGTTGGAGAAGGGGGCGTTGAAGACGACCGTGCCGGCCTGGGCAGCCGCGTCGAGGTCGATCTGGTTGGTGCCGATGCAGAAGGCACCGACCGCCTTGAGCTCGGGGCGGGCCTGGATGACCGCCTGGGTCACCTTGGTCTTCGAGCGGATGCCGAGCAGGTCGACGCCCTCGAGGGCGGAGATCAGTTCGGTCTCGTCGAGGGCCCCGGAGCGGGTCTCGACGTCGAAGCCGGCGTCGGTCAGGGCCTCGCGGGCAGCGTCATGGATGTTTTCGAGCAGCAGCACCTTCACGCCTTGCAGGGTATGCCCGGCCGCGGTGTGACCTGGCACTCGCCCGCGATGCGGGCGCGCACCACCGTGCGGAACGGACCCCACGACGGCGCGCTCGCTGGCTAGGGTGTGGCCATGCGTCTCCTCGGTGTCATCGGCGGTATGGGCTGGTCTGCGACGGCGGAGTACTACCGCCGTCTCAACGAAGGGGTGGAGGCGCGCCTGGGCGGTCTGCACAGCGCCCGCGTCCTGATCCACAGCGTCGACTTCCAGCCGATCGACGACGCCGAGAACGCCGGCGACTGGGACGCCATGGCGCAGACCCTCGTCGAGGCCGCCCGCGGCCTGGAGGCCGCTGGCGCACAAGGATTCCTCCTCGCTGCCAACACGATGCACGCCGTCGCCGACCGGGTCGAGGCGGCCGTCGACATCCCCTTCCTCCACATCGCGAAGGCCACCGCGAGCCGCGTCGAGGCCTCGCACCAGCGCAAGGTCGGGCTCGTCGCCACCGCGACGACGATGGCGGGGGACTTCTACACGACCCCCTTCGAGCAGCGCGGGATCGAGGTGATCCTGCCCGAGGAGCAGCAGCGCCCCGAGGTCGACCGGATCATCTACGAGGAGCTCGTCCACGGGGTCATCAAGGACAGCTCGCGCCGCCAGCTGCGCGCCGTCATGGAGGGGATGTCCGACCGCGGCGCCGAGTGCGTCGTGCTGGCCGGGACCGAGATCGGCCTGCTCATCGAGGAGGACGACTGCCCGGTGCCGCTGCACGACACGACGGCGGTCCACGTCGACCGGGCGCTGGACTGGATGCTCACCGAGGGCTGACCCTTCGAGACGGTTGCTGCGCAACCTCCTCACGGACCGTCACCAGGGGACGTCGACCTCTTCTTCGCCCGTGACGACCTCGACCTGCTGCCCGGCGAACTCGACGACGCTGCCCGCCCGGACCTGCGCGCCGCGACGCGTCTCGGAGGACCCGTCGACGCTCACCTCGCCCGCGGCGATGACCTCACGGGCCATGGCGCCGTCCTCCACGAGCCCGGCGAGCTTGAGCAGCTGGCCGAGACGGATGGACTCGTCGCGGATGTGGACCGGTGCGGGAGAGCTCACCCCACCAGCCTAGGCGGCGAAGGGGAGCCTCAGCCGGCGAGGCCGGCGGCGGCGATGTCGCGCTCGGCCAGCAGGGCGTGGCGCTCGTCCTCGGTCATGCCGCCCCACACGCCGAAGGGTTCACGGATGGCGAGCGCGTGCTCGCCGCAGGCCGCGACGACGGGGCAGCCGGCGCAGATCTCCTTGGCAGCGGCGTCCCGCAGGCGTCGGGCGGCGCCGCGCTCACCATCCGGGTGGTAGAAGGACTCGCTGCCGGTGTCCCGGCAGGCGCCCTCGAACTGCCACTCCCAGTGGTCCGCCACGGGACCCGGCACCTTGTCGTTGTGCGCCATCTCTGCTCCACCTCCGTGCCTGGGGCGGCCCTGACGACGCCTCCCCTGTCTGCTGCCAACCTAAGGACGGCAACGCAAACGCAGGTGGTCGGGAAGGTATGGATTCGCCCCGGAATTGCGGGAGTTCGTCAGGAAAGGGTCACGTCCGAGGGCGTGTGCGCGGTGGCTTAGGATAGGGAGATGGATTTCGGTGCAACGCCCGCCCCTGACGACTCCGGGGCAGCGGCCCCGAACCCCTTCGCCAAGCTCGGTCTGACCTACGACGACGTCCTGCTGCTCCCCGGGTACAGCGAGCTGGCTCCCGGCGACCTCGACACGACGACGCGCCTGACGCGTGAGATCTCCATCAAGACGCCGCTGATCTCCGCCGCCATGGACACGGTCACCGAGTCCCGCATGGCCATCGCCATGGCGCGGCAGGGTGGCCTCGGCGTCCTCCACCGCAACCTCTCGATCGAGGACCAGGCCTACCAGGTCGACCTCGTCAAGCGGACCCAGACCGGCATGATCACCAACCCGGTCGTCATCGGTCCGGACGCGACCCTCGACGACCTGGACCAGCGCTGCGGCGAGTACCGCGTCTCGGGCCTGCCGGTCGTCGACGGCGACAACGTCCTCATCGGCATCATCACCAACCGCGACCTGCGCTTCACGCCGGTCGCCGAGTGGTCGACCACGCTGGTGCGCGACGTCATGACCCCGATGCCGCTCATCACCGCTCCCGTGGGGATCTCCAACGAGGCGGCGACCCTGCTGCTGCGCCAGCACAAGCGCGAGCGGCTGCCCATCGTCGACGGCGACGGCCGGCTCGCGGGCCTGATCACGGTCAAGGACTTCGTCAAGAGCGAGCAGTTCCCCGACGCGAGCAAGGACGCCCAGGGGCGCCTGCTCGTCGGCGCTGCCATCGGCTACTTCGGTGACGCGTGGGAGCGCGCGACGACGCTCGTCGACGCGGGCGTCGACGTCCTCGTCGCCGACACCGCCCACGGCCACGTCAAGCTCCTGCTCGAGATGGTCGAGCGCCTCAAGAAGGACCCGGCGACCCGGCACGTCCAGGTCATCGGCGGCAACGTCGCGACCCGCGAGGGCGCCCAGGCGTTCATCGACACGGGTGTCGACGCGATCAAGGTCGGCGTCGGCCCGGGCTCGATCTGCACCACCCGCATCGTCACCGGCGTCGGCGCCCCGCAGATCACCGCGGTCCACGACGCCTCCCTCGCCGCGAAGCCGGCCGGCGTCCCGGTCATCGCCGACGGCGGGCTGCAGTACTCGGGCGACATCGCCAAGGCGCTCGTCGCCGGCGCCGACTCCGTCATGGTCGGTTCGCTCCTGGCCGGCTGCGAGGAGAGCCCGGGCGAGCTGATCTTCGTCAACGGCAAGCAGTTCAAGGCCTACCGCGGCATGGGCAGCCTCGGCGCGATGAGCAGCCGCGGCAAGAAGTCCTTCTCCAAGGACCGGTACTTCCAGGCCGAGGTCACCAGCGACGACCAGCTCGTCCCCGAGGGCATCGAGGGCCGCGTCTCCTACCGCGGCACCCTGGCCCAGGTGACCCACCAGATGGTCGGGGGCCTGCGCCAGTCGATGTTCTACGTCGGTGCCGGCACCATCCCCGAGCTGCAGGCGAAGGGGCAGTTCGTCCGGATCACCTCCGCCTCCCTCAAGGAGAGCCATCCGCACGACATCCAGGGCATCGTCGAGGCTCCCAACTACAGCCTCGGCTGACGGGTCGCGTCATGGGGGACAGCTCGACGTCGCGGCCGGACTGGCGCGCACCGCGGAGCATCGGCACCGGCTGGTGGCTGCAGCAGCTCGTCGGCCTCGTCCTGACCCTCGCTCTCATGGGGGTGCTGGCCTTCGCCCTGATGATGCTCACCCGCATGCCCCTCGAGGGGACCTCTGAGCCGGACCCGCACTGGCCCACCTTCGCCGTCTGGTTCGTGCTGTGCACCGTGCTCCTCGTCGGCGAGATGCTGCGCTCGTCGTGGCGCCAGCTCAAGGACGAGCGGGTCTACACCGACCTCGCCGGCAACGAGCTGCGGGTCGACCGCTGGTCGCCACCGCACGAGCGTGAGCGGCTCGCCCAGCGCTGGGCCGCCGACGAGCGGATCCGGGAGCGCCACCGGCAGGAGCAGGCCGGGCACGAGCAGGCGCACCCGCGGGCACCGCGACCGGAGCCGACGTCCGAGGAGCTGCGTGCGGCCGCGCTGCGGCGTCGGGAGCTCGGACCGGGCATCCCCACGTCGGTGCGGGCAGGACGGTGGTCCCGGCCGCTGCAGCGGCTGCGGATGGTGGCGAAGGTGTGCATGATCGCCTCCATCCCCTTCGCCGTCGTCCTCGTGGTCGTCCTGGACGTGCTCGATCCGGAGTTCCCCCGGGAGTGGGCCCTGGTGAGCTTCCTGCTCCTCCCGATCGGCTGGGTGCTCATGTGGGCGCACGACCTGCTGCGGCACCGCTGGCTCGGCACCCGTGAGTCACGCAGCGACCTCGCGGGCTTCCAGGGGATGAGCGCCTTCATCGCCGCATTCTTCCTCGCGATCGTCGCCTTCACCGGTCTCGTCGACCGCGAGCTCATCGTCGTGACCGTGATCGGCCTGCCGCTCGTCGTCGTGCTCGGGTGGGTCGGCAAGAACGAGCTCAGGCACCACATCCCGAGCGGTCACGGTGACGGCGGGTCGTCGGACGTCACCGACGTGGTCAGCTTCCTCGACTGATCGTCTCCCGGTAGCCGGGCAGGCACAGCCCGCCCTCGTCGGTGCGGTCGACGGTCCGCGCGGCGAGCACCGCCCGCACGATCGCCCGGCTCACACAGTCGGCTGCCGCGGTCTGCAGGGCCACGAGCTCGAAGGGGGTCGGTCCCTGGCGTCCACCCGTCGCCAGGGCGAAGACCGTGTCGCCGTCGAAGGCCGTGTGGACCGGTGAGAGCGCCCGCGCGAAGCCGTCGTGGGCCACGCCGGCGAGCCGCGCGCAGCCGGCCTTGTCGAGGGTGGCGTCGGTCGCGACGACCGCGAGGGTGGTCGCCGTGCCCGCCTGCAGGGCCCGCGCCTCAGCGGCCTGCCTCTCCCAGTGGCCCTGCACGGCAACGGGATCCGGCTGCGGGACGGCGACCTCACCGTCGAGCAGGTGACGCGCGCCGAGGAGCTCACCGCTCGGCAGGAGCGGTGAGCCGACCGCGTTGACCGCGACCACCGCGCCGACGGTGATCCCCGAGTCGAGGACGAGGCTGGCGCTCCCGATGCCTCCGCGCAGACCGCCGGCACGGGCTCCCGTCCCGGCGCCGACACCCCCTTCGTCCACCGGGCCGTCGCTCGCGTCGAGGTAGGCCGCCCGGCCCTCGTCCGGGCCGGGGTGGTGGCGCCAGGTCCCGGCGCGTCCGAGGTCGAAGAGGATCGCGGCGGGGACGATCGGCACGATCTCGCCGGGGCGGCCGACCTGCCAGCCGCGGCCCTCGTCCGCCAGGGCCGCCATGACCCCGTCGGCCGTCGAGAGGCCGTAGGCGCTGCCGCCGGAGAGCACGACCGCGTCGACGGCGTCGACGAGGTTGCGCGGGTCCAGCAGGTCGGTCTCCCTGGTGCCCGGCCCGCCGCCGCGGACGTCGACGCCGCCGACGGTGCCGACCGGCGGGACCACGACCGTCGTCCCGGTCAGCCAGTCGGTCTCGTCACGGGTGGCGTGCCCGACCCGGATGCCCGGGACGTCGGTGATGGCATTGTGCGCTCCGGGGTGCATGGCCCCCAGCATGCACCCCGGAGCGGTTCAGCAGCCGAGCTCCCAGTACCCGGGCGAGGTCTCCTCGAGCTCGGTCGTCGTGTAGACGTTCCACAGGCCCATCGGGTCGTTCGAGCCGTTGGCGTAGGTCAGGCCGCCGCTCTGGTGCGCGCGCCCCTCGACGGTGTGGGTGTAGTTGCTCGAGGTGATGCACGCGCCCGGCTCCGGGTCGGGGTCGCCCGGGTCGCCCGGGTCTCCGGGGTCGCTCGGGTCGCCCGGGTCGACGGCGTCGGTCAGCCCGAAGAAGGCCGCGTCGTACCTGGCCGAGCAGATGGTGTCGAGGAAGTAGGCGCCGGCCTGGCCGCACTGCTCCGGTCCGGTGCCCGGGTCGACAGGGGTGCCGTGGCCCATGCCCTGGACCGAGTAGCGCACGACGGCGTCGCCGTAGGACGTGCGGGTCGTGCCGCCGGGCAGGCTGCTCGTGGCGGTCGGCGTCGTGCCCACCCCCGCGACGTCGGTGAACTGGTCGACGAGCTCCCGCGCGTTGGCCGGGACGACCGTCGAGTCGGCGGTGCCGTGCCAGACCGCCACCCGGGGACGCGCACCGGAGTACCCGGGGAAGCCCTGCCGGGCGAGGTCGCCCCACTGCGTCGGGGTCCGGTCCGGCGGGTTGTTCATGCAGCCGAAGGCGTCGATCATCGAGGTCGCGCAGCGGTAGGGCAGACCGGCGATGACCGACCCGCCCGCGAAGAGATCCGGGTAGGTCGCGAGCACCGCAGACGTCATCCCGCCCCCGGCCGACAGCCCGGTGACGAAGGTGTTGTCGCTGCCCAGACCGTGGCTCGAGCGCGCGTGCTGCACCATCTGCGCGATCGAGGCGACCTCGCCGTGGCCACGCGTCGTGTCCGCCGCCTCGAAGAAGTTGAAGCACGCGTTGGCGTTGTTGCCCGACGACGTCTGCGGGTAGATCACCGCGGAGCCGTGCTCGTCCGCCAGCTGCGACCAGCCCGAGCCCACGTGGTACGCCGATGCCGACTGCGTGCACCCGTGGAGCGCGACGACGGTCGGCGCGCCTGCGGGCAGGTCGGCGGGGACGTACTCGTACATCGACAGGTTGCCGGGGTTGGAGCCGAAGCCGGTGACCGGCGTCAACGTCCCGGCCGCGAGCGCAGCCGACGAGCCCGGTGGCGGGGCCGAGGTCGCCGGCACCGAGGAGGCGCCCACCAGGGCTCCGCCGAGCAGGACCGATCCGAGTAACAACCGCACTGAACGCATGTGTGTCTCCTCGTCGTGCACCGACGTCCACGCTGACGCCGGTGTCATGGGTGTCCGCCACGTTCGTCGCCGGCGCGGGCGAGGGGCAATGTGCCGCCTGCCCACTCCTGGTCGGGGCGCTCTGGTGCGCGTCCACGTGTGGCGAGGGGACACCCTTCGAGGCTCGGGGAGCGTGGTGGGTCGGTGGTTGACTGGAGCGATGACGACGAGCAGCACCCCGATCCGCGTCCTCGACGGCCACAACGACCTGCCGTGGCACCACCGCGAGGTGGCCGGCTACGACCTCGACGCGTGCGACATCGCGCAGCCGCAGCCGCACCTGCACACCGACCTGCCCCGGATGCGTGAGGGCGGTCTCGCGGCCCAGCTGTGGTCGGTCTGGGTCCCGACGACGGTGCAGGGCGCTGAGGCGGTCGCCGCGACGCACGAGCAGATCGACTTCGTCGAGGCGATGTGCGCGCGCTACGAGGAGATGGTCGCCGTGCGCACCGCCGCGCAGGTCCGGGCCGCGTGGGACGCGGGGAGGCACGCGGCGCTCATCGGGATGGAGGGCGGCCACTGCATCGACGGCTCGCTCCAGACGCTGGAGGCCTTCGCGGGCAGGGGCGCTCGCTACATGACCCTCACGCACAACGACAACACCCCGTGGGCCGACTCGGCCACGGACGAGCGCGTCCACGGTGGGCTGACGGACTTCGGTCGTGAGGTCGTGGCGCGGATGAACGACCTCGGCGTCGTCGTCGACCTGTCCCACGTGAGCGCCGAGACGATGCACGACGCGCTCGACGCGACCCGCCTGCCGGTGATGTTCAGCCACTCCGGCGCCCGCGCGATCTGCGACCACCCGCGCAACGTCCCGGACGACGTCCTCGAGCGCATCCCCGGCAACGGCGGGATCGTCATGGCCAATGTCGTGCCCAAGTTCGTCAACCAGGCCCGGGCCGACGTGGACCTCGGACGCACCGACGTGGTCCCCGACCCGGTGGCGACCACCGAGCACGTCCTCGCCCACTTCGAGCACCTGCGCGAGGTCGTGGGCATCGAGCACGTCGGCATCGGGGCCGACTACGACGGCGTCGACGAGACACCGGTCGGCCTCGAGGACGTCGCGAGCTACCCGCGGCTGCTCGCGGCCCTGGGGGAGCGGGGCTGGTCACGCAGCGACCTCGAGGCCCTCGCGCACGGCAACGTGCTGCGGGTCCTCGAGGCCACCGAGGTGCGGTAGGTCAGGCGCGCCCGTCGGGGAAGAAGCGCTTGTCCTGCGGCGGGGGCGGCGTCGCGGCGTTCCCGTTCGAGCCGTGCACGGTCGACCCGGTCACCGTCTGGCTGCCGGTCAGGTTCTTCTTCGCGGTCCGCGAGAAGCCCTCGACGTGCTTGTGGTACCTGCCCTTGGTGCGGCCGTCGACGAAGCCGGCGGCCCGGTCGATGTACGTGCCCGCCTTGTCCGGGTTGGACCGGGCCCACTGCCGGGCGGCCTCGAGCGCGGTGAGCATGGCTGCTGCGTTCTTGAACTTGGCCATCTGACGTCCTCATCTGTCGGTGGTCACTCCAGCATGACAACGAAGGGGGGCGGCGCAGGATTCCTGCGCCGCCCCCCTTCGTCATCGAGCCGTCAGTGGACGGCGACCGTGGTCACCTCGGGGGTCTCCTCGTCGAGCAGGTGGCTCTCCTCGTGCTTGCGCGGGAGGAAGGCCGCGACGAGCAGCGTCGCGAGGCACATGAAGGCGGAGACCCAGTAGGTCGCGGCGAAGGCTTCGGCCATGTCGACGCGGACCGCGTGCACGAGCGCCTGCGCGCCCGCCTGCGGGTCGGTCGCGTACTGGCCGAGGACCTGGGCGACCTCGGGGAACCTCGCGAGCAGCTGCTGCATCGCGTTGGGGTCGCTGACCTGGGCGCTCTCCTCGCCGAAGGCCTGGGCCTGGCCGATGAGCGGGCGGTCCTCGAAGCCACGCGTCAGGACGACGGAGGCGATGGCGACACCGAAGGAGCTCGCGACCTGCTGGGTGATGTTGAGCAGGGTCGAGCCGCGGGCCACCTGGTGGGCGGTGAGGGCCTTGAGCGAGCTCGTCATGAGCGGCATCATCGTCGCGCCCATGCCCAGACCCATGACGAAGAGCGCGGGGATGACGAAGCCCCAGTAGCTGGAGTCCGCGGAGAGCTGGGTGAAGGCGAACATGCCGCCGGTGATCAGGGCGATGCCCACGGGCACGATGCGGCCGACCGGGTACTTGTCGACGAGGGCGCCGGCGATCGGCATGGTGATGAGGGCGCCGAGGCCCTGCGGGATCATCAGCACGCCCGCCATCGTCGTGCTCTCGCCGCGCACCTGCTGGAAGTACGTGGGCATGAGCAGCAGGCCACCGAAGAAGGCCGCGGCGAAGAGGAACATCGTCAGGGCCGCGACGGAGAAGCGCCGGTTGGCGAGCAGGCGCAGGTCGAGCAGCGGGTGCTTCGGGCGCATCGACCACCACCCGAAGGCGGCGATGAGCACGAGCCCGGCGAGCGCCGTGCCGTAGACCTTGGGCGAGCTGACCGTGCCCTCCTCGGGGATCGAGGAGACGCCGTAGAGGAAGAGCGCCAGGCCGGGCGACATGAGCAGCAGGCCGACGACGTCGAGGGACTCGGTGGGCTCGGTGTGGTCCTTGGGCAGGACGATCGCGGCGTAGGCCAGGGCGATGACGCCGATCGGCAGGTTGATCAGGAAGATCCAGGTCCAGCTCGGACGGCCCAGCCAGTGGGCGTTGTCGATGAGCCAGCCACCGAGGATCGGGCCACCGATCGGGCCGAGGAGCATCGGGACACCGAGGATGGCCATGAGGCGGCCGATGCGCTGGGGGCCGGCCGCGCGGGTCATGATCGTCATACCGAGCGGCATGAGCATGCCGCCGCCGAGGCCCTGCAGGACGCGCGCGCCGATGAGCATCTCGATCGACGGCGCGAAGGCGCACAGCACGGAGCCGGCCACGAAGAAGGCGATGGCCGCGAGGTAGAGGCGCTTGGTGCCGAAGCGGTCGGCCGCCCAGCCGGTGAGCGGGATGACCGTGGCGAGGGCCAGCGTGTAGGCGGTGACGGTCCACGCGACGGTCGAGTACTGCAGCGGCTCGGGGCCCGTGGCGAGGTCGGTCTGGAAGTGGGGGAGGGCGACGTTGACGACCGTGATGTCGAGGATCGACATGATGGCGCCGAGGACGACGACACCGGCCACCTTGAGCACGGCGGCGTCGATCTTCTCCGGGTACTCCTGTGGCAGGGAGGGGTCGGGCGCGGTGACGGGCACAGGGGTCTCCTGAGGGGGTGCGAAGGGGGAGGCGGCGGCCTCGTCGCCACCCTGGCCGGGGCAGAAGATGCATGCATCGGCCAAGCAAGTATGCGCCCCTGCGGGTGCGACGACCAAGCCCTTTAGGGTGGGTGGGTGAACGAGATCGAGATCGGCCGGGGCAAGCGGGGCCGCAGGGCCTACTCCTTCGACGACATCGCCGTGCTGCCGAGCCGCCGCACGCGCGATCCGGAGGAGGTCTCGCTCGACTGGCAGATCGATGCCTACCACTTCGACATGCCGGTCATCGCGGCCCCGATGGACTCGGTCATGTCGCCGACCACGGCCATCGCCTTCGGCGAGGCCGGTGGCCTGCCCGTCCTCGACCTCGAGGGCCTGTGGACGCGCTACCCGGACCCCGAGCCGCTCCTGGCCGAGATCGCCTCGCTCGACCCGGCCGTGGCCACCGCCCGCATGCAGGAGATCTACGCCGCGCCGATCCAGCCCGAGCTCATCACCGAGCGGCTGAGGCAGATCCGCGCCGCCGGGGTCACGGTCGCCGGTGCCCTCAGCCCGCAGAACACCCAGCAGCACTGGAAGTGCGTCGTCGACGCCGGGGTCGACCTCTTCGTCATCCGGGGCACGACGGTCTCCGCGGAGCACGTGAGCAGCCGCGCCGAGCCGCTGAACCTCAAGCGCTTCATCTACGAGCTCGACGTGCCCGTCATCGTCGGCGGCGCCGCGGGCTACACCGCGGCCCTGCACCTCATGCGCACCGGCGCCGCGGGCGTCCTCGTCGGCTTCGGCGGCGGTGCGGCGCACACGACGCGCAAGGCGCTGGGCATCCACGCCCCGATGGCGAGCGCGGTCGCCGACGTCGCCGCCGCCCGCCGCGACTACCTCGACGAGTCCGGCGGCCGGTACGTGCACGTCATCGCCGACGGCGGCCTCGGCACGAGCGGCGACATCGTCAAGGCCATCGCCTGCGGTGCCGACGCGGTCATGCTGGGGGCCGCCCTGGCCCGGGCCGCCGACGCGCCGGGTCGCGGGTACCACTGGGGCGCCGAGGCGCACCACCCGGAGCTGCCCCGCGGCGCCCGCGTCGAGGTCGGCTCGGTCGCGCCCCTCCAGGAGGTCCTCTTCGGCCCCAGCCGGGTGGCCGACGGCTCGACCAACCTCATCGGCGCCCTGCGCCGGGCGATGGCCACCACCGGGTACACCGAGGTCAAGGAGCTGCAGCGCATCGAGGTCGTCGTCGCGCCGCACCAGCCGAGCTGATCCCCCTTCGTCCCATCCGGGGCGCTCCCCATGGCCTGCGGCGGCGCGCACGGTTACCCTTGGGTAATGACCTCGGAGATCATCGCTGACCCTGAGCTGGACCCGACGGCCACCTACGCCGTGGACCCGGGCCGCACCCGCCGGTACGCCAGTCGGGTGGTGGCCTCGCCCCGGGCGGAGACCTTCACGCGGACCTCGCCGCTCACCGGCGGCCCGATCGCCTCGCTGCCGATGTCGACCACCGAGGACGTCCACCGGGCCGTGGCCGCGGCCCGCGCGGCCCAGCCCCGGTGGGCGGCGACCTCCTTCGACGAGCGCCGCCGCATCATGCTGCGCTTCCACGACCTGGTCCTGGCCAAGCAGGTCGAGCTGCTCGACCTGGTCCAGATCGAGTCCGGCAAGGTGCGCAAGCAGGCCTTCGAGGAGGTCCTCGACACCGCGCTCGCCGCGCGCTACTACGCCCGCACCGCCGAGGCGCACCTGCGGACGCGCCGGGTCGCCGGTGCCTACCCGGTGCTGACGCAGACCCGCGTGCTCCACCACCCCAAGGGCGTCGTCGGGATCGTCTCCCCGTGGAACTACCCGCTGAGCCTGGCCATCACCGACGCGCTGCCCGCGCTCATGGCCGGCAACGCCGTCGTCCTGCGGCCGGACCAGCAGGGCTCGGTCACCGCGCTCGCCGGCGTCGAGCTCCTGCGCGAGGCCGGCCTGCCCGAGGGCGTCCTCCAGGTGGTCCTCGGCTCCGGTCAGGAGGCCGGCCAGGCGGTCGTCGACTCCACCGACTACGTCAGCTACACCGGGTCGACCCGCACGGGGCGCGGTGTCGCCCGGTCGGCGGCGGCCCGGCTGGTCTCCTTCAGCCTCGAGCTCGGCGGCAAGAACTCCGTCTACGTCGCCGCCGACGCCGACCTCGACCGCGCCGTCGAGGGCGCCGTGCGGGCATGCTTCTCCAGCGCGGGGCAGCTGTGCATCTCCACCGAGCGGGTCGTCGTCCACGAGGCCGTCGCCGACGAGTTCGTCCCGCGGTTCGTCGCCGCGGTCGACGCCATGACGCTCGGCACGGCGCTCGAGTACGGGTACGACATGGGCTCCCTGGTGAACCAGGCCCAGCTCGACACCGTCACCGCCCACCTCGAGGACGCCGTGGCGAAGGGGGCGAGGATCCTCACCGGCGGACGCCACCGCCCCGAGATCGGGCCCTTCGTCTTCGAGCCCACCGTGCTCGAGGGCGTCACCTCCGCGATGACCTGCCGGGACGAGGAGACCTTCGGCCCGCTCGTCTCGATCTACCGGGTCGCCGACGACGCGGCCGCGATCGCGCTGGTCAACGACACCGACTACGGCCTCAACTCCTCGGTCTGGACCCGGGACGTGCGCCGCGGCCGGGAGATCGCCGCCCGCATCCGCACGGGCACGGTCAACATCAACGAGTGCTACGCCGCCGCGTGGGCGTCGATGGGCGCGCCGATGGGCGGGATGAAGGACTCCGGCATGGGCCGCCGTCACGGAGCCGAGGGGATCCTGAAGTACACCGAGGCGCAGACCGTCGCCGCGCAGCACCTCCTGCCGATCGCCCCGGCCCTCGGGATGAGCGACAGGGTGCACGCCAAGGTCCTCACCGCGGGCCTGCGCCTGATGAAGACGGCAGGGATGAGGTGAGCCCGGTGCAGACCACCGACACCGACGTGCTCGTCATCGGGTCCGGCTTCGGCGGCTCCGTCGCCGCCCTGCGCCTGGCGGAGAAGGGCTACCGCGTCATGGTGCTCGAGGCCGGGCGACGCTTCGCCGACGAGGACTTCGCCGAGACGAGCTGGGACCTGAAGAACTTCCTGTGGGCCCCCCGGGCCGGGTGCTACGGCATCCAGCGCATCCACCTGCTCAAGGACGTGATGGTCCTCGCCGGGGCGGGCGTCGGCGGCGGGTCGCTCAACTACGCCAACACGCTCTACGTGCCGCCGGAGGTCTTCTTCACGGACCGCCAGTGGGGCCACATCACCGACTGGCAGTCCGAGCTGAAGCCCCACTACGACATGGCGAGCACGATGCTCGGGGTCGTGACCAACCCCTGCGAGTCCGTCGTCGAGGACGTCATGCGCAGCGCCGCCGCCGAGATGGGCGTCGCCGACACCTTCCGCAAGACGCCCGTGGGTGTGCTCTTCGGTGACGACGACTCGAGCGAGCAGCAGGGGCGCACCGTCGCGGACCCGTACTTCGGGGGCGCCGGGCCCACCCGCACGACGTGCACCGAGTGCGGCAACTGCATGGTCGGCTGCCGCGTCGGCGCCAAGAACACGCTCGTCAAGAACTACCTGGCCCTCGCCGAGGGGTTGGGCGTCCAGATCGTCCCGATGCGCACGGTGACCCGGGTGGGCGTCGTGCCCGGGACCGAGGGCCCCGACGAGGTCTACCGGGTGCGGCACGAGGCCACGGACGCCCCGGGTGACCGGAGCGCGCGGGTCGTCACCGCGGGCAAGGTCGTCGTCGCGGCCGGGACGTGGGGCACGCAGCACCTGCTCCACGCCATGAAGGCCGATGGCGAGCTGCCGGGCACCAGCGACCGGCTGGGTGAGCTGACCCGGACCAACTCGGAGGCCCTCGTCGGCGCGCTCGCCAGCACCCCGCCCACCGGCGAGGACGACCTGACGAAGGGGGTGGCGATCACCTCCTCCTTCCACCCGGACGAGGCCACCCACATCGAGAACGTCCGCTACGGGCGCGGGTCGGACGCCATGGGCCTGCTGACCACGCTCCTGGCGCCGCCGAGGACCGGGCGCACCCCCCGCGTCCTGAAGCTCCTTGCCGACCTGCCGCGCAACCTCCCCGCGCTCAGGGCGTGGTTCCCGCCGGGGACCCACTTCGCGGACAGCACGGTCATCGGCCTGGTCATGCAGTCCCTGGACAACTCGCTGACGACCTACCTGACCCAGGGCCCCCGCGGTCGTCGGCTGACGTCCCGGCAGGGGCACGGCGAGGAGAACCCCACGTACATCGCGGCCGGGCACGAGGGCATCAAGGTCATCGCCGAGCAGCTCTCGTCGCGGCTCGGGCAGCCCTTCTACGCGGGCGGCACGTGGAGCGAGGCCTTCGACATCCCGCTCACCGCGCACTTCCTCGGCGGCGCCCCGATCAGCGACTCTCCCTCGACCGGGGTCATCGACCCCTACCAGCGCCTGTGGGGCCACCCCGGCATCAGCGTGGTCGACGGGTCCGCGGTCTCGGCGAACCTCGGCGTCAACCCGTCGCTGACGATCACCGCCCAGTCGGAGCGGGCCTTCTCGATGTGGCCCAACGCCGGCGACGCGGACCCGCGTCCGCCGCAGGGCGAGGCCTACCGCCGTGTCGACGCGGTCGTGGCCCGGCAGCCGGCGGTGCGCGAGTACACCCACGCCAGCGCCAGGGTGACCCTGCCCGTGCCCACCGTCCGCGACGGCGTGTCCAGGGCGTCCGGAGTGCTCACGTAGCCTGAGCGGGTGCTCAGGACCGCCGTTCGACCCCGCTGGCTGGGGCTGCTCGTCGTGGCGCTGGTCCTCGTGGCCCTCGGCATCACCGCCGGGCGCTGGCAGTGGTCCGTCGCCCACGACGAGGCCCGCGCCGACGCCGTGCGCGAGGTCCAGGACCGTCCGGTGCGGCCGCTCGCCGACGTCGTGGCCCCCCACGAGGGCTTCCCCGACGACGGGTCCGGGCAACGGGTCTCGACGCGGGGCGAGTACGTGGGGGACCCCCTTCGCATCCTCGATCGTCGACTCGACGGCCGGCCGGTCGAGTGGGTCCTCGACCGGTTCGTCGTCGCGGAGAGCGGCGCCAACCTGCCGGTCGTGCGCGGCTGGGTCCCGGAGGGCGAGGACGCACCGGCGGCGCCGTCGGGCACGATCGAGCTCGTCGGGTCGTTGGCTCCTGCGGAGGCCCCGGACGAGACCGGTGGCGTGCGGGACGGCGAGCTCACCTCGGTCGACGTCGCCCAGCTCGTCAACGTCTGGCCGGGCGAGATCTACAACGGCTTCGCGTTCGCCGTCACCGAGGACGGGACGGCGGAGGCGAAGGGGGTCCAGCGCGTCCCCCCGCCGCTGCCGGACACCTCGCTGCAGTGGCGCAACGTCATGTACGCCTTCCAGTGGTGGATGTTCTCGGTCTTCGCGCTGTGGATGTGGGTCAAGATGGTGCGCCAGGCGGCGCGCCCGGAGCAGACGGCAGCCGCCGTCCAGATGGAGGAGAGCACGTGAGCACGGACAACAGGACCCGACCCGCAGCCCACCCGCGGGCCATCGCGGGTGCGCTGACCTTCTTCCGTGGCGCGGCGATCGTCGCCGGTCTGGCGATGTTCGTCCTCATCGTCGAGATGGTCCTCAAGTACGGCCTGGACAACGACGTGCTCACCTGGTGGTCGCCCGTCCACGGCCTGATCTTCATGGTCTTCGCGGTGGCGACGGCCAACCTGGGGTTCAAGGTCGGCTGGTCGGTCGGGCGGATGGTCCTCATCCTCCTGCTGGCCTGCATCCCGTTCCTCGCCTTCGTCGAGGAGCGTCGGGTCGTGCGCGAGGTCGGCCCGCTCACCGCGCCCCGGTAACCTGTGCGCGTGACGGATTCGCTCAAGACCTCCCCGGCCGACTCCCTCAAGACCTCGCCGGTCCTGGTGGTCGACTACGGCGCCCAGTACGCCCAGCTCATCGCCCGACGGGTGCGTGAGGCGAAGATCTACAGCGAGGTCGTGCCGCACACGATGCCCGTGGCCGAGATCCTCGCCAAGGAGCCGGCCGCGGTGATCCTCTCCGGGGGGCCCTCGTCGGTCTACGCCGAGGACGCCCCGGGTCTGGACGTCGCGCTGCTCGAGGCCGGGGTCCCCGTCTTCGGCATGTGCTACGGCTTCCAGGCGATGGTCCGGGCGCTCGGGGGCACCGTCGAGCGGACCGGCCTGCGCGAGTACGGCTCGACCCGCGCACAGGTCAGCGACCGCGAGTCCACGCTCTTCAACGGCCAGCCCGCCGAGCAGTCGGTGTGGATGAGCCACGGCGACTCCGTCACCGAGGCCCCCGAGGGCATGCGGGTCACCGCGAGCACGTCCGGCGCACCCGTCGCGGCCTTCGAGGACGACGAGCGCCGTCTCTACGGCGTGCAGTGGCACCCCGAGGTCATGCACTCGACCTTCGGCCAGCCGGTCCTGGAGAACTTCCTCCTGCGCGGCGCCGGGCTCACCCCCGACTGGACCGCGGACAACGTCATCGACGAGCAGGTCGCGACCATCCGCGAGACCGTCGGCGAGGACCGGGTCCTGTGCGCCCTCTCCGGCGGCGTCGACTCGTCCGTCGCCGCCGCGCTCGTCCAGCGGGCCGTCGGCGAGCAGCTCACCTGCGTCTTCGTCGACCACGGCCTGCTGCGCCAGGGCGAGGCCGAGCAGGTCGAGGAGGAGTTCGTCGCCGCGACCGGCGTCCACCTCGTCGTCGTCGACGCCCGGGAGCGGTTCCTCTCCGCGCTCGCCGGGGTGACCGACCCGGAGGAGAAGCGCAAGATCATCGGCCGCGAGTTCATCCGCGTCTTCGAGCAGGCGGCCCGCGACGTCGTCGGTGAGGGCGCCGACGAGGGCCACCCCGTCAAGTGGCTCGTGCAGGGCACGCTCTACCCGGACGTCGTCGAGTCCGGGGGCGGCACCGGTGCGGCCAACATCAAGTCGCACCACAACGTCGGTGGCCTGCCCGACGACCTGCAGTTCAAGCTCATCGAGCCGCTGCGCGCTCTCTTCAAGGACGAGGTGCGCCAGGTCGGTCGCGAGCTCGGTGTCCCCGACCCGATCGTCGACCGCCAGCCCTTCCCCGGGCCGGGGCTGGGCATCCGCATCATCGGTGAGGTCACCGAGACCAACCTCGACATCCTGCGCCGGGCCGACGCGATCGCCCGCGAGGAGCTGACCGCGGCCGGTCTCGACAAGGAGATCTGGCAGTGCCCGGTCGTCCTGCTCGCCGACGTTCGCTCGGTCGGCGTCCAGGGCGACGGCCGCACCTACGGCCACCCGATCGTCCTGCGCCCCGTCTCCTCCGAGGACGCCATGACGGCCGACTGGACTCGCGTGCCCGGTGACGTCCTCGCGCACATCTCGAACCGGATCACCAACGAGGTCGAAGAGGTCAACCGGGTCGTGCTCGACGTGACGAGCAAGCCGCCGGGCACCATCGAGTGGGAGTGAGCGCAGGCGCCCCGGGGGCCGCGCTCAGCCGAGCAGCGCTGCGCCGAGCGCGCAGCCGAGGACGAGCACGGTGACGAGCGCGAGGAGCGCGAGCACCACGCCGAGTCCCTTGCGCGTCTGCTTGACGTGGCCGATGGAGCCGGTCGTGAACTGGTGCCACGGCACGGCGTAGTACCCGGGGACCGTCTGGCCCTCACGGATGTCGAGGTCCATCGACGCCTGCCCGTACTGCCGCAGCCACTGGGTGTGCACGTCGACGCGGTGGCGCCCGGGGCGAAGGGGGTAGAAGTTGGGTCCGAAGCCCCCCGGCACCGGGTAGCCGTCGATGTGGACCGACGGGGTGAGCCCCGCGGTCATCGCATTGCCCTGGAGGGTGAGCACCAGGGCGCCGTGGCCGGCGGGCGGCTGCAGGAACGCGGCCTGCGGCCCGGTGACCGGCATGACCGGCTGCTGGTGGGGCTGGGGCTGGTGAGGCGGTGGAACGTTCGTCATGGCAGCGAGGCTAGTGACTACTCTGGCCGGGTGAACGGCAACCTCCCCATGCGCGGGCTCGAGTGGCTCCTGCGTCGAGTCCTCGTGGGACCTCCCCTTCGCGCCTACCTGCGCCTGCGGGTCGAGGGCGCCGAGCACATCCCGGCCACCGGTCCGGTCATCATCGCGAGCAACCACCTGAGCTTCGTGGACTCCATGGTCATCCCGATCGCGGCCGGCCGCAAGGTCGGCTTCCTCGGCAAGGCCGAGTACGTGCAGGGCACCGGGGTCTCCGGCTGGCTCGGTCGGCTGTGGTTCGGGGAGTTCGGCGGCATGATCCCCGTGGACCGCTCGGACGCCCGGGCCGCCGCCCGCTCGATCGAGCTCGCCGAGGAGCACCTGGCCCGCGGGGGAGCCTTCGGCATCTACCCCGAGGGGACCCGCAGCCGGGACGGCCGGCTGCACAAGGGACGCACCGGCGTCGGGCGGCTCGCCCTGGCCAGCGGGGCCACGGTCGTCCCGTGCGCGCTCGTCGGCACCGACAAGGCGCAGCCGGTCGACTCCCGCGGCATCCGTCCGCACCGGGTCACCGTGCGCTTCGCGCCACCGGTCGACGTCGCCGCGCTGCAGGCGCAGTACACCAAGGCCCGGCTGCTGCGCGCGATCACCGACGAGGTCATGGACGCGATCGCGCAGCGCTCCCCGCAAGAGCGCTCCGACGACTACGCCAACCGCCCCGACTCGGCCTGAGGCACGCTTGAGTACGCTGGCGCGGTGCTGAAGACCACCGTCGCCGCCCTCGCCGGCAAGGCCGCCCGCCGTGCCGCCCGACTCCGCGGCGGCGGCTCCGGGGGCTCCGCGCTCCCCGGTCTCGTCGCCGAGCGGATCGACCCCGGGTTCCTCGCGCACGCGCTGGCGGACGTGCCGGGCGGCATCGTCGTCGTGTCCGGGACCAACGGCAAGACGACGACGACCAAGATGCTCGTCGCGCTGCTGCGGGCGCACGGGCGCACGGTCTTCACCAACCCGACGGGCAGCAACTTCACCCGCGGGGTGATCTCCGCGATGCTCGCCGAGATGCCGCTGCGCGGCCAGCTCGAGGCCGACATCGCGGTGCTCGAGCTCGACGAGGCCCACGCCCTGCACTTCGCCCGGGCGGTCGCACCGACGCACGCCCTCCTGCTCAACGTCGCCCGCGACCAGCTCGACCGCTTCGCCGAGATCGACCACACCGCGGGGCTGCTCGAGCAGCTCGCCGGCATGACGACCCGGGGGGTCGTGCTCAACCGCGACGACCCCTTCGTCAACCGCATCGCGACGACCCTCACCCCCGGCGTGGGGGTCTCGTGGTTCGGCCTCGACGCGTCCGTCGCCGAGCGCCTCGGTGAGCTGCAGGAGCACGACTCCCGCGCCCACGACGCGTGGACGCCACCGGCGGTCACCGCCGAGGACGCGCTCCTGGTGCCGCTCGACGAGCAGCGCCTGCGCGTGGACTTCGGCGAGCACGGCGAAGGGGGCACCGTCGGCCCCGTCGAGCTGCGTCAGCGTGGCCTCGCCGCGATGATCAACGCGACGGCCGCCACCGCCACCGCCCGCGCGCTGCTCGGCGACGACTTCCGCACCGACGCCGCGGAGCAGGCCCTGCGCACGGTGTCGCCCCCCTTCGGCCGCGGTGAGGTCATCGACGCCGACGGGACCCCGCTCGAGCTCGTCCTGGTCAAGAACCCCGCCGGGTTCACGGTCGCGCTCGGCACCTACGGGTCGACCCCCGTCGCGTCGATGATCGCGATCAACGACGACTACGCCGACGGGCGCGACGTGTCGTGGCTCTACGACGTGAGCTTCGAGTCCCTGCGGGACCAGGGCGTCGCCGTCACCAGCGGCGTGCGCGGCTGGGACATGGCGCTGCGCCTGCAGTACGACGAGGTGCCCGTCGGCGGGACCGAGGTCGACCTCGCGCGAGCCCTGGACGGCTTCCTCGCCGCGCACCGCGACGAGCCCAAGCGGATCTTCTGCACCTACACGGCGATGCTCGCGCTGCGACGCATGCTGGGGGAGCGGTACGACCTGCCCGAGATGGGCGTCGACGCCCCCGAGCCCACCGGAGGTGCGGCATGAGCCGCGACATCACGATCCTCGGCGAGCCCGCCGGCTCCGACCTGCCGGCCGAGCCCGGCAGCGAGGGCAAGGGCGAGATCCACCTCGTGCACCTCTACCCGCGCGAGATGAGCATCTACGGCGACCTCGGCAACACCCGGTGTCTCGCCTCGCGGATCCGGCGCCACGGGTACGTGCCCGTCGTCCACCAGCACCACCCCGGGCAGGACCTGCCCGAGCAGGTCGACCTGCTCGTCGGCGGCGGCGGCCAGGACTCCGGCCAGGCGAAGGTGGAGGAGGACCTCGAGCGGATCGCCGACCGGCTGCGCGCCCTGGCCGCCGACGGCACGCCGATGCTCATGATCTGCGGGATGTACCAGCTCTTCGGCAATGCCTTCATCACCGTGCAGGGCCAGCGCCTGCCCGGCCTGGGCATCCTCGACGTCACGACCCAGGGCAACGAGAAGCGGATGATCGGCCCCGTCGTGCTCTCCACCGACCACGGTGACGTCGTCGGCTACGAGAACCACTCGGGATCCACGACGCTCGGGGCGGGGCAGGCTCCCTTCGGCCGGGTGCGGCACGGCCTGGGCAACAACGGCAACGACGGCACCGAGGGCGCGATCACCGGCCACGTCATCGGCTCGTACCTGCACGGCCCGATCCTCCCCGCCAACCCGCAGCTCGCGGATACGCTCATCGGGTGGGCGGCCGAGTCGGCGACGGGGCGCGGCTTCGAGCCGGGCGTGCTCGACGACGAGGTGGCCCGGCAGGCGCAGACGCGCCAGGTGCGCCGCCTGCTCGGCTGATCAGGCCTCGGTCTCGGCGAGCTCCCGGGCGCTGGCCTTGGGCATGAGGCTCCACGCCACCCACCCGAGCGCCCCGAGCGGGATCTCGAGGAAGTGCGTGAAGATCGAGAAGAGCACGACCCCCGCCATCGACGCGGCCGGGTCGGCGCCCCACGCCACGAGCGCGGCCGCGGTACCCGTCTCGGTCACCCCGAGCCCTCCGGGCGTGACGCCGACGGCCGTGAGCAGCCGGCCGATCGCGTACGCGGCGAAGAGCTGACCGAAGGGCAGCTCGATGCCGGTCGTGTCCGTGCACAGCAGGAAGAGCACGTAGTACAGGCCGAAGAACCCGACCATGCCGAGCGTCATCTGCAGCCAGCCGGTGCGGACCGTGTCGGCCGTGCGCTCGCGCATGCCGGTGAGGCCCTGCTCGACGGAGTCCCCGTGCCCCCGCCGCACGAGGCGGACGAGACGGTCGATGCCGTGGCCGAGACGGCGGGCACCCGCGTCGGTGCCGATGGCCACCGCGAAGAGGACGGCGATCGCCGTGCCGGAGAGCACCGCGGCCCACGCGGCCTCCCGCATCGCGGAGGGCAGGTCGGTGGCGCCCCAGGCCAGCGCGAGGACGGCGATGATCGGCAGGGCGACCCGCGCCAGGACGTTCCACACGCCGGTCACGACGGCCATCGTCGTGACGCTCGCGGCGGAGAAGCCCCAGGACTTGGCGATCGAGTAGGTCGCCGCGAGGCCGACCGCGCCGCCACCGGGCAGCAGGTTGGACACGGACGAGCCGCAGACGTTGAGGATGAGCGCGCGCACGTGACCCAGTCCGTGCATCGCGCCGGTCATGACGAAGGTGTAGCAGTAGAGCCCGCTCAGGACGAGCGCGACGAAGAGAGCGGCCCTCCACAGCGGCACGGTGTCGAGGACGGCGAGGACCTCCGACCAGGAGGTCTTGGCGAAGTGCGGCAGGCCCCACCAGAGCATGACGACCGCGAGCCCGAGGCCGAGGACGACCTGCGCCCCCCGGACGACGGGGGAGGTCCTCCGGGTCGTCGCCGCCACCGGCTCGCCCGGCGCGGCCGTCATGCCAGCCCCTCGAAGACGTCGGTCCGGGTCGTCCCGGCCGGCACGTCGGGGTCGACGAACCACTCGCGGCGGAAGACGAGGTCGTAGAGCGGCCGCGGGATGCGCACGAGCATGCCGAGCGTGCGGTCCCCGCCGCCGGAGTCGGCGCCCTGGCTCGCGTGGGCGCGCATGGACGCCCGCTTGGCGGCGGCGAAGCCGCGCACCGGGACCCGGTGGGTGATCTCGGCGCCGGCGACGAAGGCGCGGTCGAAGCTGCTGCGGTCGAACTCGGGCGGGAAGCGGTAGACCCTGGCGACCAGGTCGATGGCGCGGCAGATGAGGTCACGGGGGACCGTCGCCCAGAGCACCCGCACGGGCAGGCCGCGCTCGCGGGCGAGCTCCGCCGCGCGGGCCCCGACCTCGTGGACCCGCACGTGGTCACGGTGGCCGTAGCCGCCCCGGGGGTCGTAGGTCGTGAGGACGTCCGCGCGCTCCTGCAGGAGGATCCCGCAGAGCGCCTCGGCGGCCTCGTCCACGGGGACCCGCACGAAGCGTCGTCCGCCCGGCGGGTCGGCCGACACCTGCGGCCCGCTCCCGCTGTCGGCGTACCCGAGCTCGACGGTACGGGCGACGCCGAGCGCACGGGCGCTCGCCGCCAGCTCCCGGCTGCGGGTGGAGGCGAGGGCATCCCCCTTCGTCCCGAAGGAGGCCTCGTCGGTGAGCCCGAGCGCGCCGTCGGTGGCGACGACGAGGACGACGCGGTGCCCCGCTGCGGCGGCGCGCGCCATGGTGCCCGCGGTCAGCAGGGCCTCGTCATCGGGGTGCGCGTGGAAGACCACGAGCGTGCGGGTCGGCTCGTCCATCGGGTGAAACCCTGCCACACCACCGCGTGGCACCCTTGGACCCGTGAAGGTCGCCCTGCTCTCCGACTGCTACCCGCCGCGCACCGGGGGGATCGAGTCGCAGGTGGGCGACCTGGCCGCGCAGCTCGCGGCCGCCGGGCACGAGGTCGAGGTCTTCACGGCGACTGCCGGGGGAGCGGGCACCGAGGGGGTGCGCGTGCACCGGCTCAGCACGCCACTCTCGATGGGCCTGCCGGTCAACCCCTTCGCCCCGCCGGAGGCGCGACGTCTGCTGGCCGTCGGCGGCTTCGACGTGGCTCACGTGCACCTGGGGGTGGTCTCGCCCTTCGCCTGGGACATGACGCGGGTGACGACCTCGCTCGGTCTGCCGACGGCCCTGACCTGGCACTGCGTGCTCGACGGGGCGGCGCCGGCGATCGGACCCGCGGTCCGGCGGTGGGTGCGCCGGGGCGCCGTGCTGTCCGCGGTGTCGGCCTTCGCCGCGGACAGCGTGCGGCGGGCCGCGCGCGGTGGACCGGTCACCGTCCTGCCGAACGGGATCGACCCGAGCGCGTGGCCGCCCGGCCCGGTCCGCACGGGCCGCCCGGTGCGGGTCGTCAGCGCCTCGCGTCTCGCACCGCGCAAGCGGGTGGGCGCCATGCTGTCGGTGGTCGCCGCGGCCCGCCATCGCCTCGGTCCGGGGGCGATGAGCCTCGACGTGTACGGCGAGGGACCGCTGCGGCCGTGGCTCGAGGCGCGGGCCGCCGCGCTCGGGCTGGCGGACGTCGTGCGCCTGCGCGGGCGGGTCACGCGCCCCGAGCTCGCGGCCGCGTGGCGCGACGCCGACGTGTACCTGTCGCCGACCCGGCTGGAGGCCTTCGGCATTGCTGCGCTCGAGGCCCGCACCGCCGGGTTGCCCGTCGTCGCGCGCGGTGACTCGGGCGTGCGCGAGGTCGTGGCCGACGGACGCTCGGGCCTGCTCGCCGAGGACGACGCGGGGCTGGCCGACGCGCTCGTGCGGCTCGTCGCCGACGAAACCCTGCGGACCCGCATTGCGCAGCACAACACGCGTACGCCTCCGGCGCAGACCTGGGAGCGGGTCGTCGACCTGGCCGTCACCGAGTACCGCAGGGCCGGTGCATGAGCGTCGTCCTGGTCGCCGGTGACGAGCGCCTGCCGCTGCGGCACGGGCAGCACCCGGTGGACCTCCTCGCGGAGCACGGCTGGGTGGGTGAGCCGGTGGGCTCTCGGCTCGGGCGAAGGGGGGAGGTCGAGGTCCACTACGACGTCGCGCCGGTCGACGCGCGACCGCCGGTCCCCGTCGAGCCGGGCAGTCCGGGTGCCCGCCGGCTGCAGCGCCTCGGGTCGTACGCGATCGTCGTCGCGTCCGGGCGGCTGCTGATGTCACGGCTGGCGGCCGGCGTCGTCGGCGGGGCCGGCCGGTGGACCCTGCCCGGGGGCGGGGTCGACCCCGGGGAGGAGCCGGTGGCCGGTCTCGTGCGCGAGGTGCACGAGGAGACCGGCCAGCACGTCGTGCCCGGAGGGCTCGTCCAGGTGCAGTCCGTGCACCGGGTGGCGGCCGACGGGTCCGAGGACTTCCACGCCGTGCGGCTGATCCACCTGGCGCACTGCCCCGACCCGGGACCGGCGCGGGTCGTGGAGGTCGACGGGTCCACCGGTGCCGCGGCCTGGGTGCCGATCGAGGAGGTGCCCGGCCTCCCGCTCGGGAGCATGATGGCGCCGCTGTGGCCGTGGGTGCCCGGCAGCCACTCCTACCCGCTGTAGGAGCGGCCGCGTCCGCTCGCCTACGCTGGCGGCCATGGAAGCCCTGCGTCTCGTCCTGTACGTCCTGCACATGATCGCCATGCTGGCGATCCTCGTCGGCCCGGCCGTCGCCGGTCGTGGTCACCTGGTCCAGGTGTGGGGCGCCCGCATCCAGCTGCTGCTCGGCCTCGGGCTGACCGGCATCGCCGAGGCCGGTGACGCCGAGGTCAACCACGCCAAGATCGGCACCAAGCTCGTCATCATGATCGCCGTCCTGGCCTGCGCCGAGATCGGCAACGCCAAGGCCAAGCGAGGCGAGGCCGCCGCGTCGAAGCTCGCCTGGGCCGCTGCCGGTCTGGCGCTGGTCAACGCCGCCATCGCCTTCCTCTGGTGACCTTGACGGTGTGTCGGACTGCAGCTCGTCACACCGACGCTCGATCCGGCCCGCGAGCTCGTCACGCGCCGAGTGAACTGCAGTACGACACGCGTTGCCGCACCACCCAGCCGATGACCTCGCGCACCCACTCCGGGTTGAACATCACCTGCTCCCACGCGAAGCGCAGCACGATCCAGCCGGAGATGATCATCTCGTCGTAGCGCCAGCAGTCCCGGCGCACGTCCAGACGGCTCTTGTGGAACTCGTGGCTGTCGGCCTCGAGGGCCACCCGCACGTCGTCACACCCGACGTCGGCGTGCAGGGCCTGACCGCTGCGCAGGGTGATCGGCTGCTGCGGCGCCCACGCGACATCGGTGGCCTCGACGGCCAGGGCCCTCAGGCCCGACTCGAAGGGGTTGACAGCCTGCGCCGACGCGAGGTCGAGCACCCGGCGGGCGGCTGCGCGACCGGTCCTCGGCAGGACGGCGCGGTTGAGCTCGTCGACGGTCACGGTGCCCGATCGCAGGGCCGAGTCCGCCACCGCGAGGGCGTCGGGCAGGGGCAGGTCGCGGGCGCAGTCGATCACGGTGCGCAACGCAGTCGTGGCGTGCAGCCCCAGGTCGTCGTCGGCGAGGGTCCGGTAGCGCAGGTCGAGATCGGTGGGCCGCCGGATGCGGCGCGTGCGCGAGGCGATGACCTCGGGGCGGTCAGGGACATGAAGGACGCCCCAGCCGTGGTCCAGGGCGGCGGTCCGGTGGCTCAGGTGCACCCCGAGCTGCGCCGCGCGGGCCGGGGCACCGTCCGCCGGAAGTCCGTAGACCCCGCGTCGGTGTCGAGCGACCTCCCCGGAGCGGAGTGCGCTCGCCACCGTCGCGGCCGTCGTGAGCTCGAGCAGCTGGGCGCGGGTGGCGGAGCCGCCGTGCTGGCCCACGAGATGGGTGACGATGCTCATCACCACAGGGTGGCCCTGTCGGCGATCCGCCCGTACGGCTTGTCCACAGGTGGGTGTCGGACTGCAGTTCACCCCGCCGTGGCCCTACCCGGCCCGGGATCTCGTGAGGCGAGCCGTGAACTGCAGTGCGACACGCGTCAGGGGATGAGCAGCAGCTTCCCGGTCGACGCCCGTCCCTCGAGCGCCCGGTAGGCCTCGGCCGCGTCGGCGAACCCGTAGCGCCCGCCGACGGAGACCTCCAGCTCCCCGGCGGCGATCGCGCCGAAGACCTCGCGCCCGCGCCGGAGCAGGTCCTCGCGCTCCTCGATGTAGTGCGCCAGCGTCGGGCGGGTGACGAAGAGGGAGCCACCGGCGTTGAGCCGCTGCAGGTCGAAGGGCGGCACCTGCCCCGACGCGCCACCGAAGAGCACGAGCATCCCGCGCCGCCGCAGCGAGGCCAGCGACGCGTCGAAGGTCGCCTTGCCGACGCCGTCGTAGGCGACGTCGACCCCCTTCGCGGCACCGAGCCGCTCCGCCGCCGCGCGGATGTCCCCGGCGAGGTCGTCGGTCGCCGAGTAGTCGACGAGCTCGACGGCTCCGCGGGAGCGGGCGATGTCCAGCTTGGCCGGGGACCCGGCCGTGGCGATGACCTGTCCGCCGCGCGAGGTGATCATCTGCGTGAGCAGCTGACCCACGCCGCCCGCGGCGGCGTGGACGAGTGCCACGGTCCCCTCGCCGACCGGGAAGCAGTCGGTCACGAGGGCATGCGCCGTCATTCCCTGCAGGGTTGCGGCACAGGCGGTCTCGAGGTCGACGCCAGCGGGCACAGGCACCAGTCGGGCCGAGTCGGCCATGACGAGGCCCGCGTGCAGGCCGAGCGTCATCGACCAGGCGACCCGGTCGCCCACGGCCACGACGGCGCCCTCGCCGACGGCCCGCACGGTGCCCGCTGCCTCGTAGCCCTGCACGTACGGCGGGTGGGTGGGGTAGACCCCCTCGCGCTGGTACACGTCGATGAAGTTGACCCCCGCGGCCACGACCTCGACGAGCGCCTCCCCGGGCCCGGGGTCGGCCACCTGCCTCTCCTCGAGGGCGAGGACCTCGGGCCCTCCGTGGGCGGTGACGACGAGCGCTGTCGTGGTGGTCATGGGCCCACCCTAGGACGCGCCGGTCAGAGCGAGGCGATGACCTCGTCGAGCATGGACTCGGTGAGCTTGCCGGTGAAGGTGTTCTGCTGGCTCACGTGGTAGCAGCCGACGAGCGCGACCTCGCGGCCCTCGGGCGTGCGCAGGGTGGCGCGGGCGCCGTGCCCGAACTTCGGCTTCGGTCGCGGCACCTCCCAGCCCGCGTGCCGCACCCCGGCGATCGTCGCGTCCCAGCCGATGGACCCGAGGCACATGATCGAGCGGACGAAGGGGGCGCTCCTCGCCAGGTCGGCGTCGAGCCAGGGTGCGCACGTCTGTCTTTCCACCAGGGTGGGCTTGTTCTGCGGGGGAGCGCAGCGGACCGGCGCGATGATCCGCACGCCGTCGAGCTCGAGACCGTCCCCGGCCGCCCACGAGACCGGCTGGTTGGCGTACCCCGCCCGGTGGAGGGCGGCGTAGAGCCAGTCGCCCGAGCGGTCGCCGGTGAAGTTGCGCCCGGTGCGGTTGGCGCCGTGGGCCGCCGGCGCCAGGCCCACGACGAGCACGGGCGCGTCGGGCGGGCCGAGCGCGGGCACCGGTCGGCCCCAGTACGGCTGGTCGGAGAAGGCCGCGCGCTTGGTCACCGCCACCTCCTCGCGCCACGTGACGAGTCGCGGGCAGGCGCGGCAGACCGAGATCCGCGCGTCGAGCTCGTCCTGCCCGACCGCACCGGCGGCCAGGCGGCGGACCTGGGCGGCCGTCCGTGCGACGGGGGTCTCGCGCGTCGCGAGGTCGTCCGGCCACCCGGTCCCCGGCACGACCGGCGAGGCGAAGGGGGCGCCCGTCACCGGGTGCGGGAGGAGCACGTCGTCAGCCACCCCTCCACCCTAGGCACCTGCCATCGTGGACCCATGGCGATCGACGAGGTCCTCGCGGACCGGGTGCGCACCGCACTCTTCGACCGAGGCGTGCAGTGGGAGGAGAAGCGGATGTTCGGCGCCCTGATCTTCATGGTCGGCGGGTCGATCCTCGTCGGCTGCCGCGGCGGGGGAGGACTGCTCGTGAGGGTCGCGCCGGACGAGAGCGAGCAGCTCGTGGCGGGCGCCGGCCCGTACTACGCGCAGGTCGCCGACATGGGCGGCCGCGACATGGGGCCGAGCTGGCTCGACGTCTCCCCGGACGCCGTCGAGGACGAGGCCGGCCTGGGCCACTGGGTCGACGCGGCCCTGCGTCGCTAGTCCTCCGGGTCGACCGGCGGCTCCGCGCCCCCGGCCTCGTCCCGGTCGGCCCACTCGAGCAGCGGCGTGAGGTCGTGCGCGAGGTCGTCGATGGCGGCGTGCAGGTCGCCCAGCCGGGCGTAGCGCTCCGGCACGGTCGCGATCGTGCAGTCCCGCGGCTCGACGTCGGGGATCTCGTCCCAGGTGATCGGCGTCGAGACGGTGCCGGCGGCGTTGCCCCGCACCGAGTACGCCGCGGCGATCGTGTGGTCGCGGGCGTTCTGGTTGTAGTCGACGAAGACCGCCGCCGGGTCGCGGTCCTTGCGCCACCACGTCGTCGTCACGTCCTTCGGCACGCGTCGCTCGACCTCGCGGGCGAAGGCGAGGGCCGCCCTTCGCACCTCCCCGAACTCCCACCGGGGCTCGACGCGCACGTAGACGTGCAGCCCGGACCCGCCGGAGGTCTTGGGGTAGCCCACGACCCCGAGCTCGTCGAGGACCTCGTGGACCACGCCGGCCACCCGTCGCACCCGCTCGAAGGGGGCGTCCGGCATGGGGTCGAGGTCGATGCGCCACTCGTCGGGGCGGTCGACGTCGGCGCGGCGGACGTTCCACGGGTGCAGCTCGACCGTGCTCATCTGCACGGCCCAGATGATCTGCGCGAGCTCGGTCGGGCACAGCTCGTCGGCGTGCAGGTCGTACCGGGGGAAGTGCAGCCGCACGGTCTCGACCCAGTCGGGCGCACCCTTGGGCAGGCGCTTCTGGTGGACCTTGGCGCCCGCGACGCCCTTGGGGAAGCGGTGCAGCATCGTCGGCCGCTCGCGCAGCGCGCGCAGGATCCCCTCGCCGACGGCGAGGTAGTACTGCGCGAGCTCGAGCTTGGTCTCACCGCGCTCGGGGAAGTACACGCGGTCGGGGGAGGAGATGCGCACATCCCGACCGCCGACGTCGAGGTGGACGTCCTCACCGTGCTCCTTGGCCATGCCCCCGAGCCTAGGGCCGCCTCAGCCGATGACGGCGCCCGCGGGCCGGTCGGTCGCGACCGTCGGCACCCAGTAGCGCCGCTTTCCGGCGCGGGAGTCCTCGTAGGCCCCGCCGGCGCCCTCGATCGTCGCGCGGGAGGGGAGGTTGTCCTCGTCGCACGTGATGAGGACCCGTTCGAGCCCCATCTCGGCCGCGAGCTCCAGGACCTGCCGAAGGGCGGTGCCCGCGTGCCCCTGCCGCCGCGCCGAGGGGCGGATCGAGTACCCGATGTGCCCGCCCTGCTCGCGGAGGACGTCGGTCAGCTCGTGCCGGAGGGCGATGGACCCCAGGTAGTCGTCACCGTCGACGACCCACAGGAAGGTGCAGGGTACGTGGCCGGTGGGCCGGGGCGTCTCCGGCAGCTCGGCCGCACGCCGCACCTGCACGAGGCGGCGGAACTCGTCGGGGTCCTCCAGGCCCTCGCGGGTGAAGACGTGGCCGGCGAAGCCCGTCGCCTCGTCCCCCGCCTGCTGCCACTCGCCGTCACCGTCGCGGTGCGCGCCGCCGAACTCGTCGTGCGCCTCGAGGTAGGAGCGCTGGTAGCGGGCATCGGGTCGCACGATCTGGGCCATGGGAGGCACCCTAGGGCTGTCACCTGCGCCACGTAGGCTGGACGCCGACATGAGCAGCCTCTTCGACGACCTCCCCGATGCCCTGCCCGGTGACTGGACCAAGGACGTGACCGACACCGGTGTCCCCACGTGGGCCATGTCCGACGAGGGTCCCACCCGCGCGGCGCACAGTCGCCACGGGCGCCCGGCGCAGCCGGACCCCGAGGAGCTCGTCGCCGGCCTCAACCCCGCCCAGCGCGAGGCCGTGCTCCACGACGGCGGTCCCCTCCTCATCATCGCCGGTGCCGGCTCGGGCAAGACCCGGGTGCTCACCCACCGCATCGCGCACCTGCTCGCGGCGCGCGGCGCGCAGCCGGGGCAGATCCTGGCGATCACCTTCACCAACAAGGCCGCCGCCGAGATGCGCGAGCGCGTCGAGGACCTCGTGGGCCCGCGGGCCAAGGCGATGTGGGTCATGACCTTCCACTCGGCGTGCGTGCGCATCCTGCGTCGCGAGGCGACCAAGGTCGGGATGAAGAGCAACTTCTCGATCTACGACGCGGCCGACAGCCAGCGACTCATCGCGCTCGTCATGCGCGACCTCGACCTCGACCCCAAGCGCTTCCCGCCGCGATCCTTCTCCCACCGCATCAGCAACCTCAAGAACGAGCTGGTCGACGCGGAGGACTTCGCCCGCACGGTCGCCGCCGACGAGGACGCGCAGCGACCCGGCGGCACGCACCAGGAGCAGACGCTCTCCGCGGTCTACACCGAGTACCAGCGCCGCCTGCGTCAGGCCAACGCGCTGGACTTCGACGACATCATCATGATGACGGTGCACATCCTGCAGGCCTTCCCGGACGTCGCCGAGCACTACCGCCGCCGCTTCCGCCACGTGCTCGTCGACGAGTACCAGGACACCAACCACGCGCAGTACCAGCTCGTGCGCGAGCTGGTCGGTGGTGCCGACGGGCAGGCCCGCGGCGAGCACGCCGTCGAGCCGAGCGAGCTCGTCGTCGTCGGCGACGCCGACCAGTCGATCTACGCCTTCCGCGGCGCCTCGATCCGCAACATCGTCGAGTTCGAGGAGGACTACCCCGACGCCCGCTCAATCCTCCTCGAGCAGAACTACCGCTCCACCCAGACGATCCTCACCGCGGCCAATGCCGTCATCGAGCGCAACGAGTCGCGCCGCAAGAAGAACCTGTGGACCCAGGCCGGCGCCGGCGAGCCGATCATCGGCTACGTCGGGGACAACGAGCACGACGAGGCCGCGTTCATCGCCAAGACGGTCGACGAGCTGCACGACCAGCACGGGGTCCGCCCCGGCGATGTCGCGATCTTCTACCGGACCAACGCCCAGTCGCGCGCCATCGAGGAGGTCCTCGTGCGGGTCGGGCTGCCGTACAAGGTCGTCGGCGGCACCCGCTTCTACGAGCGTCGCGAGGTCAAGGACGCCCTGGCCTACCTGCGCGTCGTCGCCAACCCTGCCGACACGGTCAACCTGCGCCGGATCATCAACGTGCCCAAGCGGGGCATCGGCGACCGGGCCCAGGCGGCCGTGGCGCAGCTGGCGGAGCGCGAGCGCATCCCCTTCGTCGCGGCGCTCGGGCGGGTCGAGGACGCGCCCGGCATCGCCACGCGCTCGGTGACCTCGGTCAAGGGGTTCACCGCGCTCCTGGAGGGCCTGGGAGAGCTGCACGAGTCCGGGGCCGGCATCGGGGACATGCTGGAGGCCGTCCTCGACCGCACCGGTTACGTCACCGAGCTGCAGGCCAGCCGCGACCCCCAGGACGAGACCCGGCTGGAGAACCTCGCGGAGCTCGTCGGCGTGGCCCGCGAGTTCGACGCCACCCGCGAGGCGACCGGCGAGGTGATCAGCCTCGACGACTTCCTCGAGCAGGTGAGCCTCGTCGCCGACGCGGACGAGATCCCTGAGGAACCAACGGCAGGGGAGGGCCGTGTCGACCAAGGAGTCGTCACCCTGATGACGCTGCACACCGCCAAGGGCCTGGAGTTCCCCGTCGTCTTCCTCACCGGCATGGAGGACGGCACCTTCCCTCACAGCCGCAGCCTGAGCGACCCCAAGGAGCTGGAGGAGGAGCGGCGCCTCGCGTACGTCGGCATCACCCGCGCCCGCGAGCGGCTGCACCTCTCCCGGGCGGCGGTGCGCAGCGCCTACGGCGCGCCCCAGTACAACCCGGCCTCGCGCTTCCTCGACGAGATCCCCGCGGACCTCGTGCGCTGGGAGCGCACCGGCCCACCGGTCGGTCCGTCGCGCTCACGCCGCGAGCCGGCGGTCGCGCGCCTGGCGGCCCGACCCGGGGTGCGCTCGCCGGGCAACCGACCCCCCATCGCGCTCGCCGACGGCGACAAGGTGACCCACGACAGCTTCGGCCTCGGCACGGTCATCCGCGTCGAGGGCGAGGGGGACAAGGCGATGGCCCACGTCGACTTCGGCGGTGAGGACGGCGTCAAGCGCCTGCTGCTGCGCTACGCGCCGCTCGAGAAGCTCTGACCGACCGCTCACCCGCATTCCCCTAGGGGAATGCAGGTCCCGGGCACGACGAAGGGGGCCGACGACCAGTGGTCGTCGGCCCCCTTCGCGCGGGTGGGTCAGCTGATGCCGCGCTCGGCGAGCCAGCCGGCCGGGTCGATCGTGCCGCCGCCACCGGGGCGGATCTCCATGTGGAGGTGCGGTCCGGTGGAGCGACCGGTGTTGCCCGAGAGGGCGACGACGTCGCCGGGGGCGACCTGCTGCCCGACCGAGGCGGACACGGAGCTCAGGTGGCCGTACCGGGAGACCGAGCCGTCCCAGTACTTGACGTCGATGTAGACGCCGTAGCCGCTCATCGGGCCGGCGGCGATGACGGTGCCGCTGCTCATCGCCTTCAGGGGCGTGCCGATGGAGGCCGCGTAGTCCTGGCCGGCGTGGAGGCGGCCCCAGCGCATGCCGAAGGGGGAGGTGAAGACCGCGTTGTCCAGGGGCTTGACCCAGCCCTGGGAGCCGACCGAGGCGTTGGTGGCCTCCGGCCCCTTGGTCGCGGTCCCGCCCGGGGCGGAACCGGTCTCCTGGGCCTGCTCCTTCTCCTTCTTCTCCTTCTTCTTCTCGGCGCTGGCGCGCTTGGCAGCGAGCTCCTTGCGGGCCTTGTCGCGGGCGATGCGCTGACGCTCCTGGAGGCGGCCCTGGTCGCGGGCGACCTCGGTGGAGACGGCCTGGCGGCGCTGCGCGAGGTCGTCGGCCTCGGCGGTCGAGCCGGCGACCTCCGCCCGGGCGGCCTCGTTGACCTTCGGGTCCTCGAGGAAGGCGGCGGCGGCCGAGGGCGCAGGTGCGGCGAGCGCACCCTGTGCCTGGACGGTCCCGCCCGCGAACGTGGAGGACTGGGCGGCGGTCGCACCCGCGGCCGACAGGACCAGGGTCGCGGCGGCGGCGGTGGGCAGCGCGTAGGCAGGGCTGAAACTCTTGGGCAGGCGCGAACGGCGCTCGATCGCGCGGCGCTCGGCTCGGGTGGGCGGCCGGTGCCGTCCGGTGTAGTCACTCATGAAGGGGGACGTCCTCGCAGGGGGTCTCGGACAAATCTTGCGAAACCCTAGCGTGACCTTTTCGTTATGCAAAACCGGGTGGTGGGCGTCACGTGACCCCGGTCACGGGGTGGCTCCGGCTCAGGCCGGGCGCTGGGAGATGTCGGTGACCGAAGCCGTCTGGTTGCCGTCGTGGTCGAGCATCGTCAGGCTCGTCGCGATGCGGTGGACCACCGACGGCAGGATCGGCAGCGAGAGGTGGCCGACGCCGTGCAGGCGAATGTTGCTGACCTCGACACCCTCCTGGACGAGCGAGGCGTTGACCGCGGGGACGATCGCCTCGTCGGTGTCGGACCAGAAGGCGATGATCCGCGTGAGGCAGCCGGGCGCGGGGGCGTTCAGCTCCTGCATGAGCGCGCTGCCCGGGCGCAGCTGCCGGGTGAGCGAGGCCGGCACGAGGTGCGCGAGGAGCGTCCCGGTGTGCGGTGCGCCCAGCGTGACGAGGGTGTGGATGCGCTCGTCGCCCCCGAGTCGGGTGACGTAGTAGCGGGCGACGACGCCACCGAGGCTGTGCGCCACGATGTGGATGCGCTCGTAGCCGGTCTCCGCGGCGATCGCCTCGATCTCCTCGGCCAGCTGCACGGCGGCGGTGCGCACGTCCCGGGTGCGCACGGAGTAGTTCATCGCGAAGACCCGGCTGAAGCCTCGCCGCAGGAGGCCGCGGCGCAGCAGGGTGAAGATCGAGTGGTTGTCGGCGTAGCCGTGCAGCAACAGGATCGGGGTCCCGACCTCGGTCACGCCGTTGACGAGCATGCCGCGCTGCACGGGGCTGAGATGCTCGATGCGGTAGCCGTGCCGGTCGCCGCCGCGGCGCGGCGCCCGGGTGCCGAAGGGGTAGAGCGAGACGTGGGTCGCGGCCCAGACGAGCTCGACCGCGGCGAAGACCATCGCCTGCGCGGAGACCATCTGGCGCACCTGCTGGTACACGCCGGACCGCAGCGCGGCCGGCGTCGTCGCCGGGTCGCTGGTGGGGTGGGTCTGCCTCACGTGGGGCTGGTGCGGGGCCATGGTGACTCGAGGGTAACCCCGGTGGGAGTGCGGTGCGAGGCGTCGTGACGACTCCGTGACCGGTCGGCTGCTCGCGGGCCTCGCGGCCGCGTCGCGGACCGGAGGATGCTCGGCCCCCGTCCGGGGGCTAGTCTCGACCCGCACCCCCGTTACCACAGCAGAGGACGGAATCACCCTCGTGGATCTCTTCGAGTACCAAGCACGCGACGTGTTCGAGAAGCACGGCGTCCCGGTTCTTGCCGGCGCCGTCGCCACCACCCCGCAGGAGGCCCGCGCGGCCGCCGAGACCATCGGGGCCAAGAGCGGCGGCGTCACCGTCGTCAAGGCCCAGGTCAAGACCGGTGGACGTGGCAAGGCCGGTGGCGTCAAGGTCGCCAAGACCCTTGACGAAGCAACCGAGGCGGCCGAGAACATCCTCGGCATGGACATCAAGGGCCACACGGTCCACAAGGTCATGATCGCCCAGGGCGCCCAGATCGCCGAGGAGTACTACTTCTCGATCCTGCTCGACCGGGCCAACCGCTCCTACCTCGCCATGTGCTCCAAGGAGGGCGGCATGGAGATCGAGCAGCTCGCCGTCGAGCGCCCCGAGGCCCTCGCGCGCATCGAGGTCGACCCCAACGTCGGCATCGACGACGCCAAGGCCACGGAGATCGTGCAGGCCGCCGGCTTCGACGCCGCGGACCAGGCCAAGATCGCTGACGTCCTGAAGAAGCTCTGGGTCGTCTACCGCGAGGAGGACGCGACCCTCGTCGAGGTCAACCCGCTCGTCAAGACGCAGCAGGGCGACATCGTGGCCCTCGACGGCAAGGTGACGCTCGACGGCAACGCGGACTTCCGCCAGCCCGAGCACGCCGCGCTCGAGGACAAGGAGGCCGCGGACCCGCTCGAGGCCAAGGCGAAGGCCAAGGGCCTCAACTACGTCAAGCTCGACGGCAACGTCGGCATCATCGGCAACGGCGCCGGGCTCGTCATGAGCACCCTCGACGTCGTCGCCTACGCGGGTGAGGACTACACCGCGGGCAGGGCCAAGCCGGCCAACTTCCTCGACATCGGTGGCGGCGCCTCGGCCGAGGTCATGGCCAACGGTCTGGACGTCATCCTCCACGACGAGCAGGTCAAGTCCGTCTTCGTCAACGTCTTCGGCGGCATCACCGCGTGCGACGCGGTCGCCGACGGCATCGTGGGCGCGCTCAAGACGCTGGGCGACGGGGCGACCAAGCCGCTCGTCGTCCGCCTCGACGGCAACAACGTCGAAGAGGGTCGCCGCATCCTCGCCGAGTTCAACCACCCCCTCGTGTCCATCGAGGACACCATGGACGGCGCCGCCCGCAAGGCCGCCGAGCTGGCCGCGAAGTAAAGGACGCAGACACAGACATGGCAATCTTCCTCACCGCTGACTCCAAGGTCATCGTCCAGGGCATGACCGGCTCCGAGGGCATGAAGCACACCACGCGCATGCTCGCCTCCGGCACCAACGTCGTGGGCGGCGTCAACCCCAAGAAGGCCGGCCAGAGCGTCGACTTCCCGGGTGGCCAGTCCGTCCCCGTCTTCGGCTCCGTCGCCGACGCCATCAAGGAGACCGGCGCCGACGTGTCGGTCATCTTCGTGCCGCCGGCCTTCGCCAAGTCCGCCGTCGTCGAGGCGATCGACGCCGAGATCGGCCTCGCCGTGATCATCACCGAGGGCATCGCGGTCAAGGACTCGGCGGAGTTCTACAACTACTCCAAGGGCAAGGCCACGCGTCTCATCGGCCCCAACTGCCCGGGCCTGATCAGCCCCGGCAAGGCCAACGCCGGCATCATCCCGGCGGACATCGCCGGCGCCGGGCGCATCGGTCTCGTGTCGAAGTCGGGCACGCTGACCTACCAGATGATGTACGAGCTGCGTGAGTTCGGCTTCTCCACGGGCGTCGGCATCGGTGGCGACCCGATCATCGGGACGACGCACATCGACTGCCTCGAGGCGTTCGAGAACGACCCCGAGACCGACGCGATCGTCATGATCGGCGAGATCGGTGGCGACGCCGAGGAGCGCGCCGCGGCGTACATCAAGGACCACGTGACCAAGCCGGTCGTCGGCTACGTCGCCGGCTTCACCGCCCCGGAGGGCAAGACCATGGGCCACGCCGGCGCCATCGTCTCCGGCTCCTCCGGTACGGCGGCCGCCAAGAAGGAGGCCCTCGAGGCCGCCGGTGTCAAGGTCGGCAAGACGCCGTCCGAGACGGCGGACCTCATGCGCGAGATCATGAAGGGCCTGTCCAGCTGAGGACGTCCCGGCCTGACGAAGGGCGCCGCACACGACCACGTGTGCGGCGCCCTTCGTCGTGAGGACGTGGGCGGACGAAGACCTGACGCAATCGGGCGAAGGCTCAGGTACGTCGCCACGCACTGAGACACCCCGCGGTCCACGTGGGCGCCACCACGTGGACCGCGGGTGACCCTGCGGCGGGGCGCGAGTATCCTTCACGGCGTACGAGTTGTCGTACGCGTGCTCCGGGGTCGGTGCAATTCCGAGCCGGCGGTGACAGTCCGCGAACCCGTCCTCCTCACCGAGGTCGGGCCGAGCCGGTGAAATTCCGGGACCGACGGTGAAAGTCCGGATGGGAGGCAGCACGCGGCGTCGCCTGCCGTGCCGTGCGTGGGTCCTCCACACCCGGCGCGGTCCCACCGGGGTGCCGGTGGCCCGGCGCACGCCGCCACGCCCGACGGGCGTGTCTCCCTTCGCCCCCGTGGTCCGCGTCGGACCACGGAGAGGCACATGCAGCACCGCTTGATCATCGAGACCGCGATGGCGCGAGCCGTCGGGCTGGCCGCGCGCGGCCTCGGTCGCACCAGCCCCAACCCGGTCGTCGGCTGCGTCGTGCTCGACGCCAGCGGGCGCATCGTGGGCGAGGGCCACCACGAGCGGGCCGGGGGACCGCACGCCGAGGTCGTCGCCCTGCGGGCCGCCGGCGACGCCGCCCGCGGCGGCACCGCCGTCGTCACCCTCGAGCCGTGCCGGCACACGGGCCGCACCGGACCGTGCACGAGCGCGCTGCTCGAGGCGGGCATCGCGAGCGTCGTCATCGCCGTGCCCGACCCCACGCGCACCGCCGGCGGGGGAGCGGACCTGTTGCGGGACAACGGTGTCGACGTCGTGGAGGGAGTCGGTCGGGAGGCCGCCGCGCACGTCAACCGGGCCTGGCTGCGCGCGACGGTCGCCGGTCGACCGCACGTCACGTGGAAGCTCGCGAGCACCCTCGACGGCCGCACCGCCGCCGCCGACGGGACGAGCCGGTGGATCACCGGGCCGCAGGCGCGGGCCGCCGTGCACCGGCTGCGCGCGGAGCGCGACGCGGTCCTCGTCGGGGGCGGGACGCTGCGGGCCGACGACCCCCACCTCGCCGTCCGGGACCTGCCCGGCGCCCACCAGCCACTGCGCGTCGTCCTCGACTCCGGCGCGAGGATCCCGCTCGACGCCCGCGTGCTCGACGACGTCGCACCGACCCTCGTCGTCGTCGCGGACGACGCCGACGCCTCCCGGCTGCTCGCCGCCGGCGTCGACGTCCTCGCCGTGCCGCGCGGCCCGCGCGGCCTCGACGTCGTGGCCGTCCTCACGACCCTGCACGAGCGCGGGGTGCGCTCACTGCTCCTCGAGGGCGGCGCGCGCCTCGCCGCAACCTGCATCGCGCACGACCTCGTCGACGAGGTCGTCGCCCACATCGCCCCCGCCCTGCTCGGCGCCGGGACCTCGGTCCTCGCCGACGCGGGCATCACGACCATGACCGGCGCGCTGCGCCTCGACACGACCGACGTGCAGCGGCTGGGCGACGACGTCGCCCTCACCGCCACCGTCAGAAGGGACCACTGATGTTCACCGGGATCATCGAGGAGCTGGGGGAGGTCGTCGCCGTCGAGGAGGGGGCCGACTCCAGCCGCATCACCGTGCGAGGGCAGGTCACGACGACCGACGCACCGCACGGGGCCTCCATCGCCGTCAACGGCGCCTGCCTCACCGTCACCGACACGGAGGCGAAGGGGGGTGAGGTCACCTTCGACGTCATGGCCGAGAGCCTGCGCCGCACCGTCCTCGGCGACCTCGCCGTCGGCGACGTGGTCAATCTCGAGCGGGCCATGGTGCTCGGCGCCCGCCTCGACGGCCACCTCGTGCAGGGGCACGTCGACGGGACCGCGACGATCACCCAGCGCCGCCCGGGCGACCGGTGGGAGGAGGTGCGCCTGGCGATCGACCCCGGGCTGGCCCCCTTCGTCGTCGAGAAGGGCTCGATCTGCCTCGACGGCGTGAGCCTCACCCTGACCGTCGCCGGGGACGACCACGTCGAGGTGGCCCTCATCCCCACGACGATGGAGCTGACGACCTTGGGACGCAAGGGAGTCGGCGACCGCGTCAACGTCGAGGTGGACATCCTCGGCAAGTACGTGCAGCGCATGCTCGCACTCGACCCGAAGGACCCGCGATGACCCACGACGACGACCTGCTCGACCCGATCGAGACCGCGATCGAGGCGATCGCGGCCGGCCGCCCGGTGCTCGTCGTCGACGACGCGGACCGGGAGAACGAGGGCGACATCATCTTCGCGGCCGACGCCGCGACCGACGAGCTCATGGGCCTCACGGTGCGCCTGGGCAGCGGGGTGATCTGCGTCGCGATGACCGGTGCCGAGCTCGACCGGCTCGCGCTGCCGCCGATGACCGCGATCAACGAGGACTCCAAGGGGACGGCCTACTCGGTCTCCGTCGACGCGCGGACCGGCGTGACCACCGGCATCAGCGCCGCCGACCGCGCCCGCACGGCGCGGCTGCTCGCGGACCCGAGCACCGGTCGCGGGGACCTCGCGCGGCCCGGGCACGTCTTCCCGCTGCGCGCCCGGGACGGGGGCGTGCTCGTGCGCCGCGGCCACACCGAGGCGGCGGTCGACCTCTGCCGGCTCGCCGGACGGGCGCCCGCCGGCGTCATCTGCGAGGTCGTCGAGGAGGACGGCTCGATGTCGCGGCTGCCCGGGCTGCGCCGCCTCGCCGACGAGCGCGGCTGGCCGCTCGTGAGCATCGCCGACCTCGTCGACCTGCGCCGCCGCTCCGAGGCGCTCATCGAGCACGTCGTCTCGACCCGGCTGCCGACCTCCCACGGCGAGTTCGTCGCGCACGGCTACTGCAGCGCCGTCGACGGCTCCGAGCACATGGCGCTCGTCCACGGCGACATCGGCCGGGGCACGCCGCTCGTGCGGGTGCACAGCGAGTGCCTCACCGGGGACGTCTTCGGCTCGTTGCGCTGCGACTGCGGACCGCAGCTCCAGGCGGCCATGGCGGCCGTCGTCTCGGCCGGCTCCGGCGTCATCGTCTACGTGCGCGGGCACGAGGGCAGGGGCATCGGCCTCGTCGACAAGCTGCGGGCGTACGCCGCCCAGGACCGTGGTGCCGACACCGTCGACGCCAACGCGGACCTGGGGTTGCCGGTCGACGCACGGGACTACACCCACGCCGCCCAGGTGCTGCGCCGGCTCGGCGTCACGACGGTGCGGCTGCTGAGCAACAACCCGGCCAAGGTCGACGCCCTCCAGGCGCTCGGCATCACCGTCGCCGGTCGCGACCCGCTGCCGGCGGGCGTCACGAGTGACAACCTGCACTACCTGCGCACCAAGCGCGACCGGATGGGCCACGACCTCCCGTGGCTGCCGGACACGGACGAAGGGAGCACCCGATGAGCGGGCACGGAGCACCGAGGATCGACATCGCCGCGGCCGGCGACCTGCGCGTGGCGGTCGTCGCCTCGAGCTGGCACACGCAGGTCATGGACGGTCTCGTCGGTGGCGCGCGGGCAGCGCTCGCGGAGGCGGGTATCGAGCCGATGCTCGTGCGCGTCCCGGGCAGTTTCGAGCTGCCGCTCGTCGCGGCCGAGCTGGTCGGGACGCACGACGCGGTCGTCGCCCTCGGCGTCGTGATCCGTGGCGGCACACCGCACTTCGACTACGTGTGCGCCGCGGCGACGGACGGGCTCTCCCGGGTGGCGCTCGACTCGGGTACGCCCATCGGCTTCGGCCTGCTCACCTGCGACGACGACGCCCAGGCACTCGACCGGGCCGGCCTGCCGGGATCCCGGGAGGACAAGGGCCGCGAGGCCGCAGAGGCCGCCGTCGCCACGGCCGCCCTGCTCGCCGGCCTGCGGGCGTGATGCACGACACGGCCCCCGGTCCGGCCCACTGGTGACGCGGACGACCTGACGGGCTTAGCCTGTCTCCCACAGCGCCGACCCGGTCGATCCCCCCTGCTCCCGGGTCGGCGTTGTTCTGCCCGGGTGGTCCGCGGCTGCGCCCGTCGCGGCCGAGGAGGGGGTGGCCGGCGGACGGGGCTCCTGCGTGAGGTCGACCTCCCCGAGGACGGCTCGGGCGAGGTGGCGCATGTCGTCGGGCGTGAAGCTCGCCCCGTCGACCTCGGCGCGGGCCCGCACGGCCGACGGCTCGGGCAGCGGGTGCGCGCCCACGTCGTCCATGAGCTCCATGAGGGCGGCACGCACGAGCTCGTCGTCGTCGGGGCCGCGCGGGGTGTCGTGACGGTCAGTCATCGTGGGCCTCCGTGTCGGCGAGGGCCGTGGCCAGCTGGGCACGGCCGCGGTGCAGCCGTGCCTTGATGGTCCCCGACGGGATGCCCGTCTGCCGGGAGATCTCGTCGACCGACAGGTCGGCGAGGTAGTACAGGGCCAGGGTCTCGCGCACGTCGGGGCCGAGGGTGCGCAGGGCGGCGACGACCGCGACCCGGTCCACCGTCGGCGCGGCCGGTCGGGCGTCCTCGCCGCGCCGCTCCATCGCCCTGGTGCGGTTGGAGTCCTTGCGCCATGTCGAGATGGCGATCCGGCGAGCCACCGTCCGGACCCACGCGCCCGGCTCGTCCGCGGTCCGCACCTGGTCCCAGCGCTGCCACGCGCGGGCGAAGGCCTCCTGGGTGGAGTCGCGCGCGAGCTCCAGGTCGCCCGTCGCGGCGTACACCAGGTGCACCACGCGCGGTGCGGTCGCCCGGTAGAACTCGTCGAACTCGTCCTCGGCTGATGCCCGACCTCCCTCCATCACCTCTCCAGACGCGTGTGCCGGCGATGCGGTTGCCCCGCGGGTGCGTGGTCCTTTCCCACTTCTTTTGGTCCTCCCCGGCTGGCCTCCACCACCAGCCGTCCCCCGTCGGTGACGATGGGGCCGTGACGGTGATGGAACTCATCCGGTCGGCCACGACGGGAGAAGACGCTACTCGCAGGCGGCCCGAGGTGGCGGCCGCGGCCGCCGGTGCGCTGACGGCGCTCGCTGGGTGGCTCGTGCCCGTCGTCCTCGTCCTGCTCGGCGCCCTGGCGGTGCCCCGTGCCTCCGCCGGCGTCGGCGACGCCCTCGGATCGGGCAGCCTCCTGTGGCTGGTCCTCGGTGGGGCGCGGCTGCACCTCGGCGACGGCACGCTCGCCATGACGCCCCTCGTCGGGACCCTCCTGCTGCTCCTCCTGGCCCGGGCCGGTGCCCGGCGCGGCCTGCCGCAGGAGCCGTCGCGGGCGCTCCAGGGCGCCTGGCTCGGCGGTTACGCCGGTGTCGGCCTGCTCGTCTCCCTCCTCGGTCTGCTGTCGCCGGCCGGACCTGTGGTCCCCAGCGTGCTCCTCCCGCTCGTCGTCCTCCCCGCGCTCGGCCTGGTCCTCGCGCACGGGCTGCCCGAGGAGGCCGCGCGGGTGTGGGAGCGGGCGCCGACCTCGCTGCGTCGCGGCGTCGTGCCGGGGGCGAAGGGGGCCGCCCTCCTCGTCCTCCTCGGCTCCGCACTGGTCCTCGTCGCGACGGCCGTGCACCTCGGCCGGGTGGCGCACCTGCACGCTGGCCTCGACGCGGGGGTCTTCGGCGGGACGCTCCTGGTGCTCCTGCAGCTGATGCTCCTGCCCAACCTCGGGATCTGGGCGCTGTCCTTCGCCGCCGGTCCGGGCTTCTCGACCGCGGGCGGTGCGATGACGACGTGGTCGGGGGCGGAGTCCGGCCTGCTGCCGATGGTGCCCGTCCTCGCCGCGCAGCCCCAGCCGGGCGACCTGCCCTGGGTGACCCACCTGCTCGTCCTCCTGCCGGTCCTCGCCGGCGCCTGGCTCGGCCGTGAGGCGCTGCAGTGGGTGCCGCGGCTGGCCCCGACCCAGACCAAGCTCGCCGTCTTGTCGGTCGCGGTCGGTGTGGCCGCACTCCTCGTCGTCCTGCTCGACGCCCTCGCCGGCGGCTCGCTGGGTGCCCTGCGCCTGGCCGACCTCGGCGCCCGGGCGCCGGCGCTCGGCGGGGTGCTCGTGCTCGAGCTCGGCATCGGGGCCTTCATCGTCCTGGCGCGCGAGTGGTGGGTCTTGCGCCGCTGAGCGCTCGACCTAGACTGCGGCGGGTGAGCGCCCCCCTTCGTCTCGTCGTCCTCGTATCCGGCTCGGGGACCCTGCTGCAGGCCCTGCTCGACGCCCCCGACCTGCCCGCGCAGGTCGTCGCGGTCGGCGCCGACCGGGAGTGCGTGGGCCTGGAGCGGGCCGCGGCGGCGGGCGTGCAGACCTTCGTCGAGCGGGTCGCGGACCACCCCGACCGGGAGGCCTGGGACGCGGCGCTCGCGGCCGACATCGCCCGGCACGAGCCCGACCTCGTCGTCACGGCCGGCTTCATGAAGATCCTCGGGCCGCGGGCCCTCGCGAGCGGCACCTTCCTCAACACCCACCCGGCGCTGCTGCCGGCCTTCCCCGGCGCCCACGGCGTCCGGGACGCGCTGGCGTACGGCGTCACCGTCACCGGCTCGACTGCCCACCTCGTCGACGCCGGCGTCGACACCGGCCCGATCATCGAGCAGCGGACCGTGGCGATCTCCGCTGACGACACCGAGGAGTCGCTGCACGAGCGGATCAAGGCTGTCGAGCGCGAGATGCTCGTCGACGTCGTCGCCGCGATGGCCACTGGTGGCTGGCGGGTCGAGGGTCGCCGGGTCCTCCTCGGCGGGGTGCGCTGAGTCGCGCGACCTCTCGTAGACTGGGGGCACACGACTGGCGAAGGTGGATCACCACCGGGGAGTGACGAAGTCGAGGTGCATCGCCCGCCTGGGTGCGCCCATCTGCAGATGCAAGCGACCTTCCAGGAGTACTCGTGTCAGAACGCCGTCCCGTCCGCCGTGCCCTCGTCTCCGTCTACGACAAGACCGGCCTCGAGGACCTCGTCCGGGGTCTCGCCGACGCGGGCGTCGAGCTCGTGTCGACCGGCGGCTCGGCCGCCACGATCGCCGGTCTCGGCCTGCCGGTGACCAAGGTCGAGGACCTCACCGGCTTCCCCGAGTGCCTCGACGGCCGGGTCAAGACGCTCCACCCGCGGGTCCACGCGGGCATCCTCGCCGACACCCGGCTCGAGGACCACGTGCGGCAGCTCGAGGAGCTGGAAGTCGCCCCCTTCGACCTCGTCGTCGTCAACCTCTATCCCTTCGCCGACACCGTCGCCTCCGGTGCAGGCGTGCAGGACTGCATCGAGAAGATCGACATCGGCGGCCCGACCATGGTGCGCGCCGCGGCCAAGAACCACGCCTCCGTCGCGATCGTCACCGACCCCACGACCTACGGTGACGTCCTCGAGGCGGTGCGCGGTGGCGGCTTCACCCTCGCCCAGCGCCAGCGCCTGGCCACCGACGCCTTCGTCCACACGGCCACCTACGACGTGGCCGTCGCCTCGTGGATGGGCTCGGTGGTCAGCCCGAGCGACGAGACGCCCTTCCCCGGCTGGGTCGGCGGCACCTATGCCAAGAAGTCCGGCCTGCGCTACGGAGAGAACCCGCACCAGTCCGCCGCGCTCTACGTCACCGAGGCCGGCGGCGGCATCGCCGGCGCCGAGCAGCTGCACGGCAAGGAGATGTCGTACAACAACTACATCGACGGTGACGCCGCGCTGCGCGCCGCGCACGACCACGGCGACCAGCCGACCGTCGCGATCATCAAGCACGCCAACCCGTGCGGCATCGCGGTGGGGGAGAGCATCGAGGTCGCCTACGAGCGGGCGCACGCCTGCGACCCGGTCTCCGCCTACGGCGGCATCGTCGCCAGCAACCGCCCGATCACCGCGGCGATGGCCACCGCCCTCAACGACACCTTCTCGGAGGTCGTCCTGGCGCCGGACTTCGAGCCCGACGCCCTGACGATCCTCAAGGAGAAGAAGAACCGCCGCCTGCTCAAGGTCGCGACCCCCACGCCCGGGGGCGTCGAGACCCGACCGATCTCCGGTGGCCTGCTCGTGCAGCAGCGCGACGCGATCGACGGCGTCGTCGAGGCGAAGGGGGAGGACAAGCCGACGCAGGGGCACGGGGACGACCCGCGCGCCTGGGCGCTCGTGACCGGTGATGCCGCCGACGAGCAGACGCTCGCGGACCTCGCCTTCGCGTGGCGCGCCGTGCGCGCGACCAAGTCCAACGCGATCCTCCTCGCGAAGGACGGCGGCTCGGTGGGCATCGGCATGGGCCAGGTCAACCGGGTCGACTCGTGCCACCTCGCGGTCGGCCGGGCCGGCGAGGAGCGGGCGAAGGGGGCCATCGCGGCCTCGGACGCCTTCTTCCCCTTCGCCGACGGGCTCCAGGTCCTGCTCGACGCGGGAGTGCGCGCCGTCGTCGCGCCGGGTGGGTCCGTGCGTGACGACGAGGTCGTCGCCGCGGCGCAGGCCGCGGGCATCACGATGTACTTCACCGGCACCCGCCACTTCGCCCACTGAGCACCGGACACCGACGAAAGGATGGGGTCGTGACAGCACAGATCCTCGACGGCAAGGCGGCGCTCGCGTCGATCAAGGACGAGCTGCGCGGCCGGGTGGCCGCTCTCAAGGAGCAGGGCGTCACCCCGGGGCTCGGCACCGTGCTCGTGGGCGAGGACCCGGGCAGCCGCTGGTACGTGGGCGCGAAGCACCGGGACTGCGCAGAGATCGGCATCACGAGCATCCGCCGTGACCTGCCGGCGACCTCGACGCTCGAGGAGGTCCTGGCGGTCGTGCGCGAGCTCAACGAGGACCCGGCCTGCACCGGGTTCCTCGTGCAGCAGCCGACCGGCCTGGACGAGAACGCGATCCTCTCCGCCGTCGACCCGGCCAAGGACGTCGACGGCCTGCACCCGACGAACCTCGGCTGGCTCGTCCTCGGCGAGCCGGCGCCGCTGCCGTGCACGCCGATGGGTTGCATCGAGCTCCTGCGGCGGCACGACGTGCCGATCGCCGGCGCCCGGGTCGTCATCGTCGGTCGCGGCATCACGGTGGGGCGCCCGCTCGGCCTGATCCTCACCCGCCGCAGCGAGAACGCGACGACGGTCCTGTGCCACACCGGGACCCGCGACCTCGCGGCCGAGGTGCGCCAGGCCGACGTCGTCGTCGCCGCCGCCGGCGTGCCGGGCATCATCACCGCCGACATGGTCAAGCCGGGTGCGGCCGTGCTCGACGTCGGCGTGAGCCGGCTGGTCGCCGAGGACGGTACGTCCAAGGTCGCCGGCGATGTCGCCGCGGACGTCGCCGAGGTCGCCGGCTGGGTCAGCCCCAACCCCGGCGGCGTCGGCCCGATGACCCGCGCCATGCTGCTCACCAATGTCGTCGAGGCCGCGGAGCGGGCCCTGCGATGACCGGCCCGGGCGAGCGGGAGCATCGGCCGACGGCGCCGGCCCGACCGGCGCTCGACGTGCGCCCGCTCGCCGCCTGGTGGCTCATCGCCGGCGGCCTCGCCGTCGCCCTGCTCTTCATCCTCACCGACCACGTGCTGCGGGCCACGCTCGCCTGCGCGGGCTCGCTGCTGCTCGCCGCGGTCCTGCGCGTGACCCTCCCGGGCTCGCGCGCCGGCGGCATCGCCGTGCGCGGTCCGCTCGTCGACGTCGTGACGCTCGTCGTCCTCGCGGTCGCGGTCCTCGTCGCGGGCTTCTCGCTGGACCTCACCGCCCGCTGAGGCAGGTCCCCAGCACGACGAAGGGGGCCCCGCACCGACCGGTGCGGGGCCCTCCTTGTTGGGGTGCGCGGTGTCAGCCCTTGATGAGGCCGAGCTTGGTCACGGCCTCGCGCTCCTCGGCCAGCTCGGCGACCGAGGCGTCGATCTTCGCGCGCGAGAAGTCGTCGATCTCCAGGCCCTGGACGATCTCCCAGCTGCCGTCCTTGACGGTGACGGGGAAGGAGGAGATGAGGCCCTCGGGGACGCCGTACGAGCCGTCGGAGCAGACCGACATGGACACCCAGTCGCCCTCGGGGGTGCCGAGCGCCCAGTCACGGGCGTGGTCGACGGTCGCCGACGCCGCGGAGGCGGCGGAGGAGGCGCCGCGGGCCTCGATGATCGCCGCACCGCGCTTGGCGACGGTCGGGATGAAGGTCGACTCAAGCCACTCCTGGTCGCCCACGGTCTCGGCGGCGTTCTTGCCGGAGACCTCGGCGTGGAATAGATCGGGGTACTGGGTGGCCGAGTGGTTGCCCCAGATCGTCATCTTCTTGATCTCGGTGACCGGCACGCCGAGCTTGGCGGACAGCTGGCTGATGGCCCGGTTGTGGTCCAGACGGGTCAGCGCGCTGAAGCGCTCGTTGGGGATGTCGGGCGCGTTGTTCATCGCGATGAGCGCGTTGGTGTTCGCCGGGTTGCCCGTGATCGTGACGTGCACGTCGTCGGCCGCGACCTTGTTCAGCGCCGCACCCTGCGGGGCGAAGATTCCGCCGTTGGCCTCCAGGAGGTCACCGCGCTCCATGCCGGGGCCGCGGGGGCGGGCGCCGACGAGCAGGGCGTGGTTGACGCCGTCGAAGACCTTGTCGGCGTCGTCGCCGATCTCGACACCGGCGAGGGTCGGGAAGGCGCAGTCGTCGAGCTCCATGACGACACCCTCGAGGGCCTTCAGGGCCGGGGTGATCTCGAGCAGGCGCAGCTCGACCGGGGTCTCGGGACCGAAGAGCGATCCGCTGGCGATGCGGAAGAGCAGGCTGTAGCCGATCTGGCCGGCGGCGCCGGTGACGGCGACCTTGACGGGAGTGGTGCTCACTGGTGGACCCCTTCGTGCGGAAACAGGGAAATGCTGTCCCTGCGACGCTAGCAGCGCCGCGGCGGGGCGAGTGCGGCAGGTTCACCCTCCGGCCACCTCGGCCGTCGTTGACAGGCCACGTCCGCGGGAGGAGGGTTCGGGGTCCGGGCGCGGGTGGGCCGCGGTCGTGAACCGCGGACGGGCTCCCTGCGTACGGCCTCCCAGGAGGTCTCATGACGGACACCGGCACGGCGCTCATGCAGCAGCTGCACGACGAGCACGCTGCCGCCCTGTGGGGCTACTGCCTCAGCCTCACCGGGCGTGACCACGCGCGTGCCGAGGACGTCGTGCAGGAGACGATGATCCGGGCCTGGCGCAACCGTGCTCGTCTCGACGAGAGCCACGGGTCGGTGCGGGCGTGGCTGTTCACCGTGGCCCGCAACATCGTCATCGACGAGTGGCGGACCAAGCGGTCGCAGAGCGAGCTCAGCGTGGCCGACGTGCCGGACGCCCGGGACGCCCGGGACCACACCGACCAGCTGCTGCTGTCGTGGGTGGTGGCCGATGCGCTCATGTCCCTGTCTGCTGACCACCGCGCCGTGCTGCAGGAGTGCTACTTCCGCGGGGCGTCGGTCGCGGAGGCGGGGCGGACCCTCGGGATCCCCGAGGGGACGGTCAAGTCCCGGACGCACTACGCCCTGCGCGCGCTGCGGCTCGCCCTGCAGGAGATGGGGGTCGGCGCGTGACCTGCGAGTACGCCCGCTGCGACGGCGCCTACGTGCTGGGTGCGCTGTCCCCGTCCGAGCGCCAGGAGTTCGAGCAGCACCTGACCCGGTGCGACGACTGCAGCCGGTCGGTGCGCGAGCTCGCGGGCGTGCCGGGCCTGCTCGCGCAGGTCGGCCCCGGCGACCTGCTGCCCGTGCCCCCCGTCCCGCGCACGCTCCTGCCGAGGCTCGTCGCCGACGTGCGGCACCAGCAGCGACGGCGCACCGTCGTCGTGGCCGGCCTCGCCGCCTCCGTCGCCGCGCTCACGGTCTCCGCTGCGGGGCTCGGCATGGCCGCGCTCGGCGACGGCGCCGCCCCGGACCCGGGGGTGGCGGTGCCACCCGTCGCCACCAGCCCGGTGCCCTCCCTCCCGATGACCGCCGTCGGACGCGTGCCGGTGGAGGCGGACCTGCAGCTGGAGAGCGTGGCCTGGGGCACCCGGATCGAGGTGACGTGCACCTACGAGCAGGAAGCCGGCCACACGCTCGCCTACGAACCCGAGTACGCCCTCGTCGTGCGGAGGGAGGGCGGGGCGACCGAGAGGGTGGCCACCTGGCGGGGCCTGCCCGGGCGGACGATGCACCTGTCGGCGGCCACCGCCACCGGACGGGGGGACATCGAGAGCGTGGAGATGCGCTCGGAGGACGGGACCACCCTCCTGCGACTGACGATCTGAGCCCCGCGTCAGTGGGTCCGCAGGGTGCGAGAGCGCAGGAGCGGTCGACGGGCCGGCGCGTGGCGGCGCAGCAGGGTCAGGCCGCCGACGATGCAGACGACCTCGGCGACCGCAGCCGTGAGCACCCAGCCACCCGTCCACCGCTCCTGGACCCCGAAGAGCCCGAGGGTGGCGGAGGTGATGAAGGCGCCCAGCGTGCTCGCGCCGAAGCCCAGCACGAGGAGGGCCGGGACCCAGTGCCGCCACCCGATGAGGAGGCCGGCGATGACGACGCCCGCCATCGCGTTGAGCAGGAAGGCCGGACCGATGACGTCCAGGTCCCGGTACCCCTCGACGCCCCAGAGGGCAAGGTGCACCCCTGCTGAGACGAGGGCTGCCGCTGCCGTGATGAGTCGGGTGCGCATGGTGCTCCTCCATCTCCGGGTGACACCGCCATCACCCCTGACCTGATCACGGACGCGGCGGCCCTGCGGTTCAAGGGCCCAGGTGGGCACGAGGGCGGATGAACCATCGAGCCACGCGACCCGTGTCTCTACCGTGCGAGGACGTCGCGAGGTGGGGCGGTGAGCGGCCCGGACCGGGCCTACTGGCTGCGTGCCCCCGGGTCCGGGGAGATCCGGCCGGTCGTCCTGGGCGCCCCCGGTCCCGGTGAGGTCCGGGTGCGCACCGTGCGCTCCGGGGTCAGCCGGGGCACCGAGGCCCTCGTCCACCGCGGTGGCGTCCCCCCCGACCAGTACGCGGTGATGCGGGCCCCCTTCCAGGCAGGGGACTTCCCCGGACCGGTGAAGTACGGCTACCTGAGCGTCGGCGTCGTCGAGGAGGGACCGCACGACCTACGGGGTCGTCGGGTCTTCTGCCTGCACCCTCACCAGACGGCCTACGTCGTCCCCGTCGGCGCGGTCGTCCCGGTGCCCGACGAGGTGCCCGATGACCGGGCCGTCCTCGCCGGGACCGTCGAGACGGCCGTCAACGCCCTGTGGGACGCCACCCCACTGGTGGGGGAGCGGGTGGTCGTCGTGGGCGCCGGCATGGTCGGCCTGTGCATCACCCGGCTGCTCGTGGGCACCCCCGGCGCCGAGGTGACTGTCGTCGACCTCGATCCGCGAAGGGAGCCGGTGGCCCGAGCGCTCGGTGCGGCCTTCTCCCTTCCCGCCGACGCGCCGCGTGACCGTGACCTCGTCGTCCACGCCAGCGCCACCGGCGCCGGCCTGCAGCTCTCGCTCGACCTGCTCGCCGCAGGGGGCAGCGTCCTGGATGTCAGCTGGTACGGCGACACCGAGGTGGGCCTGCGGCTCGGTGGTGCCTTCCACGCGCGCCGGCTGTCGATCCGGGCGAGCCAGGTGGGGAGCGTCTCGCCGCGGCGCCGTCCCGGGCGCACGACCCACGAGCGGCTCCTGCTCGCGATGGAGCTGCTGCGTGACCCCGCCTTCGACGCGATCATCACGGGCAGCTCCTCCTTCGACGACCTGCCCGAGGTCATGCCGCGGATCGCCTCGGGGGCCCTCCCGACCCTGTGCCACACGATCACCTACCCGACGGCGGTCGCCCTCCTGCCGTCGGTGGACCGACCGTGGCCGCAGGGGCAGCGGTTCTACGACTTCGACCGCGTCTACGGCACCCACGACCTCGGCTACGCGGGTCCCCGTTTCGGCTTCTCGAAGGTGCCGGACCAGTTCGCCCTCACCGAGTTCGGTCGACGTGAGCTCACCCCTTCCCGCCGTGCGCCCGTCGTGGCCCAGATCGAGCTCACCTCGAGCCACGGCCCGTGGGCGCCGCTGCCCACGCGCGTCGACCCGACCGACCTCGGTGACGGGTCGGTCTACGACGACATGGCGGCCCGCGCGGTGGGCCCGGCGCAGCTCCTGCGCCATCGCGAGGACGTGCCGGCGGCCTACCGGCAGTCCATCGCCTACTCGCTGACGAGCGTCCTGGACCTGCTCCGGGCCCACGACGACGAGGATCTCGTCGTGGTCCTGCTGGGGGACCACCAACCGGCGTCCGTGGTGAGCGGGCACGGAGGCAACCGCGACGTCCCGGTGAGCGTGGTCGCCCGCGACCGGACGGTGGTCGACCGCATCGCCGCGTGGGGGTGGACCCCGGGCCTGGTCCCGGACCGCGGTGCCCCGGTGTGGCCGATGGCCGACTTCCGCGACCGCTTCCTCACGTCGCAGAGCACCCGATGACCGCGCCGGCCACCCCGGAGCGGGTGCTCTGGCAGGCTCGACGCGAGGGGTTCGCGCCGGGGGAGTTCGTCGGCCAGCAGAGCTTCGTCTCGGCGTCGGAGGTGGGTTGGCTCGCCTCCCGGGCGCGGGTCGCCCCGGGCGTTCGGGTGCTCGACCTGTGCTGCGGCCTCGCCGGGCCCGGTCTGTGGGTCACCGGGGTGCTCGGGTGCGACTACCTCGGGGTCGACGCCGACGCGGACGCGATCGCGACGGCACGTCGGAGGGCGAGCGAGCTGGAGGTGGGGGCCCGGTTCGTCGTGGGCCGGGTGCCGCCGCTGCCGCCGGGCACCTTCGAGGTCGTGCTGCTGCTCGAGACCCTGCTCGCCTTCCGGGACAAGGCGACGCTGCTGGTCCGCATCGCGGCCGCCCTCGAGCCGGGCGGCCGGTGCGCCCTGACCGTCGAGGCAGGGGACCCGCTGGGCCCTGCGGAGCGCGCGGTGATGCCGGGGTCGGACACCGTGTGGCCGACCCCCTTCGCGCAGCTGCGGGCCGACCTCGAGGCAGCCGGGCTGCGGCTGGTCGCCCGCACCGACCGCAGCCTCGACCACGCGCGCGTGGCGCTGGCGCTCGCCGCGTCCTACGAGCGCTGGGCACCCCGTCTCGACGCGGTGGTCGGTGCGGGCGCGCGTCGCGACATCGTCGCGGGGCACCGGCTCTGGGCCGAGTGTCTCGCCTCCAGTCGGATCCGCAAGTACTGCGTCGTCGCCGAGCGGGTGCGCGCCCAGCGCCTCTGGTGACGCCGGCGGATCCCGGGGTCAGCCGAGCTCGACGAGTGCCACCGGGTCGCTCGTCGGCTGCCTCGACCCACCGGCCGGCTCCATGGTCAGGCCCACCCCCGCGGCTGTCGAGACATCCCCTTCGAGGAGCATCTCGCCGTCGGTGCCGGGCACCATCCCGGCGGAGGTCATCTCGCCCGAGGCGTCCTGCAGCCAGGCCTGGTAGGCCCGGCCCTCGCCGGGCGCGGAGAGGCCCTCGACGCGCAGCACGGCCCGGTCCATGTCCTCGGAGCGGGTGATCCTGACGGTGCCACCGTCTGCCGTCGTCGCGGACCAGCTGTGGGCGTCGTCCGCAGCCACGACCTGCTCGGTCAGGCTCTGGCTCGTGCGCTCGACCACCTGCCAGGTGGCGCCACCGCCGACGACGAGGGCGGCGGCCGCGGCGAGGGCGACCCAGCGTCGCCGCACCCGCTGACGCAGGGGAGTCACGGTCGCCTGCTCGGCCTCGGCCTCGGCCGCGGGCTCCGGCCCGGGCACCGGTGGCGGGTCCTGCCGGGTGGTGCGGACCGCGGCCAGCACGTCGGCGCGCAGCGCGGGCGGCGGGGTGACGGCGACCGTCTCCGCGAGCAGCGGTGTGACCAGGCGGAAGGAGTCCACCTCGTCGCGGCAGGTCGAGCACCGCGCGAGGTGCTGCTCGAAGTCGGCTCGTTCCCCGTCGTCGAGGGCGTCGAGGACGTAGGCCCCGGAGAGGCTGTGCAGGTCTTCGCTCATGGTGTCACTCCCAACTGGTCCCTCAGGCGGATGAGTCCGTCGCGGATGCGTGTCTTGGCGGTGCCGAGCGGCAGGTCGAGGAGGCCGGCCACCTCGGTGTGGGTGTAGCCGCCCAGGTAGGCGAGGCTCACCGCCTCCCGTTGCGCCGCGGTCAGCCCGTCGAGCGCGGAGCGCACCCGTCTGGCCTCGATGCGGGCGGTCGCCAGCTCGGCGGTGGTGTCGAAGTCGACCTCACGGGTGCGCGCGTGCCAGGTGTCGTCACGGGTGACGGCCGCCTGGCTCGAGCGCACCCGGTCGATGGCCCTGCGGTGGGCCATGGTCAGCATCCAGCCGATCGCCGACCCCTTGCGCGGGTCGAAGTGGCTGGCCCGGCGCCAGACCTCGAGGAAGACCTCCTGCGTGACCTCCTCGGACTGCGCGGGGTTGCGCAGGACCCGCAGGACGAGTCCGTGCAGCCGCGGTGCGGTCTCGTCGTACACCGCCGCGAAGGCCGCCTCGTCCCCCTTCGCCACCTGCTTGAGGCGTTGGGCGAGCGGGTCGCCGACACCGCCGGCAGGCTCCCCCTGGGCGCCGGTGAGGGCGTCCGGGGGGTCCTGCTGGTGGGGAGGGGGCACGAGGTCCATCGTGGTCTATCAGATCACTTGGCGGTCGGCATGAGGACCGAGTCGATGATGTAGACGGTCGCGTTGGCGGTCTGCACGTCGCCGCACACGACCTCGGCCTCGCCGACGGTGAAGTCCTCGCCGGAACCCTCGACCGTGATCTTGTCCCCGGCGAGGGTCTCGTGGGTGCCCGCGAGGTCCTCGGGGGCGAGGCGGCCGTCGACGACGTGGTGCGTCAGGACCGTGGTGAGCAGGCCCTTGGGGTCGCCCATCGCCTTGTCCAGCGTCGCCTTGTCCATCGCGGCGAAGGCGTCGTCGGTCGGCGCGAAGACGGTGATGTCCTTCGAGGAGTTGAGCGTCTTGGCCAGGTCGGCCTCCGTGACCGCCTTGACGAGGGTCTTCAGGGCCGGGTTGTTGCTCGCAGCGGTGGCGACCGGGTCCTTGGCCATGCCGTCGAAGGAGCCCTTGCCGCTCGTGGGGACGGCCTGGCAGCCCTCGCCGAAGGGAGCGGATGCCTCGGTGGCCCCGCCCGAGGAGGTCATCGAGTCGTCGGAGCCCATGGACTCGGAGCTGCTCGCGGAGCTGGCGCTCGAGGAGGCCCCCGACCCGGCGGAGTCGCCACCGCAGGCGGTGAGGGCGAAGGGGAGGGTGATCGCGGCGAGGGCAGCGGCGGTGCGGGTGGTGGTCATGCGGAACATGTCGGCCTCCAGGGCGTCGGGATTGACTGTGCGACAAGGGTTCGGAGCCGTCGCGTTCCCGGATGGTTCAGTCGGTGACCGTGACCGCGATCGAGTGCCAGCCCGTGGCCCCGGAGGGGAAGGGGGTGGCATCCTGCTGCGTCTGCACCTCGCCCGTCCCGTCGGTCGCGCGCACGGTGATGTCGTGCCGGCCGGGGGTGGCGTCCCACGGGAGGAACCACTGCCGCCAGCAGTCGACGTTGGCCTCGGCGCCGAGGGTGGCGCGCCGCCACTCGCCGTCGTCGACGCGCACGTCCACCCGGGTGATGCCGCGCCCCTGGGCCCAGGCGACGCCACCGATGACGGTGCGACCGGGGGCGATGCGTCGCAGCGCCCGGGGTGTGTCGACGCGCGCCTGCGTCCTGACCCGGCCGTCGGTGGCCCAGTCGCGGTCGGTCCAGTAGGTGCTCGCCCGGTCGTAGCGGGTGACGGTCATCCTCGTGAGCCACTTGGTCGCGCCGACGAACCCGTAGAGCCCGGGCGTGACCAGCCGTGCGGGGAAGCCGTGCTCGCGGGGCAGCGGCGAGCCGTTCATCCCGACCGCGACGAGCGCGTCGCGGTCGTCGAGCAGCGCGGACAGGGGCGTGGAGATCGTCATGCCGTCGGTCGACGTCGACAGGACCTGCAGGTCCGGGTCCTTCGGGTCGACGTCGAGGCCGGCGCGCGCGAGGAGCTCGCGGGTGGGCACGCCGAGCCAGCGGGCAGTGCCGATGTAGGGGCCGCCGACCTCGTTGGAGACGCAGTTGAGCGTGATGTCACGCTCGATCATGGGCGTCGCGAGCAGCTCCCCGATGTCCATCGTGAACCCGTCCGGCACATCGCCGTCGATCGTCAGAGACCAGTCGCCCGGGTCGACGTTCGGCGCGAGCAGTGCGGTGTCGATCCGGTAGAACTGCGCGTTCGGCGTGACGAAGGGGGAGATCCCCGGCGTGCCGACCTCCACGCCCGCGGGCAGCGGGGCGAGGGGACGCGTCGGGTCCGGCAGGGCGAGGGTCGGCGGCGTGGCGCGCGCGACGAGCGCCTGCCCGGAGGCCCCGAGGGCGACCGCCGCGACACCCGTGCCGCCGAGGGCGACGACCGAGCGGCGGGTCGGCTGCGCGGGGCCCGCGTGGGCCGCTCCCGCGGGCAGCACCCTGGCCACGAGGAGGTCCAGGGCGAGCACGCCGACCACGGCCGCGACGACTGCGGGCAGCCAGGCCAGCGCGTCGGCGGTGGGGCGCAGGACCGCAGCCGCGCCCGCCAGCCCCGTGAGCAGCAGGAGCAGCAGCGTCGAGAGCAGGCGCGAGCGCGGTCGGACCGCACCGGCCACCGCTGCGAGCAGCAGGGTGACGAGCGCGACCGAGCCGATGAGCACCGGCTTGTCCGCGGTGCCGAAGGTCGAGACCGCCCACTCCTTGACGGGGGTGGGCGTGGCATCGATGACCTGGCTGCCCACGGCGAGGACGGGTGAGGCAGGGGGCGAGACCAGCGCCGCGACGAGGTGGGCGGCGGCGGTCCCGAGGGCGGCGGCTGCCACGCCGCAGGTCGCGGGCAGGATCCAGGTCTTCATGCCACGGGGTTCGGAGCCGATCCTCCGGTGGATGGGTCCGCGGCACGACGAAGGGGGCCCCGTCCGGGACCCCCTGCGTCGTGCGGACCGTGAGCGCTCAGAGCGCGTCGATGATCTCGTTGAAGGTGCTGCTCGGACGCATCGCGGCGGAGACCTTGTCCGCGTCCGGCTTGTAGTAGCCACCGAGGTCGACGGGCGAGCCCTGGACCGCGACGAGCTCCTCGTTGATCTTGTCCTCGTTCGCCGCGAGCTGCTCGGCGACCGCGGTGAAGCGCTCCTTGAGCTCGGCGTCGGCGTCCTGGGCGGCCAGCGCCTGCGCCCAGTACAGGGCGAGGTAGAAGTGGCTGCCGCGGTTGTCGATCTGGCCGACCTTGCGCGCCGGCGACTTGTTCTCCTCGAGGAAGGTCGCGATGGCGGTGTCGAGCGTGTCCGCGAGGACCTGCGCCTTGGGGTTGTCGAAGTTCGTCGCCAGGTGCTCGAGCGAGGCGCCCAGCGCCGAGAACTCGCCGAGCGAGTCCCAGCGCAGGTAGTTCTCCTTGACGAACTGCTGCACGTGCTTCGGGGCGGAGCCGCCGGCACCGGTCTCGAAGAGCCCACCGCCCGCGAGGAGCGGGACGATCGAGAGCATCTTGGCGCTCGTACCGAGCTCGAGGATCGGGAAGAGGTCCGTGAGGTAGTCGCGCAGGACGTTGCCGGTCACGGAGATCGCGTCCTTGCCGGCGCGGATCTGCTCGAGGCAGAAGGTGATCGCCTCGACCGGCGGGAGGATGCGGATGTCCAGGCCCTCGGTGTCGTGCTGCGGCAGGTACTCGCGGACCTTGGCGATGATCTGCGCGTCGTGGGCCCGCTGCTCGTCGAGGAAGAAGACGGCCGGTGCGCCGGTCGCACGGGCGCGGGTGACGGCGAGCTTGACCCAGTCCTGGACGGGGATGTCCTTGACCCGGCTCATGCGCCAGATGTCACCCTCCTCGACCGAGTGCTCGAGGAGCGTCTCGCCGTCCGTGCCGGTGACGGTGACCGTGCCGGCGGTCGGGATCTCGAAGGTCGTCGGGTGCGAGCCGTACTCCTCGGCCTTCTGCGCCATGAGGCCGACGTTGGGGACGGTGCCGATCGTCGCGGGGTCGAGGGCGCCGTTGCGCTTGTGCTCCTCGATGACGGCCGCGTACATCGGGCCGTAGGAGCGGTCCGGGACGAGCGCGAGGGTCTGCGACTGGCCGCCCTCGGCGTTCCACATCTGCCCGGAGTCGCGGATGACGACCGGCATCGAGGCGTCGATGATGACATCGCTCGGGACGTGCAGGTTGGTGATGCCCTTGTCCGAGTCGACCATCGCGATGGCCGGGCGGGAGTCCGCGAGGGCCTTGATATCGGCGAGGATCTCGTCGCGCTTGTCGGCCGGCAGCTGCTCGATCTGGGTGTAGAGCGAGGCCAGCCCGTAGCGCAGGTCGACCTCGGCCTCGACGAAGGCCGCCGCGTGCTTCTCGACGAGGTCACCGAGCCAGGCGGCGACGGCGTGGCCGAAGAGGATCGGGTCGGAGACCTTCATCATCGTGGACTTGAGGTGGAGCGAGAAGAGCAGACCCTCCTCCTTCGCGGCGGCGATCTGCTCGTCGTAGAACGCGCGGAGCGCGGAGGCCGACAGGAAGGTCGCGTCGACGATCTCCCCCTTCGTCACCGGGACGGAGTCCTTGAGGACGGTGGCCGTGCCGTCGGCGGCGGTGAGCGTGATCTTGAGGGTGTCGTCCTCGCCCATGACGACGGACTTCTCGTTGCCGTAGAAGTCGCCGCCGGGCATCGAGGCGACGCGGGCCTTGTTGTCCGCGGTCCACGGACCGAGCTTGTGCGGGTGCTTCCTGGCGAAGTTCTTCACGGCCAGCGGCGCGCGGCGGTCGGAGTTGCCCTCGCGCAGGACCGGGTTGACCGCGGAGCCGAGGACGGTGGCGTAGGCCGCGGCGACCTGCTTCTCCTCCTCGCTCTCGGGGGAGTCGGGGTAGCTCGGCAGGTCGTAGCCCTGACCCTGGAGCTCGGCGATCGCGGCCTTGAGCTGCGGCACGGAGGCCGAGATGTTCGGCAGCTTGATGATGTTGGCCTCGGGGGTCGTGGCCAGGGCGCCGAGCCCGGAGAGGTTGTCGGGGACGCGCTGCTCCTCGGTCAGGCGGTCGGGGAACTGCGCGAGGATGCGGCCGGCGAGGGAGATGTCGCTCGTCTCGAGCTCGACTCCGGTGCCCGAGGTGAAGGCCTGGACGATCGGCAGGAGCGAGTACGTGGCCAGCGCGGGGGCCTCGTCGATCTTGGTCCAGATGATCTTCTCGGTCATGGGTGTCCCTCCAAGGAGTGTGGGGTGGGTCTCGTGGAGATCTTCCCACGCGGGCGAAGGGGGACGCCCTGCGGCTCCCGCGGCCGGTCGCCCGGGGACGCAATGGGTAGTTCTTGCCGCACGTGGTTCAGTAAAGGGTCTGGTAAATATTGGTAAGAGGTTGGTAAGGTTTGGCCACGAGGACGCGGACGGGGAGGTCCACGACCTCGTCCTGAGGCAGACCCTGCCCCGGGTCGGCTCGGGGAGGGGTTTGTGCAGTGCGCATCGAGATCATGTACTTCGTGGGGTGGATCACCGTCCCGATGGTCGCCTACACCAGTGCCCAGTGGGCCATCCGTCACTCCAACCAGCGCAGTGCCCTGCGGACCCGGACCGACGCCGCAGGGCGTCTGGACGAGATGCGGACCCAGCGCGTCGCGACCGGTGCCACCGAGCGCGGTCGCATGACCGAGGCGATCCGCCTCGCCGAGAACGCCGCGGCCAGCGCCGCCCTGATGATTCGTCGGGGTTGACGTGGTCGGCGTCCCGCGTCTGGTCGACGTGGACGCTGGTGCCGGCCGGGCAGCCCTGCGGCCTCTGCAGGGGATGCTGGCCGTCACCGACCTGCTGGTCATCGTCTGGGCCACCTTCGGCGCGCAGTTCGTCCGCTTCGGCATCGAGGGCCGGACCGACGTGGCGGCCACCGCCGGCAACCTGACGCTGAGCTACACCGCCTTCAGCGTCGTGCTGGCCATCGCGTGGTGGCTCATGCTGCGCCTGCACGGCGCGTACGAGTCCCACGTGCTGGGCCACGGGACCGCCGAGTACCGCATCATCGGCGTCGCCTCCCTGAGGCTCTTCGCCGGTGTCGCGATGCTGGGCTTCGCCCTGCAGGTGGACGTGGCGCGCGGGTACATCCTCCTCGCCCTGCCGGCGGGGGTCGTCGGACTCTCCGTGGCCCGCCGCGCCTGGCGCACGTGGCTGGGGGACCGTCGGGAGGTCGGCGACCTCAGCCTCGACGTGCTCGTCGTCGGGGAGGGTGCAGCGGTGACCGAGCTGGTGGGCGTCTTCGCCGCCGTGCCGCAGGCGGGGTACCGCGTCGTCTGTGCCTGCACGACGGCGGAGACGGTGCTCCCACCCGACCTGCCGGTGCTCGGCAGCCCGCGCGAGGCGGCCAAGGTGGCCATCGAGCTCGGCGTGGACGTCGTGGCGTGCGTGGGGGAGCACGGACTCGGCGCCGTGGGCCTGCGACGTCTGGGGTGGGCGCTCGAGGGCAGCGACATCGGCCTCGTGGTCTCGCCCGGGCTCACCGAGGTGGCCGGGCCCCGGGTGCTGACGCGCCCGGTCGCGGGGCTGCCCCTGCTGCACGTGGAGGCGCCGACCTTCTCCGGTCCCAAGCTCGTCCTCAAGTCGATGGTCGACTGGATCGGGGCGCTTCTCCTCGTGATCCTGTTCTCGCCCCTCCTGCTCGGCGTGGCGCTCGTGACGAAGCTGTCCGACGGTGGGCCGGTCTTCTTCCGGCAGGTGCGGGTGGGCCTCGACGGCGAGCTCTTCCGCATGACGAAGTTCCGCTCGATGGTCGTCGACGCCGAAGCCCGCCTGGCTGACCTGGAGACGTCCCGCGACGAGGACGCCGACGTGGACCGTGGGGTGCTGTTCAAGATGAAGGACGACCCCCGGGTCACACCCGTCGGTCGGTTCATCCGCCGGTACTCCATCGACGAGCTGCCGCAGCTCTTCGACGTGCTGCGCGGGGAGATGAGCCTGGTCGGCCCTCGTCCGCCGCTGCCCTCGGAGGTCTCGGAGTACGCCGACGACGTGCGACGGCGCCTGCTCGTCAAGCCCGGCATGACCGGCCTGTGGCAGATCAACGGGCGCAGCGACCTGTCGTGGGACGAGTCCGTGAGGTTCGACCTCTACTACGTGGAGAACTGGTCCGTCGCCCAGGACCTCGTCATCCTGTGGCGCACCCTCTCCGCCGTCGTCTCCCGGGACGGGGCCTACTGATGACGGACGACCAGCGACGGACGTGGAGCGCGCCGTTCCGTCCCCGCAGCTACCACGCGCTGTGGTCCATGCTCACGACGAGCCTGCAGCCGGTCGAGTCAGTGGACCGGTACGTGCGCGGGACCGGTGAGTACCCGTGGACCACGTCGCTGCGGACGCCGATCGGACCGGTCCGGCTGGTCGTCCCGCACCCGCACGACGTGCGGACGGTCAACGACATCTTCCACCGCCATGACTACGGCACGGGACGACCGCGGGTGGTCGTCGACGTCGGCGGCAACATCGGTGTCAGCGCGGCCTGGTTCCTCAGTCGCTCCCCCCACACGCGGGTGCACGTGTGGGAGCCGGTGCCGCACAACCTGCAGACGCTGCGCACCAACGTCGCGCGCTTCGGTGACCGCTGCGTGGTCCACGAGGCGGGGCTGGCCCCGCAGGCGGGTCCGGCGACCCTCCTCGTGGTCCCGCTCGGTCGCTCCAGCACGCTCGCCCAGAGCCTGCCGACCGCCGACGCCCGGGTCGCCGTCGAGGTCTGGTGCGAGGCCGTCGACGACGCGTTGCGCGGTGTGCTCGAGGGCGAAGGGGGGCACATCGACCTCGTCAAGATCGGCACGGGGGGCAGCGTGGAGGCCATCGTGGACGCGATCGCCGTCGACGTGCGCGAGGCGATCGACGAGATCGTCTACGAGTACCCCGGCGGGGTCAGGCGGCTGAGCGCCTGACGGCCGGGGCGTCGAGTGCGCCCGGTCCCTGGAGGCGGCCGACGGGCTGTCACAATGGCGCCCATGACCACGGCACCACGGCAGCGCATCCTCTCGGGGATGCAACCGACGAGCGACTCTCTCCACCTCGGCAACTACCTCGGGGCGCTCGTCAACTGGGTAGGTCTGCAGGAGGACTTCGACGCGTACTACTTCGTCGCCGACCTCCACGCCCTCACCGTCCCCACCGACCCGGCGGACATCACCCGCCGCAGCCGGGTCACGGCCGCGCAGTACATCGCCGGGGGCGTCGACCCGGAGCGCTCGGCGATCTTCTGCCAGAGCCACGTGCGCGAGCACACCGAGCTGATGTGGGTGCTCGCCTGCCAGACCTCCTTCGGCGAGGCGAGCCGCATGACGCAGTTCAAGGACAAGACGGCCAAGGGGATGGGCGCCAACGTCGGCCTCTTCACCTACCCGATCCTCATGGCCGCGGACATCCTCGTCTACGACGCGGCCCGCGTGCCCGTCGGTGACGACCAGCGCCAGCACCTCGAGATCACCCGCGACCTCGCCGAGCGGTTCAACGCCCGCTTCGGCGAGACCCTCGTCGTCCCCGAGCCGCACATCCTGAAGGAGACGGCGCGGATCATGGACCTGCAGGAGCCGAGCGCCAAGATGAGCAAGTCGACGTCCTCGGACAAGGGCCTGATCTCCCTGCTCGACGACCCCAGGCGCATCGCCAAGAAGATCCGCTCGGCCGTCACGGACACCGACGGCGAGATCCGGTTCGACGTCGAGGCCAAGCCCGGCGTCTCCAACCTGCTGTCGATCCACTCGGCCCTCTCCGGCCGGTCGGTCGCCGACGTCGAGGCCGGCTTCGCCGGCCGCGGCTACGGGGACCTCAAGCAGGAGGTCGCCGACGTGGTCGTCGCCGCCCTCGAGCCGTACCAGCAGCGCATGGCCGAGCTCATGGACGACCCGGCCGAGCTCGACAACATCCTGGCGAAGGGGGCCGCCCGCGCCCGCGAGGTGGCCGCCGCCACCCGGGACCGTGTCTACGATCGGGTCGGCCTCCTGGCCGCGAAGGCCTGAAGGTGGCCGTCCACGGGGTCTCCATCGCCGTGCCGGAGCCCTGGGGCTCCCAGCTGCAGCAGCACCGCGAGGACGTCGGTGACCCCATGGCGCGGGCCATCCCGCCGCACATCACCCTGATGCCGCCGACGGAGATCTCGGCGAGCGAGCTGCCCGACTTCACCCGGCACCTCCAGGCGGTCGTGCGGGCCCACGGCCCCTTCACCGTCCGGCTGCGGGCAACCGGCACCTTCCGCCCGGTGAGCCCGGTCGTCTTCGTCCAGGTCTCCCAAGGGATCCCGATGTGCGAGCGACTCGAGCAGGCGGTGCGCCGGGGGCCGGTGACCCGTGACCTCGAGTTCCCCTACCACCCCCACGTGACGATCGCGCACCACGTCGACGAGAGCGCCCTCGACCAGGCCTTCGACGGGCTCGCGGGCTTCGACGCCCGGTTCGAGGTGGGCGAGATCCACCTGTACCAGCACGGGGCGGACGGCGTGTGGCGCCCGATGCAGGGCTTCCGGCTCAGCGGGACGCGTCTGCAGCCTTCATCGTGAGGTGACCCTCCGGGTCGAGCCGCTCCAGGATCGCCGTCGCGACGTCGCCCAGCTGCCCGACCTGCTCGGGGGTCAGCGCGTCGAAGACCTCCTCGCGCACGAGGGAGACGTGGCCGGGTGCGGCATCGACGATCGTCTGCCACCCGAGGTCGGTGAGGCTCGCGTCGTTGGCGCGCGCGTCGGTGGCGCTCGGCTGACGACGCACGAGACCGCGGTCCTCCAGACGGCGCACGACATGCGAGAGCCGCGGCAGCGTCGCCTGGGTGCGCTGGGCCAGCCAGGACATCCGCAGGGTCCGCTCGGGGGCCTCGGAGAGCATGGCGAGCACCTGGTACTCGAAGTGCGTCAGCTGCGCGTCACGCCGCAGCTGGGCGTCCAGGCGGGCTGGCAGCAGCTCCGCGAGCGCGATGAGCCGGAGCCAGGCGGTCATCTCGTCGTCGTCGAGCCAGCGCGGGTCCATGGGCTCATTGTGTCTGTGCTTGTCGCGACAATCAACTACTGGGGCGCGGGCGGCATACTCGTGCCCATGGACGTCACGCACACGTCGCTCCCCGGGGTCCTGGTCCTCACGCCCACCCCGTACCGGGACGACCGCGGGTTCTTCTCCCGCACCTTCGACGCCGAGGTCGTGGCCTCGGCCGGCATCGACCCGCACGGGTTCGTCCAGGACTCCGTCTCCCGGTCGCGGCAGGGGGTCGTGCGGGGCCTGCACGTGCGGACCGGGGCCGGCGAGGCGAAGCTGGTCCGCTGCTCGCGGGGCGCCATCTTCGACGTCGTCGTCGACCTGCGACCCGGCTCGCCGACGTACCTGACCTGGCTCTCCTTCGACCTCGACGACGAGACGCCACGCTCGGTGTACATCCCGGCGGGGTGTGCCCACGGGTTCCAGGCACTCACCGAGCCGGCGGACATCACGTACCGGATCGACCGTGAGCACGACCCGTCCGAGGACCTGACGATCTCCTTCCGCGACCCCCGGCTCGACATCCCGTGGCCGCTGCCCGTGACCCTGGCCTCGGCCAAGGACCTCGACGCGCCGCTGCTGGAGCAGCTGGAGGGACGGCTGGCGACGATCGCCCCCGCGCCGCGCTGACCGGGTCTCCCCACGGTCGGCTCAGGCGTCGGCGTCGCGTGCGACGGGCTCGAGGACGTCGGCCGCCAGGAGCCGCTGGGCGGCGGCGTGGACGGCCCCGAAGTCGGTGCCCGCCCGCTCGGCGATGTCCAGCAGCGAGGTCTGGCCGTCGGCCAGCGCGAGCACCCACAGCATCGCCATGACCGCGTCGTCGGCGGAGCGGCCGCCCGTCGTCGGGTAGAGGCCGCGGCGGCCGAGCTGGGGCTCGCCGCGGGGGAGGAGGTTGCGGTGGAACCCGTCGTGCTCGAGCACGGCCACGATCTCGGTCAGCGCGCGCACGGACTCGGCGAGCCGCCCACCCGAGATGAGCGACAGGTCGTCGGCCGAGGTGTGGTACTCCGGGTACTCACCGTGCGGCGTCCGGGTCAGCCGCCCGACGGGCAGGTCGAAGCCGAGCGAGTTGTACTGCCGCTCGTCGTAGCCCCACGGTGCGTAGTCCCGGATCTCACCGTGCCGGCGGGTGACGACGTGGGCGGCGGCGCGGTCGATCGCGCGGTCACCGTGGCGGCTGCGCTTGTAGACGAGCGGTCCCGGCCCGCCGAGTCCGGTGAGGACGAGGCCGTGCCGCACCCGGGGCAGCACGGCCTCGCGGTGCTCCAACCACACGAGGGAGCCGATCGTGCCGGGAGCGAAGACGAACCGGTAGGTCAGGCGCCGCGCCGGGAGGGCGGACACGTGGCGGGCGAGCTCGATCGCGGTGGCGAGCCCGCTGAGGTTGTCGTTGGCCATGGCCGGGTGGCACAGGTGGCTGCTGACGAGCACCTCGTCGTCGGTGTCGCCGGGGACGACGAGCTCGCCCCAGGTCAGCTCCCCGGGGCCGAGCCGGCTGTCGACGACGACGTCGTAGGGCCCCTCGTCGAGACCGTCGAGCACGCGTTGGGTGAGGCAGAAGCCCCAGTCGCGGTGGTAGTAGCTCGTCCGGTAGGGGATCCAGTCGGGGTGCTCCGGGAGCGTGTGCAGGTGGGGGCGCAGCGCCGCGAGGTCCATGCGCTCGTGCACGGGCACGCTGTACCCGACGAGGTGCAGGTCGTGGTCGGCGAGGTCGACGACGCGGCGGCCGTCCGCGTGGGTGATGTGGGCCGCCGTGACGTTCCACTCCTCGGGCACGACCCAGTCGCAGGCCCGGCTGCCCGAGGGGACCGCGTGCCGCTCGATGGGCAGGTCCTCGGCGATGACGTCGAGCGTGCCCCGGACCCCGTCGCCGGTGAGGCTGCGCAGGTGGGGCCGCAGGCGGGCGACCCGCTCCAGCAGGACGGCTCCCAGCGCCCCGTCGGCGTCCTGCGTGCCCGGCACCGTCAGCCCCGCACGTGGAGCAGCGCGTCGAGGCGACCCTGCTCCGTGAGCTCCTCGATGCGACGCAGCCGGACGTAGCGGGGACCCTCGAACTCCTCGCTCGTCAGGCCGATGCGCTCCATGTCCTCGGCGAGCTCGACGATGCCCCGGTCGATCGTCCACTCCGGGGTGAAGGCGGGCAGGAGGTCGCCGATCTTGCGGAAGTCGACCCGGTAGTCGCGGGCGTCGGGTCCGGCTCCCTCGGCGAAGGTCACGGGCGCGCCGGTGTGCTCGGCCACCGCGGTCGCGATGTCGCGGATCTGGACGACGTCCTCGTCGCGGCCGACGTTGAAGGCCTGGTCGTGCACGGTCTCGCGCGGGGCCTCGAGCGCTGCGAGGAAGGCCATGGAGATGTCGCGCACGTGCACGAGCGGTCGCCAGGGGCTGCCGTCGCTCTGCAGCCGCACCTCGCCGCGGGTCAGTGCCGTGCCGGTGAGGTTGTTGACGACGATGTCGGCGCGCAGCCGGGGGGAGGAGCCGTAGGCCGTGGCATTGCGCAGGTACGTCGGACTGAAGTCGTCGTCGGCGAGCCGGGCGAGGAGCGCCTCGGCGCGGACCTTGCTCTCCCCGTAGGGCGTCACGGGGTTGAACTCGCTGTCCTCCGCCTTGAGCGAGCTGCCGCCGGCACCGTAGAGCGAGCACGAGGAGGAGAAGAGGAAGCGCGGGACCCCCGCGGCCTTGGCCACCGCGCCGATGTGGCCGACCGCGTCGGCGTTGACCGAGTAGGTGGCCTCGGGGTTGAGGTGGCCGATCGGGTCGTTGGAGATCGCGGCGAGGTGGACGACCGCGCCGAAACCCGTGAGGTCCTCCACGCCCACGTCCCGGACGTCCCCGGTGCGGGAGGTGTACCCGGTCGGCTGCGGACCGAAGTCACACCCGTCGTACCACCCCGCGTCGAGGCCGACGACCTCGTGCCCTGCCTCCTGGAGGATCGGCACGAGGACCGCTCCGATGTAGCCCCGGTCGCCGTTGACGAGTACGCGCATGTGCCCTCCACCCCGAGGGTCGGCGCGGGTACCGACCGGCACGGCGATCGTCTCACAGGCCGTTCTCGAGGGGTAGCCTTCACAAGGTGGGTCGTCGGGTTCTCGCCGTGACAGCGTTGGCCGTGGTGCTCGCCCTCGGGATGTGGACCGTCGGCGTCGTGCGGGGTGATGACTCGCGCGAGGTCACCGCGGGTCCGGTGCCGTCCGAGCTGTCCATGCGGCCCGAGCCGGCTGAGCCGGCCGAGCCGTCCAAGCCGTCCAAGCCGCCGGTGCGAGAGTACGTCCCCCTCGTCACCGCGGTCGCCCCATCCGGCAGGTACTTCGTCGACCAGCACGGTCGACCCCTCTTGGTGCGGGGGGACTCCCCGTGGTCGCTCATGACGGACCTGTCGGCCGACCAGGCGAGGCGCTACTTCGCCGACCGGCAGTCCCGGGGGGTCAACGCGATGATCGTCTCGGTGCTCGGCTCCGTGGGCAACGGTGGCCCGAGCGACGACGGCGCGACGCACGACGGTGTCCGACCCTTCCGTGACGGGGGCATCACCGACTGGAACCCCGCCTACTGGCGCAGGATGCATGCCTACGTCCGGATGGCGCAGCAGCACGGCATCACGCTCGTCCTGTACCCGGTGGACTCCTGGGTCGTCGACAGCGGGCTCGTCCCGACCGAGCTCGGCGCGTGCCGGGCCTACGGCCGCAAGGTGGGGGAGTTCTTCGCGGACCTGCCCAACATCATGTGGTCCGTCGGAGGCGACTACCTGCCGGACCGGGCCTCCGAGAGCGGGACGGAGGTCGACCGCTGCCTGGACGCGGTGCTCGACGGCATCCGTCGATCCGGCGACACCCGGCCCCGCACGATCCAGGTGAGTGGGGGCCAGCCGATGGCCTCGAGCGACGACCCCTTCTGGCGCCACCGCATCAGCTTCAACTTCGCCTACACGTACTCGCCGACCTACCGGCTCGTCCGCCGGGCCCGCGCGGCGGACCCGGCCCGCCCGGTGGTCTTCGGGGAGGGCAACTACGAGCGAGAGAACCTCCAGGGCAACCAGCCGACCACGCCCGAGACCCTGCGCCGCCAGACGGCGTGGGCGCTCACGAGCGGCGCGGTGGCGGACTTCTACGGCTCCGACGACTGGGAGTTCCGCAGTGGGTGGCAGGACCGGCTCCACGCACCCGGTCTGGCGGACGTCGGGCACGTGCGCGACGTCGTCGAGGGGTTGCCGTGGTGGACCTGGGAGCCGGACACCGAGGGCGACTTCATCACCTCGGGCCGGGGGCAGGCCATCACGGAGGACGACGGCACGACGGACGTGCTCGACAGCGACCTGGCTACGGCAGCCCTCGCGCCCGACGGGTCGAGCGGGCTCGTCTACGTCCCGACCGCCCGCACGTTCACCATCGACGACTCGCGGCTGGCGGGCTCCGTGCGCGCCGCCTGGGTGGACCCCTCGACCGGCAGCAGGCGGTCCGTACCGGTGCGGGCCACGTACCGGACCCCCGGTGCCAACGCCGACGGGGACGGTGACTGGCTGCTCGAGCTCACCAGCCGCTGAGCCGGGCGGTCGCCGGCCAGGGCGGTCGGTGCGGTCATCGACGCACCTCCAGCCGGCGGGGTTCGGCGAGGCTGCGCAGGGCCGGCGCGACCGGACGACCCCGCAGGAGGCCCTCGACCCCACCCTGCTCGAGGGCCCGGGCGTAGACGGGCAGGGCACCGCGGACCGCATCCACCGTCAGGTCGAGGTCCTCGTCGGTGTGGGCGGCGGAGATGACGAAGGACTGCCCGAGGACGCCGCGCTGCAGGAGCTCCTGGAGGAAGAGGGTGCGGAAGGCCTGGGAGGTCCGGCCGAGGTGGTCCTTCGTCGTGAAGACGGCGCACGAGGGACGACCGATGACGGCGACATGGTCCTGCAGCCCGAGCTCGCGGCTCGCGGCGTTGACCTCCTCGGCGAGGCGGGTGCCCTGGCGCTCCATCGTCCCGACGACGTCCTCCTCGCGGTAGACCCGGGAGACGGCGAGGCTGGCTGCGAGCCCGATGGTCTCGGGACCGTGGGTCGTCGACAGGAGGAAGACGCGCGGGCGGTCGGTGCTCAGCCCGCCGAGCTCGAGCAGGCTGCGCCGCCCCGCGAGCGCCGAGACGGCCACCCCGTTGCCGAGCGCCTTGCCCCAGGTCGACAGGTCGGGCGTGACGCCGTACACCGCCTGCGCCCCGCCGGACGACCAGCGCATGCCGGTGATCATCTCGTCGAGGACCAGGACGATCCCGTGCTGGTCGGCCAGGTCGCGCAGGCCCTCGAGGAAGCCGGGCTCCGGCTCCGCGAGGGCGGTCGCCGCCTCGAGGACGAAGCAGGCGATCTCGCCCGGGTGGGCCGCCAGCAGGTCACGGACCGAGCCGAGGTCGTTGTAGTCGAAGCCGACGGTCGTCGTGAGGTGCTGCGGCAGGATGCCCGCGTTCATCTCTGTCGTCCCGATGAACCAGTCGTCCGTGGAGAAGAAGGGGTGCGAGCGGCAGATGGCGGCGAGGGGGCGGCCCGTCGCCGCGCGCGCCACCTTGACGGCGGCGGTCGTGGCGTCGGAGCCGTTCTTGGTGAACTTGACCATGTCCGCCCCGGGGACCCGCTCGAGGAAGTCCTCGGCGGCGGCGAGCTCGAGATGGGTCGGCCGGCTGAAGCTCGTCCCCTCGGCGACGGCCTGCGTCACGGCCTCGACGACCGCGGGGTGGGCGTGCCCGAGGGTCACCGAGCGCAGGCCCATCCCGTACTCGACGAAGGTGTTGCCGTCGAGGTCCTCGACCCGCGCCCCGCGGCCTCGGCGGATGACGGGGGCCATCCCCTCCGGGTACTGGTCCGACCCGCGGGCATACGTGTGGGCACCGCCCGGGACGAGCTCGTGCAACCGCGCCTGCGCGGCGTCGGACCGGGTGAAGCTCGTCATGTCGCCTCCGATGACCAGTCGAGCACGACCTTGCCGACGTGGAAGGCCTCGGCGTACCGGGCTCGGCACTCGACGCCGCGCAACCGCATGAGCCCGAGGAAGAGCTCCTCGTCCCACCAGTCCCTGGCCTGCTGGCTCGGGTAGGCCGCGTCGAGCAGCTCCACCTTGCGCCGTGCCTGCTCCGGTGTCAGCGGGACGTAGTGCGAAGGGGGGAGGAGGTCACCGTCCCACTTCGGGATCTCGTAGTGGAGCACGAGGGAGTCCCGCCACACGGTCTGCACGAGCCGACCCACCAGGCGGTGGTCCTGGTGCGCGTCGTCCGCCCGGGGCGCGAGGACGACGTCGGGACGGACCCGGCCCGCCAGGTCCTCCAGGGCCTCCTTGACCGCTCCCCAGTGGCTCGGCAGGTGCCCGTCGGGGAGGTCCAGGACGTCCAGGCTCGCCCCGGGGAAGAAGGCGGGGAGCGCGGTCCCGGCCTCGGCCCGGCGCGCCGGGGTGCCGGTGAGCACGAGGCCGTGCACGCTCGTCCCGGCCCGCTCGGTCAGGGCGAGCAACGTGCCACCGCAACCGATCTCGATGTCGTCGGGGTGGGCGCCCAGGGCCAGCACGGTCAGCGGGCTGCTCCCCGGATGCAGGGTGATCATGAGGCCCTCCCACCTCTGTCGCGACCTGCCGCCCCCCGGCGAGCCGTCATGGCATGACGACGGCAGGAGTGAGCGACGCGGGGACCGGGTCGGGGGTGGGGTCGGGGCGCCAGACGGCCCAGGGGCTGGTGCCCTGCCGGTACTGCTCCTGCAGCGCGGTGCGCTCCTTGAGGGTGTCCATGGGCGCCCAGAACCCGTCGTACCGGACGGCTCGCATCCGGCCGTCGGCGGCCGCGCGCACGCACGCGTCCATGACGAGGTCCTCGCCCTCGTGGAGGTAGTCGAAGATCCCCTGCCGCAGGCAGAAGTAGCCGCCGTTGATCGGGAAGGGCATGTCCGCGACGGGGGTGAGGCCGCTCACGAGCCCCTCGTCGTCCATCTCGATGACGTGGAAGGACTCCTGCGGCCTCACCGCGAGCATCTGGCCCACGGCGTCGGTGCCCCGGAACTCCTCGATGAGCTCGTTCATCGGCGCGTCGGTGAGGACGTCGCCGTAGTTGGCCAGGAAGATCTCGTCGTCCCCCAGGTGCGGACGCACGCGGCGCAGGCGCTCACCGATCGCGGTGCTGAGCCCGGTGTCCACGAAGGTGATCGTCCACTCGCTGATGTCGGTGCCGAGCATCTCGATCTCCTCGCCCCCCTTCGTCATGACGAAGTCGTTGGACGCGGTCTCCCGGTAGTCGAGGAAGTACTCCTTGACCGCCTCCGCCCCGTGCCCGAGGCAGAGGATGAACTCGGTGTGGCCGAAGTGGGCGTAGTAGCGCATGACGTGCCACAGCACCGGACGTGGCCCGATGGGCATCATCGGCTTGGGCAGCGACTGGTTGTCGGCGCGCATGCGCATGCCGAGACCACCGCAGAAGAGGACGACCTTCACGGTTGGCTCCCTCCCGGACGGCCGGCGGCCGTCACAGTTGCTCGAGGTGGGGCAGGGCGACGACGAGGCGGGTGCCCCGGTCGCGCAAGGGCTGCAGCTGGGCGGCGATCTCCGTGCGCAGGTTCCACGGCATGATGAGCACGACGTCGGGTGCCTCGTCGTCGAGGGCCTCCGGCGGGCGGATCGGGATGTGCGTGCCGGGCAGGAAGAGCCCGTGCTTGTGCGGGTTGCGGTCGACGGTGAAGGCCATCAGGTCGCGGCGGATCCCGCAGTGGTTGAGCAGCGTGTTGCCCTTGCCCGGTGCCCCGTAACCGGCCACGGTCAGGCCCTCGCGCGAGCAGCGGATGAGGAACTCGAGCAGGTCGTTGCGCACGGTCGCCACGGAGTCCGCGAACCCGTCGTGGCCCTGAAGGGTGTGCAGCCCGGCGGCCTCCTCGGCCGCGAGCACGCGGGCGACGGCATCGCTCGGGTCACCTGCAGACTCCGTGGGTCTGGACCACGTGCGCAGGGAGCCGCCGTGGGTGGACAGCTCCTCGACGTCGACCACCGTCAGGCCCGCGGCCGCGAGCACCCGCTGGGTGGTGAGCAGGCTGAGGTAGGAGTAGTGCTCGTGGTAGATCGTGTCGTACTCGTTGCCCTCGATGAGGCGTTGGAGGTGGGGGATCTCGATGCTCACGACGCCGTCGTCGGCGACCAGCCGACGCAGCCCCGTGCTGAAGTCGACGATGTCGGGGACGTGGGCGAAGACGTTGTTCGCGACGACCAGGTCGGCGCGGCCGTGCTCCCTGGCGATCGCGGCCCCCGTCTCCTCCCCGAGGAAGGTGGTCTCGGTGGGGATGCCCTTGCCGCGGGCCACCTCGGCGATGTTCGCCGCGGGCTCCACCCCGAGGGCGCGCAGCCCCCGCGCGACGACGTGCTGCAGCAGGTAGCCGTCGTTGCTCGCGACCTCGACCACGAAGCCGTCGCTGCCGAGGCCGAGCCGGGAGACGGCGCCGTCGACGAACTCCTTCGCGTGCTGCACCCACGAGTCGGAGTAGGAGGAGAAGTAGGCGTAGTCGCTGAAGATCTCCTCGGCCGGAATGTAGGCCGGCAGCTGCACGAGGAGGCACTCCGAGCAGATCCGCACGTGGAGCGGGTAGAAGACCTCGCCCTGGTCCAGCTGGTCGGCCCGCAGGAAGCTCTCGCAGGGCGGCGACGCGCCCAGGTCGACGAAGGTGTGTCGTAGCTCGGTGGAGCAGAGCCGGCACCGTGGTGCGTCCATCTGAACATCCTCACGTCCGGCGGCACCGGCCCCCGGCCTGTGCCTGCACCATCACTATGCCAGCGGTCACCGGGTGGATGCCATAGCCCGAAGGGGGCGGATGACGGTGTGGGGGAGGCCTACCGGATCAGGCTGCGCGTGCGGCGATCGCACTCTCGTAGTGCCCGACGAGCTGGGTGGTCAGGCTGCTCCACGAGCGCTCCGCGACCATCCCCGGACCTGTCGCGGCCATGCGCTCCCGCAGACCGGGGGACTCGACGAGCTCGCCCACCCAGCGAGCGAGGTCGCCGCGGCGGTCGGGGTCGAAGAGGTAGCCGGACGCGCCGTGGGCCACGAGGTCGAGGGGGCCACCCACGCCCGGCGCGACGACGGGCAGCCCAGCGGCGGCGGCCTCCTGCAGCGTCTGCCCGAAGGTCTCCTTGGTCCCCGTGTGGACGAAGACGTCGAAGGTCGCGTAGGCGCGCGCGAGGTCGGCGCCCGTGCGGGGCCCGAGGAATGCCGGTGGGAGGTTGGGCCGGCCGGAGCTGGCGGCGACGGCCTCGGCGAGCCGGGCCCCGAGCTCGTTGCGGCTCGGGCCCTCGCCGACCAGCACCAGGCGGGTGCCCGGCAGCTGGGCGAGCTCGACGAGTCGGTGGAGCTCCTTCTCGGGGGCCAGCCGGCCGACGTAGCCGAGGAGGAGCTCGCCGTTCGGGGCGAGGGCGTGCTTGAGCGCGAGCGTCTCGGAGTCGTCCTTCCACGCCGGCGTGAACAGGCGCGTGTCGACGCCGCGACCCCACAGACCCGTGCGCGGGATGCGGTGGGCACGCAGCTCCTCCAGGGTGGGTCGGCTCGGCGCGAGGGTGAGGTCCGCGCGCTCGTGGATGCGGCGCACCCACTCCCAGGCCAGGTTTGACGCGCTGCGACCGAGGGCCCCGGGGCCGTGCTGCCGGACGTAGCCCGGCATGTCGGTCTGGTAGATCGCCACGGTGGGCAGGTCGAAGCTCTCGGCCTGCTGCAGCCCGCGAGCCCCCACGAGGAAGGGGGAGGCGACGTGGACGACGTCGGGGCGGAAGTCACGCAGGGCCCTGCGCACCGCCGCAGTCGGCAGGCCTGCACGGAACCCGCGCACGGGCACCGCCGGCAGCGCGCGGACCACGTGGCCCGCGTACGTCGCCGGGGCCGGCCCCGGCGCGATGATCACCGCCTTGTGGCCCTGCTCGCGCAGGTTCTCGGCCACGCGGCAGACACTCGTCGTGACGCCGTTGAGGCTGGGCAGGAAGGACTCGGTCGCAATCGCCACTCGCACGGGACCCACTCTGCGTGCGGTGCCACCCCCCTTCGGTGACCTCGCGGTGGGTGTCCGGTGAGCATCAGGTGACCATCCGGGGCCCCGCGTCCAGCGCCCTAGCGGGTCGGCAGCTGCGTGAAGTAGTCGATCGTGCGCTGGAGGCCGTCGCGCAGCCGGGCGCGGGGGTGCCAGCCCAGCACCTCGGTGGCCCGGGTGATGTCGGGCCGACGTCGGGTCGGGTCGTCCTCGGGGAGGGGACGGTGCTCGATCGACGAGGAGCTGCCGGTCAGCTCGAGCACGAGCTCGGCGAGCTCGAGCATGGTGAACTCGGTGGGGTTGCCGATGTTGATGGGGCCGGTGACCTCGTGGTCGGTCGCCATCAGGCCCATGAGTCCCTCGACCATGTCGTCGACGAAGCAGAAGGAGCGGGTCTGGCTGCCGTCGCCGTAGATGGTGATGGGGGCACCGGACAGGGCCTGCACGATGAAGTTGGAGACGACCCGGCCGTCGTCGGGCTGCATCCGGGGGCCGTAGGTGTTGAAGATCCGGGCGACCTTGATGCCCAGGTCGTGCTGCCGCCGGTAGTCGAAGAAGAGCGTCTCGGCGCACCGCTTGCCCTCGTCGTAGCAGGAGCGGATGCCGATGGGGTTGACATTGCCCCAGTAGTCCTCGGTCTGCGGGTGGACCTGCGGGTCGCCGTAGACCTCGGAGGTCGAGGACAGGAGGATCTTGGCCTTGGTGCGCTTCGCCAGACCGAGCATGTTGATCGACCCGTGGACGCTCGTCTTCGTCGTCTGCACGGGGTCGCGCTGGTAGTAGATCGGGCTCGCCGGGCAGGCGAGGTGGTAGATCTCGTCGACCTCCACGTAGAGCGGGAAGGTCACGTCGTGCCGCATCAGCTCGAAGCTGGGGTGGTCGAGCAGGTGCGTGAGGTTGCGTCGGGTGCTCGAGTAGAAGTTGTCGACCACGAGGACCTCGTGGCCCTGCTCCAGCAGCCGTTCGCAGATGTGCGAGCCGATGAACCCGGCGCCACCGGTGACCATCACCCGGCGCGGGGGCCCGGCCATCTCCTGAGCCATTCCCTGGCGGTCCCGAGCGTTCACCGCGTCAGGTTACCCGTTGGTCGCTCCGGCCCGTCGCACGCGCCGACTACCCTGAGACGCGGCTCATCCCAGCACCAGTCCGGAAGGCTCCCTGACCCATGAAGGTGATCGTGCAGATCCCCTGCCTCGACGAGGAGACCACGCTCCCCCTCGTCCTGGCCACGATCCCTGCGTCGATCCCGGGCGTCGACGTCATCGAGACCCTCGTCATCGACGACGGATCGAGCGACCGCACCGCCGAGGTCGCCCGCAAGCTCGGCGTCACCCATGTCCTCAGCCACACCCGGCCCCTGGGGCTGGCCCGCTCCTTCCGGGACGGGGCCGACTTCGCCCTGCGCCACGGCGCCGACATCCTCGTCAACACCGACGGGGACAACCAGTACCCGCAGGAGCGCATCGGTGACCTCGTCCAACCGATCCTCGCGGGCGAGGCCGACATCGTCGTCGCGGACCGGCAGACCCGGACCATCAAGCACTTCTCCCCGTTCAAGCGGCAGATGCAGGCGCTCGGCTCGGCCGTGGTCAACAAGGTGGCGAGCACGGACCTCCCGGACGCCGCGAGCGGCTTCCGCGCCTACTCCGCGGCGTCGCTGATGCGGCTGAACATCGTCACCGACTTCTCGTACTGCATGGAGACGATCATCCAGGCGGGGCACAAGCGGATGTCCATCGCCTCGATCCCCGTGGTGACCAACGACAAGACGCGCGAGTCGCGGCTCTTCTCCAGCATCTGGCAGCACATGGCGAAGTCCGGGTCGGCGATCATCCGCTCCTACATCATGTTCAAGCCGCACGTGTTCTTCGGCCTGCTCGGGACGGCGCTGCTGCTGCTGGGGCTCATCCCCTTCGTCCGCTTCCTCGTCCTCGCGGCGATGGGTGACGGGGGCGGCCACGTCCAGTCGTTGATCTTCGGCACCGCGCTGATCGTCGGGGCCCTCTTCTCGTACGCCCTGCTGGTCATCGCCGACCTGCAACGCACCAACCGCGTGCTCATGGAGGAGACGCTCGAGCAGCTGCGGATCCTGCGCTTCGGACCGACCGGGGAGGACGACCTGTGACGACGGCACCCGACCTCGAGCGCTTCTGGGCGGTGGTGCCCGCCGGTGGTGCCGGGACGCGGTTGTGGCCCGTCTCCCGCGCGGCCTCGCCGAAGTTCCTCCACGACCTCACCGGCAGCGGCCGCACGCTCATCCAGGCGACCGTCGACCGGCTGCGCTGCCTGGCCCCCGAGCGGGTCCTCGTCGTCACCGGCGCGGCCCACGCCGCCGCGGTCGCCGAGCAGGTGCCGGACCTCCCTTCGGACCTGATCATCGCCGAGCCCTCGCCGCGCGACTCCATGGCCGCGATCGGCCTGGCCGCCGCGGTCCTGGAGCTGCGCGACCCCGAGGCGATCCTCGGCTCCTTCGCCGCCGACCACGTCATCCGCGACGAGGAGGCCTTCGCCGCCGCGGTCACCGAGGCCGTCGGCGTCGCTCAGCGCGACGACCTGCTCGTGACGATCGGCATCGAGCCGACCTTCCCCTCGACGGGTTTCGGCTACATCCAGATGGGCCCGCGCCTGCGCGCGCACCCCACGGCCGCGCGGGTGCGCCAGTTCGTCGAGAAGCCCGACGCCCGCCGCGCCGCCTCCTACCTCGCCACCGGCGAGTTCCGGTGGAACGCCGGCATGTTCGTCGTGCGGGCGAGCACGCTCCTCGACCTCCTCGCGGGGTGGCACCCCGACCTCGCCGCCGGCCTGCGCGAGATCGCCGCGGCGCCCTCGCTCCTGGAGGAGCGCTGGGCCGGGCTCGAGAAGATCTCGATCGACCACGCGGTCGCCGAGCCCGCTGCGGACGAAGGGAGGGTCGCGGTCGTGCCCGGGGTCTTCGACTGGGACGACGTCGGCGACTTCAAGTCGCTCTCCGGGCTGCTGCCGAAGGGGGAGGGCTCGATGACCGTCGTCGGCGACCCCGCGCAGGTCCAGGCGGTCGACTCGGGCGGTCTCGTGGTCTCCGAGTCCGGGCGCATGGTCGCGGTCGTCGGGCTCGAGGACGTCGTCGTCGTCGAGACCTCCGACGCTCTCCTCGTGGCCAGTCGTGAGCGCGCCCAGGACGTCAAGCTCGTCGTCGAGGCGCTCAAGGCCGCCGGACGCACCGACCTCGTGTGAGCGCCTCCACGGGCGGGTGCCCGGCCGTCGGTAGAGTTCACCCGATATGACTGCCCCCCTCGCCCCGACGCTCCTGCGGGTCATCGACCAGCTGCTGCCGGAGCTGATCGACTTCCGGCGGGACCTGCACGCCCACCCCGAGCTCTCCTTCGAGGAGCACCGCACGAGCGAGCGGCTGCGCTCGCGGCTCGAGGCAGCGGGCCTCACCCCGCGGTCGGTCGGCGAGACCGGTCTCGTGGTCGACCTCGGCGCCCCCGAGCCACGACGTCGGGTCGCCCTGCGCGGTGACCTCGACGCGCTGCCGGTGCGCGAGCGCTCCGGTCTCGACTGGAGCTCGACCGTCGACGGCGTCTGCCACGCCTGCGGCCACGACGTGCACACGACGGCCCTGCTCGGCGCGGGCCTGGCCCTCGCCGAGGTCGCCGACGAGCTCGCCGCCCGGCACGTCGCGGTCCGCCTGCTCTTCCAGCCGGCCGAGGAGCGCATGCCCGGTGGCGCGCTGCAGTTCGTGCAGGCCGGCGTCATGCAGGGCGTCGACACCGTCTACGCCGTGCACTGCGACCCGGCACTCGACGTCGGCGAGATCGGGCTGCGCGAGGGCGCGCTCACCGCCGCGGCCGACCAGGTGACGGTCACGCTGCGCGGCCGGGGTGGCCACACCTCCCGCCCCTTCCTCACCGAGGACCTCACGTACGCCCTGGCGAAGGTCATCACCGACGTGCCGGGGGTGCTCAGCCGCAGGGTGGACCCGCGCGCCGGTCTCGTCCTCGTGTGGGGCAAGGTCTCCGCCGGCGAGGCGATCAACGTCATCCCCTCCACCGGTGTCGCCCAGGGCACCCTGCGGATGCTCGACGTCAACCTCTGGGAGGAGATCGGCCCGCTGCTCCACGAGGTCATCGACGACGTCGTGCGCCCCTACGGCGTCGACGCGGCGGTCGACCACGTGCGCGGCGTGCCGCCGGTCGTCAACGACGCACCCGCCGTGGCGGCGCTCGGTCGCGCGACGATGGCCGCGGGCCTGCGGCCGGTGCCCACGCCGCACAGCCTCGGCGGTGAGGACTTCGCCTGGATGCTGCACGACGCCGAGGGCGCCATGGCCCGGCTGGGCACGCGCACCCACGGCGGGCGCACCTTCGACCTCCACCAGGGGGACCTCGTCGTCGACGAGGGCGCGGTGCGCAACGGCACGGCCCTGCTCGCCATCGCCGCGGCGGGGGAGTGGACGCGGGTCGAGGCGGACTGACCTCCCCCTCGTCCGGCAGGGTCCTGCCCTGCAAGGGAAAACCCTGCCGGAGGTGCGCGAGGGGTCGCGGTCTCATAACAGTTGGCCCACGGATCGCATCGGCTGGTGACCCCGGGCGTACCCGGACGTAGCATCCCCCGGACGGCATGCGCCATCGCGTGCCCTGTACCCCTGCTCGAGAAGGAGAGCGCCTTGCGTCACACCGTGAAGGCTGCATCGATCATGTCCGTCGCCGCACTGGCCCTGAGCGCGTGCGGTGGGAGTGACTCCGGTGGTGACGCCACCTCCGGCGAGGGCGGCGGCAGCGACGTCAAGGCCTGCCTCGCCTACGACGTGGGTGGTCGCGGCGACCAGTCGTTCAACGACTCCGCCGCCAAGGGCCTGGACCAGGCCAAGGACGAGCTCGGCGTCGAGATCGACGAGGTCGAGGCCAGCCAGGGCGAGAACGACGCGGCCCGCGAGGACCGCCTCAACCAGCTCGTCGACGCCGGGTGCACCAACATCATCGGTGTCGGCTTCATCTACGCCAACGCGATCGGTGCCGCGGCCAAGGCCAACCAGGACATCAGCTTCGCCGTCATCGACGACGCCTCCGACGCGTCCAAGGCCGACAACGTCGCCCAGCTGACCTTCGCCGAGCAGGAGGGCTCCTTCCTCGTCGGCGCGGCCGCCGCGATGAAGTCCAAGAGCGGCAAGGTCGGCTTCATCGGTGGGACGGACGTGCCGCTGATCAACAAGTTCGAGGCGGGCTTCGAGGCCGGCGCCAAGGCCGTCGACCCCAAGATCGACATCCAGGTCAAGTACCTCGCCGAGGACGGCTCCGGCTTCGCCGACCCGGCGAAGGGCAAGACCGCCGCCCAGGGCATGTACGACAAGGGCGCGGACGTCGTCTACCACGCGGCCGGCGGCTCCGGCTCGGGTGTCTTCAAGGCGGCGTCCGAGAGCAAGAAGATGGCGATCGGCGTCGACTCCGACCAGGCCAAGACGGCCGACGCGAGCGTCCGCGACGTCATCATCACCTCGATGGTCAAGAACGTCGACGTGGCGGTCTTCGACTACATCAAGGCCAGCGTCGACGGCAAGCCGCAGTCCGGCAACATCGTCTACGGCCTCAAGGAGGGTGGCGTCTCCTACGCCACCACCGGCGGCAAGATCGACGACATCACCAAGGACCTCGACGACTACGAGCAGCAGATCATCGACGGGAAGATCTCCGTCCCGTCCAAGTGACGCCCTGATCGAGACGGGGTCCGTCGGCGCCGAGTGCGTCGCCGGACCCCGTCCCTGTCGGAGCCACCACCGGAGGCATCATGAGCAGCACCACCCCAGCGCCCGTGACCGGGGGCGGCGGCCTGGCCGTCGAGGTCGAGGGCATCACCAAGAGGTTCCCGGGCGTCGTCGCCAACCGCGACGTCACCTTCGGTGTCCGCCGCGGCACCGTCCACGCCATCGTCGGGGAGAACGGCGCCGGCAAGTCGACGCTGATGAAGATGCTCTACGGGGTGCAGAAGCCCGACGAGGGCACGATCCGCATCAACGGCGAACCCGTGACGATGTCCAGCCCGTCCGAGGCGATCAAGCACGGCGTGGGCATGGTCTTCCAGCACTTCATGCTCGCGGACAACCTCACGGTGACCGAGAACGTCGTCCTCGGCGCCGAGCGTCTGCACGGCATCCGGGGCGGGGCGCGGGCCGAGATCACCCGCATCTCCGACGAGTACGGCCTCGACATCGACCCCGACGCCCTCGTCGCCGACCTCGGCGTCGGGGCGCGCCAGCGCGTCGAGATCCTCAAGGTGCTCTACCGGGGGGCCCGCACGATCATCCTCGACGAGCCGACCGCCGTGCTCGTGCCCCAGGAGGTCGAGGAGCTCTTCGACAACCTGCGTGAGCTGAAGCGCGAGGGCATCACCGTCCTGTTCATCTCGCACAAGCTGGACGAGGTGCTCTCCGTCGCCGACGCGGTCACCGTGATCCGCCGCGGGACGACGGTCGACACCGTCGACCCGGCCGGCGTCACCGCGCGCCAGCTCGCCGAGCTCATGGTCGGCTCGGAGCTGCCGACCCCGCAGACCGAGGAGTCGACGGTCACCGACCGGGTCGTGCTCTCGATGCGGGAGATCACCCTGCGGGGCCACGGTCGCGACCTGCTGCAGGACATCACGCTGGACATCCATGCGGGGGAGGTCCTGGGCATCGCCGGGGTCGAGGGCAACGGCCAGGCCGAGCTCGTCGAGGTCCTCATGGGCATGCTCGAGCCGACCTCCGGCACCGTCCACCTCGAGGGCACCGACATCTCGGACTGGGACGTGCGCGCCATCCGCGAGGCGGGCGTCGGCTACATCCCGGAGGACCGCCACCGCCAAGGGTTGCTCCTCGACGCCCCGCTGTGGGAGAACCGCATGCTGGGCCACCAGACGGAGGCGCCGTCCTCGAGACGTGGGCTGCTCACCCCTTCGGCCGCGAAGGCGGACACCGAGCGGATCGTGCGCGAGTACGACGTGCGCACCCCGGGCATCGACGTGACCGTCGGCTCGCTGTCCGGCGGCAACCAGCAGAAGCTCATCGTCGGCCGCGAGATGAGCCACCACCCCAAGGTGCTCGTCGCGAGCCACCCGACCCGAGGCGTCGACGTCGGCGCGCAGGCTGCCATCTGGGACCTCGTCCGCGACGCGCGGCGCGAGGGGCTCGCCGTGCTGCTCGTCAGCGCCGACCTCGAGGAGCTCATCGGGCTCTCCGACACGATCAAGGTCATCCTGCGGGGGCGGATCACCGGTGAGTTCGACCCCGACACCGTGACCAGCCAGGAGCTCGGCAGCGCGATGACCGGCGCCGGTAAGGACGCATCATGAAGCTCGACCCGCGCCGCCTGGCGCTCACCCTCGCGGCCCCGGTGCTCGCCGTCGTCGTGGCCTTCGTCGTCACCTCGCTCGTGCTCGTCGCGGTGGGCGACCCGGTCGGCAAGGTGTGGGCGACGCTGCTGTCCGAACCCAAGCCCCGCACCATCGTCAACATCGTCAACAGCGGGATCACCTACTACATCGCCGCCGTCGCCGTCGCGGTCGGCTTCAAGATGAAGCTGTTCAACATCGGCGTCGACGGCCAGTACCGCATCGCCACCTTCGCCGCGGCGCTCGTCGCCGGCAACGGCTGGCTGCCCGGGCCGCTCAACATCGTCCTGGCCCTGCTCGTCGCGATGCTCGTCGGGGGTCTCTGGGCCGGTATCGCCGGCTGGCTCAAGGTCCGCCGCGGCGTCTCCGAGGTCATCTCGACGATCATGCTCAACGCGATCTCCGGCGGCCTCGTCGCGTGGGGCCTGCGCTCGTGGGGACAGCGCGCCGAGGGCAGCAACACCCGCAGCACGCAGGAGATCCCGGCCTCGAGCCAGCTCGAGGGACTCGGGCTCGTCCCGGGCGCGACGGGCAAGGTCTACACCCTGCTCCTCCTCGCGGTCCTCCTCGGCATCGGCTACTGGTTCGTCATCAACCGCACCCGCTTCGGCTTCGACGTGCGCGCGACCGGTGAGTCCGAGTCGGCCGCGGTCGCGAGCGGCGTGAAGGTCCCGCGGATGGTCCTCGTCGCGATGATCGCCTCGGGTGCCGTCGCCGGCCTCATCGGCATGCCGGGCTTCTTCGGCGCCGACCACAGCTACGGCATGAACTTCCAGTCGGGCGTCGGCTTCATCGGCATCGGCGTCGCCCTCCTCGGCCGCAACCACCCGATCGGCATCGCCTTCGCGGCCTTGCTGTGGTCGTGGCTGGAGAAGGCGAGCGACGGGCTGCAGCTGCGCGCCGACGTCTCGCCCGCGCTCGTCTTCATCATCCAGGGCGTCATCCTCCTGGCGGTCGTCATCGCCTACGAGGTCGTCCACCGCATCGAGCAGCGCATGGAGCAGCGGCACGTCGCCCGTCAGCTCGATGCCACGACGGAAGGAGCCCCGGCATGACCCTCAGCGTCGGGACCGAGACCGAGGTCGAGCCCGCCCGGCCCTCTCGCCGGGTGCCCTTCTGGTTCTGGCCGCTGGCCCTCGCCGGCTTCATCGTCGTGCTCTCGACGATCCGCGTCGTCACCGGGCAGGGCGACATCGCCTCGTCCGGCACCCTGAGCGCCGCCCTCGCCTGGGCCATGCCACTGGCCCTCGCCGGCCTCGGTGGTCTGTGGTCGGAGCGGGCCGGCGTCATCAACATCGGGCTCGAGGGGATGATGGTCCTCGGCACGTGGGGCGCTGCCTTCGGGGCGATCCACGCCGGTCCGTGGGGCGGCGTGCTCGGTGCGCTCGTCTGCGGTGCGCTCGGTGGCTTGGTCCACGCCCTCGCGACCGTCACCTTCGGCGTCGACCACATCGTCTCCGGTGTGGCCCTGAACATCGTCGCCGTCGGTGTCGCGAGCTACCTCGCGGCGCGCTTCTTCGGCCAGGTCGAGGGCGGCAGCGACGTCCAGTCGCCGCAGCTGCCCGGGCTGCCGAAGCTGGGGATCCCCGGCATCTCGGAGCCGCTGGCCAGCGTCGAGGCCAAGGGCTGGTTCTTCGTCTCCGAGGTGGCCGCCGTGCTGCGCGCCGCGACGACGGGCCTGTCCGCCCTCACCGTCATCGCCCTGCTGCTGATCGCCGGGACGTGGTACGTCCTGTGGCGCACCCCCTTCGGCCTGCGGGTGCGCAGCTGTGGTGAGTCGCCGGTGGCCGCCGAGACGCTCGGCGTCAACGTCTACCTCTACAAGTACATCGCCGTCGTCGCCTCGGGCGGCCTCGCCGGGCTCGGTGGTGGCTTCCTCGCGATGGTCGCCTCCGACGCCTACCGCGAGGGCCAGACCGGCGGCCGGGGCTACATCGGTCTCGCCGCGATGATCTTCGGCAACTGGCGCCCGGGTGGCGTGCTCATGGGCTCGGGCCTCTTCGGCTACATGGACGCGCTCCAGCTGCGCGGCGGCGGCGCCGCGCTGCACGCGCTGCTGCTCCTCGTCGCGCTCGTCCTCCTCGGCATCGGTCTGTGGCAGGTCCTGCGCCGCCGAGCGTTCGTGCAGGGGACCTTCGCGGTCGTGGCGGGCCTCGTCGTCGTCGTCTACTGGGCCCTCAGCGACACCGTCCCGGGCGAGATCACCCCCTTCGCCCCGCACCTGACGACCCTGCTCGTGCTCGCCTTCGCCAGCCAACGGCTGCGGATGCCCGCGGCCGACGGCAAGGTCTACCGCAGGGGAGAGGGCCACTGACATGGAGGTCACGGACGCCGACTGGGAGCGCGTGCGGGTGACCGCGGTCGAGGCCATGGAGCGGGCGTACGCGCCCTACTCCCACTTCCCGGTCGGCGTCGCCGGCCTCGCCGACGACGGGCGGCTGGTGAGCGGCTGCAACGTCGAGAACGCGTCGTACGCCGTCGGGCTGTGCGCCGAGTGCGGTCTCGTGAGCGACCTCGTGCGCACCGGCGGCGGCCTGCTCGTCGCCGTGTGGTGCGTCGACGCACGCGGTGAGACCCTGATGCCGTGCGGCCGCTGCCGACAGCTCCTCTGGGAGCACGGTGGGCCGCAGTGCCGCATCCAGACCCCCGAGGGGGAGCTGACGATCGCCGACATCCTCCCGCAGGCCTTCGGCGCGCAGGACCTGACGAAGGGAGCACCGTGACCGAGCAGCACGACGTCGTCGACATCATCCGGACCAAGCGTGACCGGGGAGAGCTCACGGACGGGCAGATCGACTGGGTGATCGACGCCTACACCCGTGGGGTCGTCGCCGACGAGCAGATGTCGGCGCTGGCCATGGCGATCCTCCTCAACGGCATGACCCGCCCCGAGATCGCGCGCTGGACCGCGGCCATGATCGCGAGCGGGGAGCGGATGGACTTCGCCGCCCTGAGCCGCCCCACCTCGGACAAGCACTCGACCGGCGGCGTGGGTGACAAGATCACGCTGCCCCTGGCGCCGCTCGTCGCCGTCTTCGACGTCGCCGTCCCGCAGCTGTCCGGCCGCGGGCTCGGCCACACCGGCGGGACGCTCGACAAGCTGGAGTCCGTCCCCGGGTGGCGGGCCGACCTCACCAACGCCGAGATGCTCGCCCAGCTCGAGGACGTCGGTGCGGTCATCTGCGCCGCCGGCGCGGGCCTGGCCCCGGCTGACAAGAAGCTCTACGCGCTGCGGGATGTCACGGGGACCGTCGAGGCCATCCCGCTCATCGCCAGCTCGATCATGAGCAAGAAGATCGCCGAGGGCACCGGCTCGCTCGTCCTCGACGTCAAGGTCGGGTCCGGGGCCTTCATGAAGTCCCGTGAGGACGCCACCGAGCTCGCCCGCACGATGGTCGACCTCGGCACCGACGCGGGGGTCGACACCGTCGCGCTGATCACCGACATGTCCGTGCCGCTCGGACTGACCGCCGGCAACGCCCTCGAGGTGCGCGAGTCCGTCGAGGTCCTCTCGGGCGGGGGACCGGCCGACGTCGTCGACCTCACCGTCGCGCTCGCCGACGAGATGACCCGCGCCGCCGGCAAGGACGTCGGTACCGACGAGCTGCGCGCGGCCCTGGCCGACGGCCGGGCCATGGACGTGTGGCGTCGGATGATCTCCGCGCAGGGCGGCGACCCCGACGCCGAGCTCCCCACCGCCCGCGAGACCGAGACGATCACCGCGGACGCCGACGGCCACCTGGCCGAGCTCGACGCGATGTCCGTCGGGGTCGCGGCCTGGCGGCTGGGTGCCGGTCGCGCCCGCAAGGAGGACCCCGTGCAGGCCGGCGCCGGCGTGGAGCTGCACGCCCGCCCGGGGGACCGCGTCAGCGCCGGTCAGCCGCTCATGACGCTGCACACCGACACCCCGGAGCGCTTCGAGCGCGCCCGGCAGGCGCTCGAGGGCGGGTGGCGGATCACGCGGGAGGCGCCCCCTTCGTCCCCGATCGTGCTGGACCGCATCACCGCAGAGGAGCGCTGAGGTGCCCGAGCTCACCACCTCCCCGTCGATCATCGACGTCGCCGGCGGCATGGTCATCGCCGAGCACGTCGGTCGCGTCGCCATCTGCACACCGGCCCTCGGCCCCGGCACGCTGCACCGCGAGGACCAGGCATGAGCCTCGACGAGGCCGCCGTCCGGGCGCTGCCCAAGGTGGTGCTCCACGACCACCTCGACGGCGGCGTGCGGCCGCAGACCGTGCTCGACCTCGCCGACGAGGTCGGCCACGAGCTGCCGGTGGGCGGGTCCGACCGGACGGTCGAGGGCCTGGCCCGGTGGTTCCGCGAGTCCGCCGACTCGGGCTCGCTCGTGCGCTACCTCGAGACCTTCGCGCACACCGTGGGTGTCATGCAGACCGCCCCCGCGCTGCGCCGCGTCGCCCGCGAGAGCGTCCTCGACCTGGCCCGCGACGGGGTCGTCTACGCGGAGTCGCGCTACGCCCCCGAGCAGCACCTCGAGGGCGGGTTGAGCCTGACGGAGGTCGTCGAGGAGGTCGACGCCGGGTTCCGCGAAGGGGAGGAAGCCGCGGCTGCCGAGGGCCACCCGATCGTCGTGCGGGGGCTGCTCACCGCGATGCGCCACGCGGCCAAGTCGCGCGAGATCGCCGAGCTGGCCGTGCGCTACCGCGACCGCGGGGTCGGGGGCTTCGACATCGCCGGCGCCGAGGCGGGCTACCCCCCGAGCCGGCACCTCGACGCCTTCGAGTACCTGCGCCGCGAGAACGCGCACTTCACGATCCACGCCGGGGAGGCCTTCGGGCTGCCGAGCATCTGGGAGGCGCTGCAGTGGTGCGGCGCCGACCGGCTCGGGCACGGGGTGCGCATCGTCGACGACATCGGCTTCCGCGGGGCGACCGTCACCGACGACCCCCTCGCCGCCAACGAGGCCGCGCGGGAGGACCCCTCGCAGCTGCGGCTCGGGCGGCTGGCGTCCTTCGTCCGGGACACCCGGGTGCCGCTCGAGATGTGCCCGCACAGCAATGTCCAGACCGGCGCCGCGCCGTCGATCGCCGCCCACCCCATCACCCTGCTCGCGCTGCTGCGCTACCGCGTCACCCTCAACACCGACAACCGGCTGATGTCGGACACGTCGATGACCAAGGAGATGACCGCGCTGGTCACCGAGGCGGGCTGGACGCTCGAGGACCTGCGCTGGGTGACGACCAACGCGATGAAGTCGGCCTTCCTCCCCTTCGACGAGCGGCTGGAGCTCATCGAGGGGACGATCAAGCCGGGCTACGCAGCGGCTGCCACCCGACCCTGACCGGGTGGAGGTGTACGCGCCGGGGAAACCCCCGCGCGTACACCTCCACCGATTCGTCCCCAGGGGGCGAGCTCACGACGCGGGTACCCACAGCCCGGTGGTCCGCCGCCCTCGGTCAGCTCGCAGCCGGTGTGCTGGGTCCGTGATCGAACGCATCAGGGCCGTGCACCGGGTCGCCGTGGCAGCGGCTGCTGCGCAGGACGGCGTCGCCTCCCGGCGGATGCTGCGGGCGGCGGGGATCGACCGCGACGAGGTGCGCGGCCACGTCCGTGCGGGTCGCTGGCGTGAGCACGGGCGATGGACCATCGCGGTCCACACGGGCGACCTGAGCCTGCTCGCCCAGCGCTGGCGCGCGGTCTGGGAGGTGGGCGAGCGCATCGCCGTGGTCGACGGCGTGAGCGCACTGCACCACAGGGGGCTCACGGGATTCGCCGAGCCGAGCATCCACGTCTCGGTGCCGCACACCGCGAGGACCCACCCCGTCGACGGGGTCGTGCTCCACAAGGTGCGCACGCGCCCTCGTCGCCATGTCAGCGCGACCGGTCTCCCGGTCGCGGCACCCGGGCCGGCAGCCGTGAGGGGAGCGCACTGGGCCCGCTCGGACCGACAGGCGGCGCTCATCATGGTGCTGCCCGTCCAGCAGCGCCTGGTCACGGGGGACCAGCTCGTCGTCGCCACCCGCGAGGTGCGCGGTCGCACCCGACGGAAGTTCATCAGGCTCCTCGCCGCCGACATCGCGGGTGGCGCCCAGGCGCTGAGCGAGCTCGACTTCGCCCGGATCTGCCGGATCCACGGCCTGCCGGAGCCGCAGCGGCAGGTCGTCAGGCGCGGTCCCAGGGGCCGGATCTACCTCGACGTGCGATGGGCCTGCGGCCTCGTCGTCGAGATCGACGGAGCCGGCCACCGGTGGGGACTGGCGGTGAGCGACGACAACCTGCGGCACAATTTCGCGACGTTGGCCGGGGACACCGTGCTGCGGATCGACACGATCGGGCTGCGCACCTTGGAGGAGGACTTCATGGCCCAGGTCGTCACCGCGCACCGGCGTCTCACGAGTGGATGCTGACGCGCGGACGAAAGGTCAGCGCGTTCGCCTCCACCGAGGAGGGAGGGGTCAGTAGGTGGCGCTGGGGGCGGCGTCGGTGGTCCGGCCGGGGTCGGGGATGACCAGGCCGTCCGGACCGAGCTGCTCGGCCTCGGCGAGCAGGGCCGCGGTGCTCGAGGTGCCGATGCGCGTGACGCCCTCGGCGAGCATCGCCAGGAGGGTCGCGATGTCGCGGACGCCGCCGGAGGCCTTGACCTCCATGCGCTCGGGGGTGTGGGCGCGCATCAGCGCGACGTCGGCGAGGGTGGCGCCGCCTCCCGCGAACCCGGTGGCCGTCTTGGTGAAGTCCGCCCCGGCATCGGCGCTCGCCCGGCACGCGTCGACCTTCGCCCGCTCGTCCAGCAGCGCGGTCTCGAAGATGACCTTGACGATCGCGCCGGCCGCGTGCCCGACGTCGACGACGGCCGCGATGTCGTCACGCACCGCGGTGACGTCCCCGCCGCGCAGCCGGCCGATGTTGAGGACCATGTCGAGCTCGCTCGCACCGTCGGCGAGGGCCTGCCGCGACTCGGCGACCTTGGCGGCGGTCGACGTCGTGCCGTGGGGGAAGCCGATGACCGTGCACACCCGCGTCGGGCTGCCGGCGACCTCGGCGATGGTCTCCCTGGCCAGGGCCACGTCGCTGGGCCGCACGCAGACGCTCCAGATGCGCTGCGCGGCGAGCTCGCGGACCGAGGTGGCGACCTCGTCGGGCGTCAGCTCCGGCTTGAGCAGCGCATGGTCGATGAGGTCGGCGACGTCCTGGACGGTGAGCGTGCTGCCGGCGGCGAAGGGGGGTCGCGTCATGGCCGCAAGCCTAGGTGGTGGCGTCGCGCCCGCCGTCCACCCAGCGCGAGCCCACCTCGCGCAGCCGGCCGGTGCCCGCGGTCAGCTCGGCCACGAGCGGGGGCAGCGTGTCCTGGTCGGTGGCGGCGACGCCGAGCCGCAGCGTCACCTCGGCGGCGTACCGGGCGCCGTGCACGCGGACGCCCCGGGCGCGCAGCTCGTTGTCGATCCGGCCGGCCTCGGCGTGCGGGACGACGAGCTCGTGCTCGGTGACCAGCGTGCGGCGCAGGGTGCCGACGTCCGCCAGCCCGGCGCGCACGGAGTCGCCGTAGGCGCGGACCAGGCCACCGGTGCCGAGGAGCACACCACCGAACCAGCGGGTCACGACCGCGACGACGTCGGACACACCGTGCCCGAGGAGCACCTCGAGCATGGGCGCACCAGCGGTCCCCGAGGGTTCGCCGTCGTCGGACGAGCGCGTGGTCCCGCGCTCGGGCCCGAGGACGAAGGCAGAGCAGTGGTGCCGGGCGTCCCAGTGCTGCGTGCGCAGCCGCTCCACGACGGCCCGCGCCTCGTCCTGCGTCTCGACGCGCTCGAGCGTGCAGCGGAAACGGGACCGCCTGACCTCGATCTCGACCTCGCCGTCGTGGGCGATCGTCAGGTACGACGTCGTCGCCACCGCCGGGTCCTCAGGCGCAGCTCGGACGGTGCCCGGCCAGCAGCCGCTCGGCCTGCGACGGCGTGGCGCAGCGCGCGCCCAGCTCGACGTGACGAGCCACGACGCGCGGTTCCTCGCGCATGAGCACCAGGCCGCGGTGGACGAGCGTGAGCGGGGGCTTGCGGCGCTCCCTGAGGTCGCGCGCCAGGCGCAGGACGAAGGTCTTGAGCCGGTGGTGGCGGATGCACCACGCGGAGTGCAGCAGCCCGGCCGCGCGCAGCGCCGGGATGGCCTCCGCCGCGAAGATGCCCTCGGCGACGACGAGGTCGTGCGCGTGGGCGGTCACTGTGTGCGTGCCGGTGGCGCGCGAGACGCTGATGTCGTACACGGGCATCGATGTCTGGCCCGTCGTGAGCAGCCGGCGGAGGGAGGCGACCGCGGCGTCCTCGTCCCAGCTGGCCGGGTGGTCCCAGTCGACCATCCCGAGCTCCTCGCTGAGCGGCAGGTCCGGGGCGTCGGCGTCCTTGTAGAAGTCGTCCAGCCGCACGACGGGCCACCCGTGCCGGCGCCGGAGGCGACCGGCGAGCCGCGACTTGCCCGATCCGCTCGGCCCCGCGAGGACGACGATGCGGCCGGTCTCGGGGGCAGGGGTGGGCGTGGGCACGAAGGGAGAGTCTAGAGGGCGGTGAGGCCCTCCATCGCTGCCCGCACCCGGCCCAGGCGCTCCGCCGCGCGCTCGCGAGCCGCGCCGAGGTCCTCGGGCGCGGCCACCGGTTCGATGGCCTCGAGGTAGACCTTGAGCTTGGGCTCCGTCCCGGAGGGGCGCACGATGATCCGCGAGCCGTCGTCGAGCAGGTAGCGCAGGCCCTCGGTCGGCGGCAGCCGACCGTCCCCCAGCGCCAGGTCCTCGCTGCTCGTGACCGGTGAGCCGGCGACCTCCGTCGGTGGCGTCCGGCGCAGGCGCGCCATGAGCACGACGATGTCGGCGAGGTCGGTGACCCGGATGGAGAAGGCGTCCGTCGCGTGCACGCCGAGCTGGGTGTGCAGGTCGTCGAGGACCGACTGGAGGGTCCTGCCTTCGGCCTTGAGGATCGCGGCGAGCTCGGCGACGAGGAGAGCGGCCGAGACCCCGTCCTTGTCCCGGACGAGGTCGGGCGCGACGCAGTAGCCGAGCGCCTCCTCGTAGCCGTAGTGCAGGTCCTCGACGCGGGCGATCCACTTGAACCCCGTGAGCGTCTCATCGTGGGCCACCCCGGACTGGCGGCACATCGCGGCGAGCAGCCGGGAGGAGACGATCGAGCTGGCCATGCGACGTCCCTCGGGCACCCCGCGCACGATGAGGTGGGAGGCGAGCAGCACGCCGAGCTCGTCACCGCGCAGCAGCCGCCACCCGCCGTCGACGCCGGCGTCCGGGACGGCCACCGCGCACCGGTCGGCGTCCGGGTCGTTGGCGATGACCAGGTCGGGCCCGCTCTCGCGGGCGGCGGCCAGGGCGGCGTCGAGCGCGCCGTCCTCCTCGGGGTTGGGGAAGGCCACCGTGGGGAAGTCCGGGTCCGGCGCGGCCTGGCTCGGGACCTGCTGGGGCGCAGCGAAACCCGCCCGGGTGAAGGCCGCCTGGACCGTGCCGTCGCCGACACCGTGCAGCGCGGTGTGCAGCACCCGCAGGTCGCGCGGGGTGTCCGGGGCGACGACTCCGGCGATCGCGTCGAGGTAGGCCTCGAGCACCTCGTCGCCGAGCACCTCCCACCCGCCCTCGGCGCGCGGGACGTCGGCGACGCTCGCCACCCGGTCGATCTGCGCGGCGATCTGCGCGTCGCTCGGCGGGACGATCTGGCGGCCGTCGCCGAGGTAGACCTTGTAGCCGTTGTCCTGCGGCGGGTTGTGGCTGGCCGTCACCATGACCCCGGCGTCGGCGCCGAGGTGACGGATCGCGAAGGCGAGCACCGGCGTCGGCAGCGGCTGCGGCAGGACCGCCGCCCGACCGCCCGCAGCCACGACCACGGCGGCCGTGTCGATGGCGAAGGCGTCGGAGTTGTGTCTCGCGTCCCGCCCGACGACGACGAAGGCGCCGTCTCCCAGGGTCTTCAGGTGGGCCACGAGGCCGGCGGCGGCGCGGATGACGACGGAGCGGTTCATCCGGTGCGGCCCGGCCCCCAGGGCGCCGCGCAGCCCGGCGGTGCCGAACTGCAGGAGACCGGCGAAGCGGCCGGTGAGGTCGGCGACGGCGACGGCGTCACCCCCTTCGGCCGCGGTGACCAGGTCCTGGAGCTCGGCGCGGGTGACCGGGTCGGGGTCGTCGGCCGCCCACTCCGCGGCCGCGACGAGCAGGTCGTCGGGCAGCTCGGTGGCGGAGTGGCGACCGGAGTACTCGCTCATCAGATGCGCCCCACGATGTCGGCGAGGAGGGTGCCGCAGCGCTCGGCGGCAGCCTGCCCGGCGGCGACGACCTCGTCGTGCGCCAGCGGCGTCTCGCTGATGCCGGCAGCGGCATTGGTGACCAGGGAGAGCCCGAGGACCTCGAGCCCGGCCTCGCGCGCGGCGATCGCCTCGAGCGCCGTGCTCATGCCGACGAGGTCGGCGCCGAGGATCCCGGCCATGCGCACCTCGGCCGGCGTCTCGTAGTGGGGCCCGCGGAACTGGGCGTAGACGCCTTCGTCGAGCTCGGGGTCGATCTCGCGGGCCAGCTCGCGCAGGCGGGGGGAGTAGAGGTCGGTGAGGTCGACGAAGTTGGCGCCCTCGATCGGCGAGGTCGCCGTGAGGTTGAGGTGGTCGCTGATGAGGACCGGCGTGCCGGGCCCCCACTCCGGCCGCAGGCCGCCGCACCCGTTGGTGAGGACGATCGCCCGGCAACCGGCCGCGGCCGCCGTGCGGACGGCGTGCACGACGGCCCGCACGCCCCGCCCTTCGTAGTAGTGGGTCCGGGTGCCGAAGACGAGCGCGCGACGACCCGAGGAGGCGATGTCGACGGAGCGCATCTGCCCGGAGTGGCCGGCGACGGCGGCGGTGGAGAAACCCGGCACCTGCGCCTGCTCGATCGTCGTGACCGTCTCGCCGACGAGGTCCGCGGTCTGGCCCCAGCCGGAGCCCAGCACGAGGGCGACGTCGTGGCGCTCGACACCGGTGCGGTCGGCGATGACGGCCGCCGCCTCACGGGCGAGGGCGAAGGGGTCCTGGCTGTGGGTCTGCTCGGTCACAGCCGCAATCTACAAGGGTGGTTGGATGGGTGGCGTGACACGAACCAGCTCAGTAGTGATCCTCGGTGGCGGACCCGGCGGCTACGAGGCGGCGCTCGTCGCGGCCCACCTCGGCGCCTCCGTCACCGTCGTCGACCGGGACGGCATCGGCGGGGCCGCGGTGCTCACCGACTGCGTCCCGAGCAAGACCCTCATCGCGACCGCCGACTACCTCGGTGGCATCGGGACCGCCGCCGAGCTCGGCGTCCACCTCGAGGACCCCGAGGGGGACGTCGCGACCGAGACCGTCGCGGAGCTGGGGGCCATCAACCAGCGCGTCCTGGATCTGGCCGCCGCGCAGTCCGCCGACATCAGCGCCCGCCTCGCCGAGGTGGGCGTGCGCGTGCTGCCCGGGACCGGCCGGCTCACCTCGCCGAGCACGGTCGAGGTCACCACCGGCACGGGCACCGAGACCGTCGAGGCCGACGTCGTGCTCCTCAGCACGGGGGCGAGCCCGCGGGTGCTGGCGGCCGCTCAGCCGGACGGCGAGCGGATCCTCACCTGGCAGCAGATCTACGCGCTGCCGGACATGCCGGAGCGGCTCATCGTCGTCGGCTCCGGTGTCACCGGCGCCGAGCTCGCCCAGGCCTACCTCGGCCTCGGCGCGGACGTCACGCTCGTCTCCTCGCGCGACCTCGTCCTGCCGGGCGAGGACCAGGACGCGGCCGCGGTCATCGAGGACGTCTTCCGCCGTCGCGGCATGACCGTGCTCAACCGCTCGCGGATGGCCTCGGCGCAGCGCCGCGGCGACGGCGTCGTCGTCACGCTCGAGGACGGCCGCGAGGTCGAGGGCAGCCACGTGCTCATCGCCGTCGGGGCCGTGCCCAACACCCGCGACATCGGCCTCGAGGAGGTCGGGGTCGAGCTGAGCGACTCGGGCCACGTCGTCACCGACCGGGTCTCGCGCACCTCGGTCCGCGGCATCTACGCGGCGGGGGACTGCACCGGAGTCTTCGCCCTCGCGTCGGTCGCGGCCATGCAGGGCCGCACGGCCATGGCGCACGCGCTGGGTGACGCGGTGGCCCCCCTTCGCCTCTCGGCCGTCTCGGCCAACGTCTTCACGGACCCCGAGATCGCGACGGTCGGGCTCACCGCTGCCGACGCCGCGGACAACCCCGACGTCGAGGCCGTGACGATGCCGCTCTCGCGCAACCCGCGCGCCAAGATGCTCGGGATCACCGAGGGCTTCGTCAAGCTCTTCGCCTACCGCGGCACCGGCACGGTCCTCGGCGGGGTCGTCGTGGCCCCGCGGGCCTCCGAGCTGATCTTCCCGGTCGCCATCGCGGTCCACAACCGCCTGTCGGTCGACCAGGTCGCCTCGACCTTCACCGTCTACCCCTCGCTCACGGGGACGCTCGCGGAGGCCGCGCGTCGTCTGCACCCCCGTCGCGAGGACTGATCCGCCGCTAGGGTCGAAGGGGGCCGACCGGCGGCTCCGTGACGAAGGAGCCGACCATGGGCAACACCCCGCAGCAGTTCAACGGTGGCGAGTACGTCGACAAGGCGCGGGACGCGGCGCGTGACCACCCGGACCAGGCGCGCAGCGCGATCGACAAGGTCCAGGACGCCGTGGACCAGCGCACCGGTGGCAGGTTCACGTCGATCATCGACACGGCCGGCGACTTCCTCGAGGACAGGATCGGGCTGCCGACCGAGCAGGAGACCGGGCCCGAGGGTCAGACCGACCCCAAGGGTCAGACCGACCCCGAGCGTCAGTCCGACCCGACGGGCTGCGGCAAGCTGCCCGGCTGAGCCGCCGCGACCAGCTGCAGGTCGAGGGTGATGGAGCGTCCTCCGACGGCGATGAGCCGGCTCGCGGTGGCGCCCGACGCGCGGTCGACCGCGGTCAGGTCGTAGCCCCCTTCGCGCGGCAGGGGGAGCGCGTAGCTGCCGTCCGCGTCCGTGCGCACCCACGAGACCGAGCCACCCGTGCGACGGGTGATGACCACCGACGCGTCCGCGGCCGCGTGCCCCTGCTCGTCGGTGACCCGCCCGGAGACGGTGAGCCGTTCCCCGACGACGAAGGGGGCGAGCGTCCGGTCCTCGGAGAGGTCCGGGTACGCCGAGACGGGCGCCCACCCGATGGCCGAGACGACGAAGAGGTGGCGCATCCGGCCGCCGGTGGCGACGCTGAAGTCGCCCGCCGAGTCCGTGTGCGCCCAGTCCATGTGGCTGCCGCGCCCCCCGAGGACGGTGACGATCGCGCCAGGCACCCCACGGCCCTGCGGGTCCACGACCCGGCCCCGGACGACGTGGTCGACGGTGAGCCGCTCGGTCGACTGGGTCTCGCCCTCCGCGACCCGCCGCCGCAGGAAGGGGACGATGACGCCCGTCGAGACGGCCGCGGCGCTGGCGGCGAGGACGAACATCAGCTGCAGCGCGCCGAAGCTCGGGTGCCCCTGCGTCGCCGCCGAGACGCTAGCGGCGAGCACGGCGGCGGTGACCGCGCTGGCGCTCGAGGTGCCCACGGAGCGGAGCAGGGTGTTCAGGCCGTTGGCCGCCGCCGTCTCGGTGACGGGGACCGAGCGCATGATGAGCGTCGGCAGCGCCGAGTAGGCCAGGGCGGTGCCGATGGTCACCGTGATCGTGCCGAGGACGACGAGGGTGACCGTGCCGCTCAGCGGGATGCGGGCGAGGTAGGAGATCGTCATGATCGCGCCGCCGAGGCCGATGGCCAGCTCGGGGCCGAAGCGGCGGGTGACCCACCCCGACAGCGGCGCGAGGAGTCCGAAGGCCGCGGCCGACGGGGCCATCCACAGCCCGGCGTGGAGTGCGTCCAGGCCCAGGCCGTACCCGGTGCTCGTGGGGGTCTGCAGCAGCTGCGTCGAGACGAGCATGTTGACGAACATCGCGAACCCCATGAAGACCGAGATGGCGTTGGCCGCCATGACGACCGGCTGCGCGGCGGTGCGGATGTCGACGAGGGGGTTCGGGATGCGCAGCTCGAGCGGTACGAAGACCGCGAGCAGCGCGACCCCCGCGGCGACGGACGTGAGGGTTCGGGCGTCCGTCCAGCCCCAGTCCGAGCCCTTGGAGACCGCGAGGAGCAGCAGGACGAGGGCGAGGCTGAGCAGCACGGCGCCCCGGTGGTCGAAGGCGCCGGCGGTGCGCACGCTCGACTCCGTGACGGTGACGAGCACCAGCGCCAGCATGACGAGCGCGAGCACGCCCGGCAGCCACAGCACGACGTGCCAGTCGAAGGCCTCGGCGAGGTAGCCGCCGAGGGGCAGGCCGACGCCGGCACCGATGGCCAGGGTCGCGCTCATCAGGGCCACGGCCAGGGGCACGCGGTCGGGGTCGAGCTCGTCGCGCATCGTCGCGATCCCGACCGGCACGAGTGCCATGCCCATGCCCTGCAGGGCACGGGCGAGGAGCAGGAGCGGGAGGGTGGTGGCGAAGGCGCCCACGAGCGCCCCGAGGGCGACGATCGCCAGGGTCACGAGGATCATCCGCCGCTTGCCGTACATGTCGGCCATGCGGGAGATGACCGGGGTCGCGACGGCGCCGGCGACGAGGGTCGCGGTCACCATCCACGAGGCATTGCCGGTGCTGGTGCCGATGAGGGCGGGCAGCTCGGGGACGAGCGGCAGCACCATCGTCTGCTGGAGCGAGACGACGGTGCCGCACAGCGCGAGGACGGCGATGACGAGGCCGCCCCCGGTACGCCGCGAGGGCGTGCCGGGGGCGGCGTCGAGGCTCGTGGGGGAGGCGCTCATCAGTCCTTGATCTCGGCGATGACCGCGCCGTTGCTGACCGTGGCCCCGACCTCGGCGGCCAGGCCGGTGATGGTGCCGGCCCGGTGCGCGGTGATCGGCTGCTCCATCTTCATCGCCTCGAGGACGACGACCAGGTCGCCCTCGGCCACCTGCTGGCCCTCCTCGACGGCGATCTTGACGATGGTGCCCTGCATCGGCGCGGTGAGGCTGTCGCCGGAGGCCGCGGCGCCGCCGCCACCCCCGCCGGAGCGCTTCGGGGCCTTCTTCTTGGCCGCGGCACCTCCGCCACCACCGAGCGAGAGTCCACCGGGCAGGACGACCTCGAGGCGCTTGCCGCCGACCTCGACGGTGATCTTCTGGCGCTCGCCCTCGTCCGCTGCCTCGCCGACCTCGCCGCCGTAGGGGGCGATCTGGTTGTCGAACTCGGTCTCGATCCAGCGGGTGTGGACGCTGAAGGGGGCGTCACCCTCCGGCGCGAAGGCCGGGTCGGAGACGATCGCCCGGTGGAAGGGGACCACCGTCGGCATGCCGTCGACGACGAGCTCGGCCAGGGCGCGGCGCGAGCGCTCGAGGGCCTGCTGGCGCGTGGCGCCGGAGACGATGAGCTTGGCGATCATCGAGTCGAAGGCGCCGGCGACGGTGTCGCCCTCCTCGATGCCGGCGTCCCAGCGGACACCCGGGCCGTGGGGCACGCGCATCTTGGTGACGGTGCCGGGGGCCGGCATGAAGTTGCGGCCGGCGTCCTCGCCGTTGATGCGGAACTCGAAGGAGTGACCGCGGGCGACAGGGTCGTCGTAGCCGAGCTCCTCGCCGTCGGCGATGCGCAGCATCTCGCGGACGAGGTCGATGCCGGTGACCTCCTCGGTCACGGGGTGCTCGACCTGCAGGCGGGTGTTGACCTCGAGGAAGGAGATCGTGCCGTCCTGGGCGACGAGGTACTCGCAGGTGCCGGCGCCGACGTACCCGGCCTCCTTGAGGATCGCCTTGGACGCGCGGACGAGCTCGGCGTGCTGCTCCTCGGTGAGGAAGGGGGCGGGTGCCTCCTCGACGAGCTTCTGGTTGCGGCGCTGCAGGGAGCAGTCACGCGTGGAGACGACGACGACGTTGCCGTGCTGGTCGGCGAGGCACTGGGTCTCGACGTGGCGGGGCTTGTCGAGGAACTTCTCCACGAGGCACTCGCCGCGGCCGAAGGCCGTGACGGCCTCGCGGACGGCGGAGTCGTAGAGCTCGGGGATCTCCTCCATGGTGTGGGCAACCTTGAGGCCGCGGCCGCCGCCGCCGTAGACGGCCTTGATGGCGATCGGCAGACCGAACTCCTGCGCCAGGGCGATGACCTCGTCGGCGTCCTTGACCGGGTCGTTGGTGCCGGGGGCCAGCGGGGCGTGGGCCTTGACGGCGATGTGCTTGGCCTTGGCCTTGTCGCCGAGCGCGTCGATGGCCTGCGGGCTCGGCCCGATCCAGACCAGCCCGGCGTCGAGGACGGCCTGGGCGAAGTCGGCGTTCTCCGCGAGGAAGCCGTAGCCCGGGTGGACCGCGTCGGCACCGGCGTCCTTGGCGACCTGGAGGAGCTTGTCCTGGAGCAGGTAGCTGTCGGCGGGCGTCTGCCCACCGAGGGCGTACGCCTCGTCGGCGACCTTGACGTGCAAGGCGTCACGGTCGGGCTCGGCGTAGACGGCGACGGAGCCGATGCCTGCGTCGGCGCAGGCACGGGCGATGCGGACGGCGATCTCGCCGCGGTTCGCGATGAGGACTTTGCTGATGGCCATGCGTCGCAGACTACTGCGTGCCCCAGCCCCTCGATGACCCGACCGCATCGTGGCCCGCGCCACCTTTTCCGGCTCTCCTGACGCTTCCGTGGGTGTTCTGGCGAGCCG